>JBAWVF010000235.1:0-5316 GCA_037147415.1 Rhodospirillaceae bacterium | reverse complement strand
CGAACCTAGGCTGGCGGAGTCAGAGTCCGCAGTCCTACCGCTAGACGATCCCCCAATCGAACGAAACCGCGCCGCTGCGGGCTCGATCCGTCGCTGTGCCGAGCTTGTAGCACAGTGTTTTGTGTTTGTGTAGCCCTCTGTTTGCGGATGGCACGACAATCGGATAAATCCGGGGGGAGGATGACAGGGCAGCAAAGCTTTGACTCTATCGGCGAGCCCGAAAGTACAAAAGGCGCCCCTCAGCCGAGGTGTTGACCCAGGCTCGATCACCCTTACGGAGTAAATAAATTTATAGATTCATGGGTATCCTGTGCGCTTTTCTCTGTTGAAGCAGGTGCTGATAAATCTTATCAACGGAATAGGCCGACCCGAAGACAAATGACTCGAATTCGTGAACATCGTCTTACAGTTGCTCGGTGACGACTGAGAAAAGATTGCGCACTGATATTATACCGACAACTACATCTCCATCAACAACCGGGAGATGGTGATATTCCCGCTTGCGCATGAAAGCAAGAGCATCGATAACCCGTGCAGTGGCTGGCAATGTGTCAGGCGAACGGGTCATGACATCGCCAACCCTGGTCTTGCGCGGGCTGCGACCGGTTTCAACAATACGCACGAGAACATCGCGTTCGGTGAATATGCCAAGCAGCTTTCCTTTCGAAGAGCCGTCTTCTGTAATCAACACGGCACTGATGCGCCGCTCAACCATCCGCTTTACCGCCATGCTGACCGGGGCATTGGGCGAAAGGGCGGTGATAACCTGATTATTTACCACATGGGGAATTAATTGACGCTGGGGCATTTGTTCCTCCCACCGGCAGCTGATTTCTACCGGACGGAAAAGGAAATGGCTGTCGGACAAAGCTTTTCAAGAAACCACCGGTCGGTTTAGACTGATTGACCGGTCAGATATCCATATCACGCGGAACGCCCGAGCCGCCGCCGGGCAAGGACGGGGGCTTTTTTTCGAGCTTTTCAGCAACCATCGCTTCGGTGGTGATCAACAAGCCGGCCACCGACGCGGCGCCCTGAAGCGCGGTGCGAACGACCTTAACGGCCGGGCCGGTCCCGGCCATGTAGATGGCCGGGTTACTTCACACCCATGAAATTATTACTAAAATCTCGCCCCGCTTTGGGAGCCCCCCTTTGGGAGCGTCTTGTTTACCGGCCCATCGGCGGCTGCGGATGCAGGGCGTTGCCATGGCCGGTCATGCCCCAACTCCAGTTCCGATTGCCCGTCGAGCCACTACCCGATGAGCTACTGTGTTCCATCATCATCGGTCCGTGCTCTCTCATCATCGGGTCGCGCAAGACGGCGCCCTGCTTGGCCGCGCGCGCTTGCAATTCGTCATGCTTGCGCTGCCAAAGCGCAAACTTCTCTTCCGGTGTATTCGCGGCCCGCATCTGGCGCCACATGTCGAACCGTTCGCGCAGAGTCATGAGGTCGCGCGGAGAAACCTCCTGCACTTTAGCCGGTGCCGCGGTAGTCGTCTGCGGCTGTGCCGCGGCAACCTGGGCCGATGCCACGCCGACGGTACAGGGCAGGATCATAAAACCGACCGCCGCCGCTACCATGATTGATTTTCCAGTCATGAAACTCTCCCTCAACAAAATTTCGCCACCGGTCTCAGCGACCGCCCCAGGAAATGGACGGGCCGTCCCCACCCGCTTCCGTGGTATTTTCACTTTCAGTATAGGTCGACACTATACAAACAATCAGGACTATAGCAATAATAGCCGATAAAATAATATTGGAAACTGGAAGACTAGACTTTTTTCCGGGCCAGTGTGAGCTTGTACTTTTCATGGCTGAACTCTCCCGTACATCAGCCTTTTCACATCAAAGCCGTCCGACAGCACCGCCAGCCGTCGCGCCTGCTCAGTACCGGTAAATATACTTGAAGATTATGGCAGCACAAGGGCGCTCAGGCGTGCCCGGCTTCACCCGACAGCATCGACAGGCTGACCCCGATCTTGGCGATCGAACGTTCCCATTTGATGTCGAGATCGCGATCGAACAACAGGCTTTCATCGGCATCGACCGTCAGCCAACCATTCGCCTGAATCTCGGCATCCAGTTGGCCGGGGCCCCAGCCGGCGTAACCGAGCGCCAACAAGCTGCGCCGCGGGCCGCGACCTTCGGCGATCGCGCGCAAGATATCGATGGTGGCGGTCAGGGCCACGTCATCATCGATCATCATCGAGCCTTCGCGGATAAAATCGGTGGTATGCAGAACCAATCCGCGCCCGCTTTCGACCGGCCCGCCGAAATGGACCCGATATCCACTGATCATCTTGGTCGGCTGAATATCCAACTGCTCCAACAAGTCGGCAAAGGAGATCGAGCCGAACAATCGGTTGATCACCAGCCCCATCGCGCCCTCGGCATTGTGGGCGCACAGATAGACCACGCCGCGCTGAAAGCGCGGGTCGGCCATGCCCGGCATTGCAATCAGCAATTGACCGGTCAGGTAGTTCGGCGTTTTCGGGGCGTGTGGCATGCGCGCAACCCACTGTCCGAGGGACCCAAGGCCGGCGCCATGCCGGTACGGAAAGAAACCAAGCCAACCTGAAAACCACGTTGTCTTTGAGAGTTTGACAGCTCCCGACGCATTTTTCCACTAATATGGGTTGCCCGCCCGGCGGCGGCAGGAGCGAATATACCTTTGGAGACGGCGGTGAAGATTTTTACAGCACTCTACTGCGTTACGCTTCTGCTGCTGAGCACGGGCGTAACGGCTCCGGTTTCGGCTGCGACCGGCCCGACCGTTCCCCTTGATATGGTCGATGCCCGACTGATGACCGCGGTCGATGCGGCCGGGAACAGCGCCTCGGTCCCGCTCGGGCTTGAGATTCGGCTGAAACCGGGCTGGAAGACCTATTGGCGCTCGCCCGGAGACGCCGGCCTGCCGCCGCGAATCGACTGGAGCGGCTCGGTCAATCTGGCCGGAACCGAAATCGCATGGCCCGCCCCGGTCCGCTTTACCCTGTTCGGACTGGAGACTTTCGGTTATGTGGGCGAGGTGGTGTTGCCGATCACCGCGCGCCGCACCGGGACCGACCGTCCGCTTGAACTGCGTGCCGGAGTCGACCTGTTGGTCTGCCATGATATCTGCGTACCGGCCCGCTTCGATTTAAGCCTGAATGTCCCGGCCGGTCCGGCGGCGCCCTCGGCCGACGCCGAACAAATCGCCCGCTATGCCCGCACCGTGCCCGGCAACGGTCGGGATTCCGGTCTGTCGGTGACCGTAGCGCAGGATCTCGGCGGCAACCCGCCGGTGCTGAAACTGGAAGCCGACGCGCGCGACCCTTTCGCCACCCCCGATTTGTTTCTTGAAGGCGGCAGCCCCGACTCGCCACTGATTTTCAAGGCGCCCGAAGTGCGGCTTGAGCGCGGCGGCCGCCATCTGACCGCCCGGTTGGTGTTAGTGCCGGCAGGAGGCGCCGCCGAGCCGGTGCGCAGCCTGATCGGACGCCCGCTCCCCGTAACCCTGGTCGACGGCACGCGCAGCGTCGAGACCCGCCTGACCGTTACCGCCGCCACGGCAGGAGGCGAGCCCGGGTTAGCGCTGATTCTGGTGCTGGCACTGCTCGGCGGCTTGATTCTTAACCTGATGCCCTGCGTGCTGCCGGTACTGTCACTTAAGGTGCTGTCGGTACTCGGCCATGGCGGCGGCGATGTGCGCGCGGTGCGGGCCGGGTTTCTCGCCTCGGCCGCGGGGATCGTCTGTTCCTTTCTCGGGCTGGCCGCCGTAATGATTGCGCTGAAAGCCGCCGGTGCCGCGGCCGGTTGGGGCATTCAGTTTCAGCAACCGCTGTTCCTGGCCGTGATGGCCGTGGTGGTTGCCTTGTTCGCCGGCAATCTGTGGGGACTGTTCGAGGTGCCGCTACCGCGCTTCATTGCCGCCGCCGCTGAAAAACCGGAGAGCCCCGGCGCGCTGGCGGGCCCGTTCCTGACCGGACTCTTCGCCACTTTGTTGGCGACGCCCTGTTCAGCGCCCTTCCTCGGCACTGCGGTCGGCTTTGCTTTGGCACGCGGACCGATGGATATTCTGGCGGTGTTTCTGGCACTCGGGCTCGGTCTGGCCCTGCCCTATCTGATGGTGGCGGCGTTTCCCCGGATAGCGACCGCCCTGCCCCGCCCCGGCCGCTGGATGATCACGCTGCGCCGCGGGCTCGGTCTGGCGCTCGCCGCTACCGCGCTTTGGCTGCTGTGGCTTCTGGTCGCGGTCATGACCCCGCCGCCGATGATGGAAGCGGCGCTCGAACATGCGCCCGGCCGGGCTGAAGCCGACGGCTGGCTCCGCTTCGATCCCACCGAGTTACAAACCAAGGTTGCCGCCGGACAGGTGGTGTTCGTCGATGTCACCGCCGATTGGTGCCTGACCTGCATCGCGAACAAGCGGCTGGTGCTCGATCGGCCCGAGGTGGCGGCGCGTTTGCACGATCCGGCCGGCTCGGTGGTGACCATGCGCGCCGATTGGACCCGCCCGGACCCGGCGATTTCCGCTTATCTTGCCAGCTTCGGTCGCTATGGCGTGCCGTTCAACGCGGTGTACGGGCCGGGAGCCCCGGAGGGGCTGGCTCTGCCCGAATTGCTCAATAGCGAGGCCGTACTCGAGGGATTGGCTCGGGCCGCGCGACGAGAGACTCGCCGTTGAGCCCCGACTCACCTATATTTACCCATCATCATAAACCAGGGAGACCTTAAGACATGGCAATCGAAGTCGGTGGCACTATCCCGTCCGTTACGCTGAAGCACCTGACTGCGGACGGCATGCAGGAAATCACGACCGACGCTCTGTTCAAGGGCAAAAAAGTCGTGCTGTTTGCCCTCCCCGGCGCCTTCACTCCGACCTGCTCGGCGCGGCATCTGCCGGGCTTTGTCGACAAGGCCCATGACCTCAAGACCAAGGGTGTGGACAGCATCGTCTGCCTGTCGGTCAATGATCCGTTCGTGATGAAAGCCTGGGGCGATGCGCAGAAGGCCGGCGACACGGTGTTCCTGCTGCCCGACGGCAATGGCGCCCTGACCGCCGCGCTCGGCCTGGGCTTCGACGGCAGCGCCTTCGGTCTGGGCACGCGCAGCCAACGTTATGCCGCGATCGTCGATAACGGTGTCGTCACATTCCTGGCGGTGGACAAGCCGGGCGCGTTCGAAGTCTCCAGCGCCGAGGCGGTATTAGCGGCGTTATAAGGATAGCCGCCGCCTTTCCTTCGTCACCCCCGCCCTTTCCTTCGTCACCCCCGCCCTTTCCTTCGTCACCCCCGCCCTCTCCTTCGTCACCCCCGCGAAAGCGGGGGGCCAGA
>JBAWVF010000234.1:0-5341 GCA_037147415.1 Rhodospirillaceae bacterium | reverse complement strand
TCCAGGCAACCATGGCCCGCACCCGTGGCCCTTCCGGCCCGCCGAGCACCCGGTCAAACCAAGCCGCCCGAGCGGCCTGATAGGCCTTGGAGAGGGCGCTCTGTTCTTGACGGCGGGCGATCAGCGCCGGAGACGGCGCGTTCCGAGACGGCCGTTGCTGCATGGCGCCATATGCCGCGAAGGAGGGCATGACCAACCCCGTCAGCAGGCAGGCTGCAGAAAGGGCGGCGTTACGACGCCGGTTCCTTGGCGGAGGTGCTCAGCCTCGTAGGCTTCGATATCCTCCTGGCGGTAGAGGACCTTGCCGCCGATCTTGAGGAATCGCGGTCCCTCTCCAAGAGAGCGCCAGCGTTCCAAGGTGTATGGGCTGAGATGCCAGCGCCGGCTCAGCTCCCTCTGGTTCAGATGCGTAGCGGACATTACCGTTTCCTTCCGGCTGGTGTGAAAACCCGCAGGCAGGATCGCAAACGGCAGGGGAGGAAACGGGACGGAGAAAGGGAGGAAAAAAGGGAGGAATCGCTACGGGCAAAAAAAAACCGCCCCGGAGGGCGGCTTGGTGGTGGCAGTCGGGGGATAGGAGGGCCTATCCTGGACAGATGCTGCCTTCGTTAACCCGCAAGCGACAGTAGCCGCCCTGAACCTCGATGATTCGCTGCCAGTCGGCCCTACCCTTGAACAACCGCCTGATCTGAGTGGATATGCTATCTGCCATTTCCAGAACTTCCTGCTCTCTTGACCAGTCTTGGCCGCTTACCCATGCTTCGTAAAGCAGCCTGATCACTTTCGCTTGCTTGTCTCTGAAGTTATAGGAATTCCCGCTTATTCTAATCCAGTGGCCGTTTTCTTCACACTCCACCGGCAGTTCGGGGCGTGCCGTGATCAGCCGGCTGAGACCGGCGATGGCGGCGAGGCGCTCAGTATCCAGCCGGGCGATGTCGCTGGTGCGATCCAGCACCTCGGCAATCGGCACCACCTTCGAGACCATCGGCAGGGTGAGATCGGCTTGAACACGGTGAGCCGGGGTGAGGAGCACCGAGAGCTTGTTGCCTGCGAGCAATTCCAGTTCCGAGCGGATCCGCAGCCGCGTAGCCTCGTTGCCCAGCGTGCGAGCGAACAGCACCGGCACGTTGTTCCGGCCGAGACGCGGCGTGCCCAGGCTCCAGAGCAAGCCGCTGGCCAGCGCTGTCGGCCGGAACGACGCCGGCAGACCAAGCTGGCAGCCGATGAGTTCCACCAGTTTATCGGGGTCCAGGCGCCAGGTCCGAAGACACTCGTCGGAGACGGTGACAAAGCCGACATCGGGATGAAAGCAGGTCACCGTGCGGTTGACCTCGTCGGTCTCGAGGATTGGCCGGTATTCATCATCTCCGGGCCAAGCCTTGACGCTGTCCAGGTTGGGGCCGGGAACCAGCAGGCCAGCCGCCGTCAGGGCCGGGGTTTCGTCCCCGGCCTTGTCCGCGATAACCTCAGCGACGGCTCCCATGTATTCCGAATCTGCCATGACCAGCAGATACCGGAACGTCCGAGCAGAAACCTCAAGCAAGGGCGATCTCCTTCAGAACGCCCCAGCGACGCAGGTATTTCTCCCCGAGCTTGCGCTCCTTGTCGGTCTTGTCCTTGAGATCGCAACCGTTGGGATGACGCAGCTTGACGGCGACGGTCTTGCCGCGGGCGCTGAAGCGGTCGGGACGGAATTTGACCGCCAGCACCACCTCGCAAATGTCGAAATCGCCCACCGTGAAGGGATTGCGATCGTGGAACATCCCCCGGGCGGCGGCATGAACCGTTTCCCCTTCATTGCGCGCCTCGATGGTGACGAGGTTGCGGCTTTCATGATGCACGAACTTGACCAGACGCAGGCGGACATCGACAATGCCGTCTTGGGGATCGGTCGGAAATTCCCGCTCAGCCATAAAGACCGAGAGGTCGAACTGGCGCAACGGAATGCGCTCGCCCTCAATGGTCTGCCCCCAATGGTCTGGTCTCGCAGCGCCGCCGCGAACAGTTTGACGAGGTCCTCGCGCTTCGGCTTCTGCTGGGCCACCACCTCGATGACGCCGTTCGACGGCTCGTAGGTGAAGGCCAGTTCACACACCGGCCGGTAGACCAGCAACCCCAGTTCCAGGTTGTCGCCTTCGAAGACGGTCTGGCCGGAGGGCATGCCCTCGCGGTAGACGGTGATCTGAATCAGGTGGTGCTGATTGCTGTCGGCGTCGGGGCGGGTGCGGTCGAACACCTCGACCCGGACCTTCTTGCCTTCCCGGAAGAACCCCTGCACCTTATCGGCAAGCGCCTCAAGATGGGCCGCGTCCCGCTTGACGGGAAGGCCGGGGCGAGCCACGAAGCCGTCCCAGGTGCGCCCGAGCCGTGCGTTGTCGAAGAAAGCGGCATGTTCGGCCTGATGAAACCGGTGCGCATCATTGAGAAGCAACCAGAGGGCCCAGGGGAAGATAGACCTCCCCTGGGTCAGCACCGATCACCCCGGAATGTTTCTGGGGTCATGGCCATGACTGTCGCTTTGGTATATTGCCCCATCGCGGTTATGAATTCTCAGTTCAGTTCCCTGATTGCGACTTACCTCCCGACCATAATTTATTGCGTCCTTTTTGGTATCGAAATGACCGGAGGCGCGTTCTCCACCACCACGTTTGACGTCCCAGCCGCTGTCCGGGTTCGGTACGACGTGATGGGTCTCTGGACCCCTATGGTTGCCCATGGCAAGCTCCTGTTGTTACAGTATACATATATAGGAAGTTCGTTTATACGAACCTACTCGGAAGATAGAACTTGCCAACTTCGGTTGTCAACCATAATAAGTACCGCCCTAGCGAACCAGGGGCACAGAAACGAGGGTAAGGAGTCAAGCCCATGCCCACACCGCTTGGAGAGCGGATCAGGAAACTGAGGACAGAGAAGGGGCTGACGCTGGAGGGGCTCGCCGAAAAGGTCGACTCCAGCAAGAGCTACATCTGGGAAATCGAGAATAAGAGCGTTGCCCGCCCCTCAGCGGAAAAGCTGCGCCTGATCGCGATCGCTCTCGACACCACCACCGACTACCTGCTGGCCGCCGAAGAGGTTAACCCCGGCAATGAGGCCGACCGGGCCTTCTTCCGAAAATATCAAGCCCTTGAAGAGCCGGCTAAAAAGCGGCTTCAGCGCATCCTCAACGCTCTCGACGAGGAGGATGAATGACCGCTGGCGGCCGACCATCGCCGATAAAGGCGGCCAACGAGGTCTCGATCCTGCTGCGCACCGTCCTCGGCGAAGACCGCTTTCCGGTCAACGTCGAGGCGGTGGCGAAGGACTACTCGACTAAGTTCCCGGATCCGATCACCAAGGTGGTCGGCGAATCACTGGGTGAGTTTGAGGGCATGCTCCGACCAGGGCGCAAGAAGCCCGCCTGGCACATCATCTACAACAACGCGACCGACTATCGCGGCCGGGAGCGCTTCACCCTGGCGCATGAATTCGGGCACTATCTGCTGCATCGCCGCCCCTTGAGCGCCAGGGAGATCGCCGCCGGTCTGGACGCCGATGAGGCCGAGACTCGAAGCTTCGCCTGCAGTCCGATGGAGCAGAATACCTGGAAGAGCGCCGACAGCGGACGGATCGAGGAGGAAGCCGACACCTTCGCCTCCTACCTGCTGATGCCGATGGACGATTACCGCCTGCAGGTCGAGGGCCTGGATATCGATCGCGATCTGCTGCGGCACGTCACCGGCCGCTACGGTGTCTCACTCACCGCCGCCGTGCGCAAATTGATCGAATTCACCGATCGGCGGGCGGCGATGGTGGTGGCGCGCGACGGCTTCGCCCTGTGGGGGCGCGCCAGCCGTGAAGCCCTGAAGACCGGCATCTTCATCCGCTCCGGCATGGAGATTCCCGATCTGTCCATCGCTGCCCAAGGGCCGACTGCCCAGCAGGGCGAGTCGGTCCGGCCGATCGAGCTTCCTGAAGGGGTCTGGAGCTTCAAACGCGGCAGCGAGACGGTGCGTGAACTTACCATCTTTTCCCCACGGCTCGCCAAGTCGTTGTCCATCCTGCTATTCGAGGACAGGCCATACCACCACGACCTAGAAGAGGAACCGTACAGGGATACCTTCGACCAGCTTCAATCGTTCGGCTGATCACTCAGACCTATTGCTCAAATTGTCATTGGTTGTTTTGTTTTGGCATGGCTTGTATTGCCTCTAGATTGCCCTGGAGAGAAAAGTTTTGCGTGCATAGTCTGGTACCGGTGATGACAAAAATCCCGGTGTACATATGCTCTCCGCCCTGCCTCCCTCCGCCATGTCCGCCGCCGAGCGCCTCGACGAGGTGGCGTCTATCCTGGCTGCCGGCCTGCGGCGGCTTCGTGCCAAAACGCAAGACATTAAGTCACTGGAAACGCAGAGAGTTTCCTGGACTGCGACCGGTCACCGGAGCGGTCATGGGGCCGGAGAAACCCGCAGCCCGAGGAAATCGCAATGACCGACAGCGTGCTCGCCAGCATCGCCGCCCTTACCACCCTGCCGATACCGGCGCTCAAAGAGCGCTGGCGGGAACTGTTCCAGACCGAACCGCCCGCCTTCAATCGCTCGTTTCTGGAGAGCCGGCTCACCTTCCGAATCCAGGAACTCGCCTACGGCGGGATCAGCCCGGCCACCACTGCCCGCCTGGAAGCGATCGCAACCGACGAAAAGCTGGTTGACCGCGAGGCGGCACGCAAGCGCCTGCCCGACCGCCCGGTGCCCGGCACCCGGCTGGTGCGGGAATGGCAAGGCACCGAACACGCGGTCACGGTTCTGGACGACGGCTTCGAGTATTGCGGCAGGCCCTTCAAGTCCTTGTCCGCCGTTGCCAACGCCATTACCGGAACTCGCTGGTCGGGGCCTTTGTTCTTCGGTCTGCGCGCCCAAGGAGACGGCCGATGAAAACCGCCAAAGCACCAATCAAGAAAGTCCGCTGCGCGATCTATACCAGAAAATCCTCGGAAGAGGGACTGGATATGGAATTCAACAGCCTCGACGCCCAACGTGAATCCTGCGCCGCCTACATCGCCAGCCAGAAGGCCGAGGGTTGGCTCGAACGGCCCGACCGCTACGATGACGGGGGAATTTCCGGCGGCACCCTGGAGCGCCCTGCCCTCAAACGCCTGCTCGCCGACATTGAAAATGACCGGGTCGACGTTCTGGTGGTCTACAAAATCGACCGCCTTTCCAGAGCATTAATGGACTTCGCCAAGCTGGTAGAAGTCTTCGATGCGCACAAGGTCACCTTTGTCTCGGTGACGCAAAGCTTCAACAAGACCACCAGTATGGGCCGGTTGACCTTGAACATCCTCTTGAGCTTCGCCCAGTTC
>JBAWVF010000233.1:0-5379 GCA_037147415.1 Rhodospirillaceae bacterium | reverse complement strand
GGATTATATCTATCCTTACGACGCAGATCTACTAATTTATGAGGGGAGTCTCAAGCATCTGATCAACGTAGATCATGTTTAGCAAAATATACCTAAGCCTAGTTTCATTCAAGTGCGTTTTTAAAAGCTCAGTTTGACTTCCACGCTTTTTAAAATAGTCTTTAATGCTTTGCAGCGGGAACCCTTCGGGATGAGGCTTGCCCAAAATGGTGTGAAGTGTATTTACGATGGTATCAGTCCCTTGTGAATACCACCCAAATAATTGGGCCTTGTAGTGATAGGCGCGCATTAGTGCGCGCCCCTCTTCTGTTGGGCGAGGATTGTAATATAAATAGTCGAACAACGGTATAAAGCTGTTGTAGCTACGAATAACTTTATCAGCATATACCTTTATATCATTTTTCATAAAGTCGCGCAGTTCTTGAAAAGCCGCCTCAGCCCGATCCCACCCGTTGTTCATATCATTCAGTAGCGTTCCACTATTCGCGCCCGTAAACTTCTCTGGAGAAGCCTCGGCCCCGCGGCCGTGGGCCACAAGAAGGCACTTTAAGGGAAATGTCTTGTCAAATTGCAAATTTGTTCCATTTAGTAGTTCAGTTGTCTCCTCGATTTTCTCCTCAACCTCATCCCACCCCTCCTTCATTGCTGCAAACATCAGGTCAGATGAATCGAGCTTTGTTCCCCCAGAATTAACTCGAACAAAGATATCAAGAATTCTGTCATAAGGATAGTCATTTGCAACTCCATCTAATTCTTGAATCCAAAAATGCTTTTCTTCGCGCAACAATGAGACAAGCTGACTCATATTCCGCCTAACACGTTTCTCTCTATCCCTTCTGCCAGATTGGGTGTTATCAAGTTTTACTTGCGCGCCGGTTACTGGATTTTTATCCAAATATTCATTAATATAATCAGCAAGTTCTTCGGAATTTTTTTGCGTATCTTTTCCGACAACGTTAGCTACGCGGTACCAAGGCAAGGAGAGCGGCTCTTTCGAAAACTGTAAGATGTACATTAGGCCTTGTTCATCGACACCTACCCCGCTCGTGGTATCAAAATAGGCTTCAGCCCTTTGATTGTCTACAGATGTAATTGATCCAGAGAAGATTGCATAAAGCGTCTGCAGTCTCTGCTGACCATCAAGAACAAATACCTTATCAACCCCTTCCTGCGACTTGCTATTATCATAAAAATCGCTAAGATCAGCATCCCATGATATTTGCTCCATAAATTTTCTCGCCTTAATGGCGCTTTTTGTTCTCCAGAACAGCAGGGTTTGAATTGGGTAGTTGCGCATTAAGCTATCAAACAGCTTCTGCATCTGCTCATCATCCCAAACAAATGGGCGTTGAATATGGGGGAGAAATAGTGTGGTGTTAATGTCCTGGATGATGCGAAATAAAGTTTTTGGTTTGTAGCTCACGACGCACCTCAAATTGCAACAGACTCACTTCCCGGTGGCTTTATGGGCAAATCCACCGGGAAGTGACCCAATAGGTTCCTTCCTGCACTCGTATGTTACGCGAGCACCTGAAAGCAAATCAGGCTAAATATTATCATGCCGCCGCCTGCGTCGCCACCCCATCGAGCCTGACCCGGACGGTGGTGGCGCCGTTGCCAGCGGGGGACAAGGCCGCGCCGATCGGGACCATGCCGGTGGCGGGTGCGACCACCTGGGCGGCGGCGGTGTCCCAGGAGGCACGGGCTCCGGCGGCGAGGACAGCGGCGGGGGCCTTGGGCAGATCGAAGACGCCGGTGGTGACGATCTCGACCTCGGCCCCTTCGTCGGCGCTGAACGAGGCGATCCCGAACAGGGCGCCGAACAGCAGGCCCTGGCCGCTGAGGATGCCTCCCGTGGGGGCGATGGCGGTGATGGTGTTGCCGGGCTGGATGTAGTTCTTCATCGGTCAGACTCCTTTCGACGAGGCGATCCGGACCATCCGGATGCGGGTGGTGCCTTGGGCGGCTTCGATGCGGCGGTCGAGGTCGGCCAGGGCCGTCCGCATCTCGGTGTCACTGCGGAACTCGGTGCGGCGGCCGTCATATTCGACCGCCCGCACCCCGGCGAAACGCGCCTGGTGCAGCGCGTCCCGCCAGGCGGTCAGGTCGGCGAGGCTGGCCATCACGCGCCCCCGTTGGCGTACCAGCCGCGCCAGTCGATGAACCCCGCCCCGAAGTCGAGGATCACCCTGATCTCCACCCCGTCCACGTCCCAGCCCGACTTGCTCTCCACCTGCGGACCCTGGCCGCCGGCCAGATAAGCATATTCAAGGCCGTCGATCTCGGACGGGTCAGCACTGACGTACCAGCGAGTGGTGCTGGTCAGGCGAGGTTCCACTACCAGCGCCAGCGAGCCGGCGAAGGGATTGACATCGGCGGCCTTGGCGGCGGCGATGGTGGCCAGCCATTTCTCCGCCGTCGTTTCCAGGGCGGCGGGGACCAGCAGGTATTTGGGCGTGGCGCTGATCCGCTGCCCGGACAGCCCCGTCTGGGAGCGGAGCGCCAACCGGGCGGCCGACAGGGTGGTATCGGCGATGGCGCCGCCGGCCCCGGCCTTGTTGGCATGATCGCTGTGGAACAGGACCTTGCCATCGGTCATCTTGGGGCCGTTGCCGGTGTTGGCTTCCAAGAGCGCCACCAGTACCCCCGCCTCGGTCTCGGCCGCCGCCTGACCCATCCGGCGCGATAAATCCGCGAAGGCGCCGAGATCATCATTAACCAGCACCTGCCGGCTGATTCCGATCTTGCGGGCGAAGGTGTCGACCTTGTAGCTTTCCTTGGCCTCGGCCAAAGTCCCTGCCTTGATCTCGCCGGTTTCGTTGAGCCGCTCCAGGGTTGGCGCCTCGCCGAGCATGATCTTGTTGACGGTGCGGAAGTCCCTGGCGGTGGTCTGGCGGCCGAGCCGGCGAATCCCCGTGGGCGCCGCTTGATAAGCCGCCCTCAAGGTCCGCCCGATGGTGTCGCCGACGATCAGGCTGAAGTCGGAGGTGCTGTGCAGCGCGCGGGTGATCAACGCGGCAGGAGCAAAGCCTGTGGTTGGCAAGCCGCGCAGATTCAGCAACTCGCGGGCCATCTCGGCCGGGGTCGCGTAGGCGTAGCGGCGGGCCGGCTCCGACAGGGTGTGCGCGGGCTGAATACGGCTGTAGAGCGCCTCGCCCATCCAACCGGCGCGGGTGACCGGATCATCGTGAGACGGGCCGACTTCTATAATAGTGTGGGCGGTGTGCAGGGGCTGGCTCGACCGCTTGGCCAGCTCCTCGAAGGCGGAACGACGGGCGTCGTCGGCGCTGGCCTGCCGGTCGATCAGGGTGTCGACGAACTCCTGACCCAGACCGGCAACCCGAGCAATACCCCGGATTTCAGCATTGACCTGAGCCCGGGTCTGAACAGCGGCCTCGGGCTCGGAAGGTGTCATCAAATTGATCATACCTTGCTCCATCGTACGAACGGTAGCGCCGGGATCGGCCGGCGTCGGCACCAGGGAAATTTCAAACGGAGTCCAAGCGACAGCGGTGCGGGTGCGCGAGCCGGTTGCGTCATTGGTTTCGGCCCACTGCTGGACGGTGTAGCCGACGCTGACGTGGCGCAGGATGCCGGCGACCACGTCCTGCCAGATCGGTTCCACCTCGGGCCGGGCGGAAAACTGAATGAGGGCCGTGCCTTCGGAGCCGGTGACCTGAGCCTCGCGGACGGTGCCGAGCACCCGGTGCAGGCCGTCCTGGCGGTGGCTGTCGAGCACGCTGGCGCCATGAAGGCGGGTCAGGTCGACGTGGCGGGCTCGAGGCTGAGCCGCTCCAGATAGCTGCCGGCGAGATCCCGACGGCGTACCGGGGCACCGGTGGTCCAGACCACCCGCACGGTGCGGGCGGCAAGGTCGGCCGAGGCGGGCGTGAACTGCGCCTGTCGGGTCAGGGGCGTATCGATCAGGGTGTCAGGCATTGCTGGTCACCTCTCGGGCTGGCAGGGTGTGGCTGAAGGTCAGGTTCAGGCGCTGGGCGCGCTGCTGGTCGGCGGCCAGTTCGGCGTCGACCTGCTCGGCGTCGAAGCCGCGCTCGGCAATCGCCTGGGTGCGGGATTTGAGTCCGGCGGCGATGGCCAGGATTTCCGCCTCGACATCCTTTTTCGGATCGACGTAGTCGAACTTGGGCGGCAGCCACGTCGCTGAGAGGTAGGCCGCCGGATCGCGGTCGAAGTCGCGGACGGGCAGCGCGCCGGTCAGCACCGCCAACCGCACGAAGCGCTCCCACACCGGCCGGCAGAATTGGAACACAACGACATTGTGCTGAAGCTGTTCGACCCGGCGGCGGAACTCGACCAACCCGGCGCGGATGCTGCTGTAGGTGACGCCTTCGAGGTCGCCCGAGACCAGCTCGTAGGGCAGGCCCAGGCCACTGGAGATCGCCCGCAGGTGGTTCTTGACGAAGGGGCCGTAGTCTCCGGGATCGGCCGGGTTGCTGAACGAGATGTCGGCGCCGGGCGGCAGCGGCACCAGCGAGCCGGGTTCCATGCCGACCTGGAGCACCCCGTTGGCGCCGCTGCCGTCGTTGAGCCCGGCCAGGGTGCCGTCGGGATCGCGGATGAAGCCGGTGAACAGAGCCGCGACCTTGGCCTTGACCAGCGCCGCGTCCTCGTACTGGTCGAGTTCATGGAGACGCAGCAGCACCGGCGCCAGCCACGTGATCCCGCGCAACTGCCCGGCCGCCAGCGGCTGGAACAGGTGCACCATGTCCTCAGCCGGCAGCCGCACCGTCTCCAGCGCCAGCGGCCCGAAGGGATCGTCGGGCCGGGCACGATAGACATGATAGGCAACCCGCCGCCCCTCAGCGTCGATCTCGATCCCAGCCCGGATGCGGGCGCCAGCGCCGAGATCGTTGCTGAGGCTGAGCGGCACCTGTTCGCGGTCGAGCAGGTCGATCTTCAGCGGCACCGCGCCATCGGCCGAGGGCGCCACCCGCAACCGGGCGAAACTCTCGCCGCCCTCGACCATCGCCCGTACCGCCAATGCCTGCATACCATAGTAATCCGCGAGCCTACCGGCATCGGCCCGATCGGTCCAGCGGTCCCACAGGCCATGAAGCGCGTCCCGCACACCCGAGTCGGGGTGAGTCGACCGTGGCTTAATGCCCGCGCCGATGATGTTGCCGATCAAAGATTGTACCGCAGCCGCTACCCATGGATTATTGCGGGCATAGTAGCCTGCCCGCCGTGCCGCCGGAGTGGCCGCCGCCAGGATGCTGGAATTCAAGGAATCCAGGGACTTCGCGCCCTCCCAGCGCCGCCCCGATCCCGCCGCGTCGAACGACCGGAAAAATCGCCGTAGCGAATCCAACGAATTAAGAGTTTGCGCGGCGCGTAGCCGCCGCGGAAGCTCGGTTGAAC
>JBAWVF010000232.1:0-5383 GCA_037147415.1 Rhodospirillaceae bacterium | reverse complement strand
TTGCTTCTCGGAATTGGGCTGTTGCATGAAGACTTTTTGCGGTTGGTATGACACCCTCTTTACGCAAACATGAGACTCGCCTCGGTTTGCATCCCTGTAACCTCCAGATACGTAAAGTCATGAATACGTACTCGTACGTATAAGGATGATTACGCATAGGCATTTCGGACGATTAGGACCCAACCCGCTGTTCAATTAGCATTCGCTTCGCAGATACAAAAAATCCAGTACATTCGATTCCGGCATGGTTTACTTTCAGTATGAGCGAACATCTGCTCAAAAATAATCCCATAGAACTTAATCGGAATTAGCGTATATTGCCATTTACAGTGTGTTATTAGATCATATCTCAGATGGTGATTGAAGCAATTCGCTATCTTACTGAGTTCAAAGAATGAACAATTATTGTGTCAAATTGTCGCATGACTCTTGATGTCTGTTGATGCCGGAAACTTTGATGTGCTATTATGATGTATGTTAACAAATTCAAGGTAAGATATCCATGGTTAAGACAAATATTCGCCAGTTTGTTTGTAAATTTCTTGGCAAACATAAGCAACAAACCCAGAATGCTGTCAAGGCGCAGATTAAACGCTTGAGCATGGAAAATGCAAACCAACAACATTGCAATACCGAGCGACTGTGGTGGACTGAGCGCTAAGGATACTGCTGAACCTAGTCTTGGAACAGATTCGGCTAAATTAAACGGCCCCAGATTGCACAGCTGTCCTCCTAATGATATTCTATCAGACAATAATGCAAACTAAAGATTGTAGTTGGCCTGATTTCTGCTATCCTATGCACACGGTTTAGTCAGCCGTGCGCTCTTTTTTCGACTCACGCCGCCGATTAATTAATATTTCTTTATTTATACACAGTCTTTTCTAAAAATCGTGAATAAATCGACGGATTTAAACGATGATTGTTGCAATATGGGCATGCCCTTCGCCACCTGGCAATTTTTGCGGATGGGCATTCCCTTCACTGACAACCCAATCGTTAGTCACCGATGTGGCACGGTTTTTCATGACTTCGCATCGATCGTTGCCACTCGGTTCCGACCGGTGGCCTTTGCCTGATAGAGCATAATTTGACTGTATCACATTTAACAGAATGCTCGTTTTGAAGGTAGGCATTGAAATGTTCCCCAATTGAGGTACATGATAAGGCCAGCCATGGAGGTCTCCGATGCCCAAAACAGAATCCATTCGAGCCCGCGTCGAGCCTGATTTGAAAGCCCGAGCCGAAGCCGTTTTCGGTGCGCTCGGCTTGACGCCGACGGAAGCGATTACGCTGTTCTATCGGCAGGTGACGCTCCACCACGGTTTGCCGTTTCCCGTCCGTATTCCCAATGACGCCACGCAGGCTGCCCTACGGGATGCAATGGAGGGAGAGAATCTGACCGAATGGTCAAGCCTTGAGGCGTTGAAGGCTGTACATCAGTGATGTGGACGATCCGCACCACCAAGAAATTTGAGCGCGACCTCAAGACGGCGAGCAAGCGAGGCAGGAACCTGGACAAGCTCTGGGGTGTGATCGAATGCCTGCAGAGCGGCGAACCGCTTGCGCCCCGCCATCGGCCCCATCGGCTGTCGGGTGACTGGAGCCCTTGCTGGGAATGCCACATCGAGCCGGATTGGCTGCTGATCTGGCACGAAACCGAGAAAGAATTGGTACTGGCGGCGACCGGGACTCATTCCGATCTGTTCGGGTGACGCGCTATCCCCAGGCGCGGCAGCACGTCGAGATGACGCTCCTGTGCGGCGGTCAAGATTTCCCAAAAATAGGTCTGTTCCAGCACCTTGTCCCAGGGCGTGCCGGGAGGCACAGTCCGTCGACGTACGGTTTGGATGAAAAGCGACAGGACCACAAGTCCTTGGGCGGCAAGGCGGATCATGACTCACTCGGCGGGCAGGCTGACACATCGACAACCGTGCTCCTCTCGATAAACAAGGGCTTGTCGGCACTTCATGGAAAAGTTAGAGTCTTTGGCGCAATCATTTCCATGGCCCGACATCGCGCCTTCGCGCAGCCCTCCCCCCCGTCTCTCCCGCTCGGAACCCCGCGCTTTGCCCGCTTTTCGCACGCAAATTTCACGCCGGTTAATTGGTATTTACCGGCGTCTCGGCGCACCCGACCCGGGCGCCGGCTTCTTACCCTAAACCCGTTTTCCCTTCCCGCCGAAGATCCCGCGCCCGTGATCCCGACCCCGCCCCCGCCCGCCCCGGAGACCCCCGCCCGCCGCGCCGCCGTCGCCGCCGCCGAGGAGTTTGCGGCGTTCGCGCTCAGTGAGGGCACCCGCACCACCGATCGCAAGGCGTTTTCCCTGTTCCGCGCCCGCTGCGCGGCGTTGGGCCTGACCCCCCTGCCCTGCGCCGAGGAGGATTTGTGCGCGGGGATCGGCGCGCTCGCGGCCGACGGACTGACCGCGTCCTCCCTGACCGTGGTGCTGGCCGCGGTCGGCCTGGCCCACCGGCTGGCCGCGCTGCCCGACCCGACCAAAACCACCAAGGCCCGGCTGATCGTCAAGGGGGTCCGGAATACCAGAGGGACCGCCAAAGGGCGCAAGCGGCCCCTGTACGCCCTGACGCGTCCGGGGGAGCCGCGGTCCGAGCTTGACCGCGTGCTCGAGGCCATGCCTCCCCATTCGATTTTTGCCAAACGCGACCGGGCGCTGATTCTGGTCGGCTTCGCCGGCGCGCTCCGCCGCTCCGAGCTGACCGCCCTGGAATTCTCCGACCTCGAGGAAACGGCGCAAGGCTTCCTGGTCCGGATCAGGCGCTCCAAAACCGACCAGGCCGCCGCGGGGGTGCAGGTCGCCCTGCCCCGCGGGACCCGGGGAAAATGTCCGGTCGCCGCGCTCAAGGACTGGCTGGAGGTGCTGCTCCAAGCCGGCGTGAGCGCTGGGCGGCTCTTCCGCTCAGTAGGTGTCAACGCCCCCGAAAAAGGGTTCATTTTGCAGTCGTGATGTCTTGATAGTTATCTGTTTGTCGATTCCCCTGAGAGTGCCAAGCTACACGTCCGACAATGAAACCTAGCAATAACGTAAGCTTCAAGGTACATTTAAGGCAGTACTGCGCACTCAAGCTATCGAGCTAACAATGCCGACACCCCATGCCCCCACCCTGGGCGCAAAGCGTGCCATTCGCAAGATTGGCGCCGATCTGCGTGTCGCCCGTTTACGCCGTCGTCTGCCCATGGAAATCGTGGCAGAGCGGGCGTTTATCTCCCGAGGCACATTGACGCGCATCGAAAATGGCGACCCAGGCGTGAGCTTTGGCGCCTATGCATCTGTCATGCAGGCAGTCGGGTTGATTGACGGCTTGGCTGACGTGGTGGCTGACGACCAAGTCGGGATGGACCTGGAAGTAGAAAATCTTCCGAAGCGCATTAGGCTGAAAAAGAAGAACTCCGATGAGTGAGATTTATGTTTTCATCGACCTGAGCGGCAAAACGCATCGCGTGGGCACACTGCGAGTGATTGCCAAGGGCATGAGAACCTCGTCAACATTCCAGTATGACGACAAATGGCTCGTCTCTTCTGAAAGAATTTCACTTGAACCGGCCTTGATGGTCAGCAAGGGCATATTTACGCCACCTGTAGGACGAGAGATGTTCTCATCAATCGGCGACTCGGCTCCAGATACATGGGGTCGTCGATTGATGCAGAAGCGGGAACGACGCGCCGCCAAGAACGAGGGGCGGACGGTCAGAACTTTGACCGAGGCTGATTACCTCCTCGGGGTGGCCGATGTCGCCCGCCTGGGAGCCTTGCGATTCCGCCGCTCAGGCGATATCGAGTTTCAGTGCCCTTTGGAGAAGTCTCGGACCATCCCACCTTTGGTCGAGCTTCCTCGCCTCCTGTCGGTCACAGAGAAAGTGCTCCGAAACGAGGAGACCGAAGACGACTTGCTGCTGCTGTTCGCGCCAGGCTCATCCCTTGGCGGTGTGCGGCCGAAGTCATCGGTCATCAACCGGCAAGACCAACTGCTGATTGCCAAGTTTCCCAAGGAGGACGACGACTACAACGTTGGCGCATGGGAAGAGGTGGCGCTGACCCTGGCCAACATGGCGGGCATAACCGTAGCGGAGCATGCTATCGAGCGGATCGTCGACAAAACTGTCCTCCTGTCCAAGCGGTTCGACCGCAACCAAAGTGGGCGGCGCATTCCCTTTCTGTCCGCTATGGCGATGCTGGGCATGAAAGATGGCGACCGTGGTAGCTATCCTGAACTGGTCGACGGCGTGCGCACCCACGGTTCCGATGTTGATGCCGACGTCATCGAGTTGTATCGCAGAATGGTATTTAACATCCTGTCCTCGAATGTCGACGATCATCTTCGAAATCATGGCTTTCTTTGGTCTGGGGAACTTGGATGGAGGCTCTCTCCAGCGTATGACCTGAATCCCGTGCCGGCTGACGTTCGCCCCCACATTCTCAGCACCAATATCAGTTTAGACGAGGGGACGTGCTCTATCGAGCTTGCGAGGGAGACAGCTGAGTATTTCAATCTGTCGCTCGAAGTGGCTGACACCATCATCAGCGAGGTCGCCCAGGCCGTGTCCAACTGGCGAAAGGTGGCAGCTTCGGTGAATCTCAAACCGTCCGAAATCGAGCGCATGGAAAGTGCTTTCGAGCATGACGAGCTTACAGCTGCGCGAAAACGTTCCTTGCCTCGTAAGCAAACCAAGTGCAAAAAAACACCGTAACCTTAATACCATCCAAGATGAGCAGGACACTACAGCGTCTTATATTAGAATTGATGACTACGTGAGGAACGGGCCATGCCGAAAGGATTTGTTAAGTATCTCATCACAAGGATGAGAGATGCCGCCCTCCCCTCCCCTCACAAGATGGCCGAGGGCTGGAATACCAATGATTCTTCGTTTCTGGTCCAGGCACTCAAACTCTCTGTGTTAGCTGGTATATTATGCGGCATACTGGTTACTGCATTTAGAGACTTTGGGTATGGCCTAACTATCGGATAGTTGCTCTTAGTTGCGTTCTTTTGTTCTCAATTTCTTGTATTCATTGTCGTCAGTAAATTGCGGTTAGCAAAAAAGTTGTACCTTAAATGTCCAGAGAAAGACAGGAGTCCATTCACTTTTTACGTTATTCGAAAGACTCTATGTTGGTTTATACCGTCATTCACGTCTCTTACTGAAGGCTGGAGAACAGAAAGTATTATTTCTTATGTTGATCAAGTCGGAAAGCTCGCGATTTTGGCTATGATAATTACTGGTATTGGCACGTCTATAATTATTGGTGCTTCCGCAGCTCTATTTGGAGCTATCTTTGTTGCCATTATACTATTTTGGGGGATGTTTTATGCATGCCTATCGGCTTGACGCACACACCCACTAGATATAGTATTTTCCAGAA
>JBAWVF010000231.1:0-5420 GCA_037147415.1 Rhodospirillaceae bacterium | reverse complement strand
CATAATTAATTTCCATTAGCCGGCGCACGCCATGGATCGGCCGCGGTTCAAAGCCATGCCACGTGTTCGGACCGGCAATAAAGATCGTCGCGGAGTTGAAAGTACCCGAAGACCGGCCACACCACTTGACATCCGCATCATAGATATCGGTGCCCCAATCCTTGGCCTCCGGCCCGGTAAACAAGTAAATAACCATCGAAAATAGTTTTTCGGGAATATCCCGGTGCGGTTCTAGCCAAGCGCCGTCGGTGTCCTGGATATACTCAATTCTAAGAAAGCTGCCCTCGGCCTTGATATGGCAGGTATCAACCAAGGCCTTGGCCACGCTCGGACGCTGAAGCGCTTCGGTCAGCGCGGCCAGAGTTGGAAAGTCTTGCCGCAACTTGGGGGTAACAAAGGTCCGACGATTGTTATAACTGTTGCGGGTGCCATCTGTATTGCCCAGCATGGAGGGAACGATCGGCAACGTCAGAATGCCGGTGCAGATGTCGATCGGCAAAACATCGCAAAGGCGCCAGTGGCGATATGGTGTCTCGCCGAGAACCGACGCACGCACGGCCGCGCTGAAATGGCTGGCGATATCATTTACCGCCGGCACGGGAGGATAGGTCATCACGATTTGTCCCTTCGTCGAGGTGGGTGCTTGTCGGCACGGCTCCCTTTGCGGCAGAAAACCATGCCGGATCGGGCTGAAACCAAGCCGTACGCTGACAATCTCGTGCTCGTAATGCAATAGCTTTACGTCGATGAACCGACCTTTGGTTCGTTCATCCGCGCCGGATGGCACGCCGTTGCAACATCCTCCGCTCTCCGGCTCCAATCACACCGGACCTGATTCCTGAATGTTTCGGTTCAGATGATGGGCAGATATCACTTGTTGTCATGGTAACTCACGCCCGCTCATGCTCGAAAAGCGAGTATATGCCTGTAATATACCGGTCCCGCAGCGGACCATTATAGAAATTATGTGCTTATTGAAGCTATTAATGGATAGATTTCTATAAAACATATTGCCACGTATATGATATGGTTATAAAAATATGTTGTATTAGTGCAGAGCTATCTTGACGTCCTAAGCCATACGGTTTTAATATGCAAAAAAAACTCATTACTATTCTAATGACCAAATGTGATCAATGAGGTGTCCTATGAGGATCGTTACCCTTTGTATTTCACTTGTTGCAACAATTAGCCTATTTACAAGCAGTTCATTTGCAAAATCGGAATACCAGCTATTGAAGCTTGACGGGTATCAGGTTAAATGGGGCAAACATGGATTGGGAACCGGCGTCACGGTGCAATACGCTTTCATCAAGACGGCGATGAATTTTCCCGATGCCCGCAATTGTCGCGGTCTGGTACCGATCGACGGATTGGTCGCCGAAGCAAAGGTTGATGCCACGGTGTTCCGGGCCGAGGTTCGAGCCGCCTTCGCCATGTGGGAATCGGTGGCGGATATCCACTTCCAACCGACGAACGACCCGTCGCAGGCACAAATACTGATTGGTGCCGAAGCGACGCCCGAGGGTTGGGCCTTTACCGACGTGGCCTACCAGCATGCCGGCACGAGCAAAGTTCGCACCATCGAGCGGTCTTTAATCTGCCTCAATCCGACCCGGCCCTGGAAAGTCGGGTTCGGTGGTCGGAGCGATGCCTATGACCTTCGGTATGTCTTTACCCATGAAATCGGCCACGCCATCGGCCTCGACCATCCCGGTCCCTCCGGCCAAGTAATGTCTTTTTGTTACGGGGAACGGTTCCACGAGTTGCAGAACGGGGATATCGCAGGAGTGGTAGCCCTTTATGGCGAACGGCCCTTATCGTCAGAGACGTTCACACAGTCGATTTCCATCAGCCAACCTGTCTCAGCGACCGAGTAAGGATTACGGTTAATTTAACAAACTAATCCCGATGGCGACGATAACTTACAGTTGTCGCCATCGGGACGTTTCCAGCGTCGGCACCCGCCAGCCGCAAGGCTGCGGCCAACGGGTTAGTTCCCGCGCGGAGGGCGCGGTGCAGGCGATAAGCCGAGTCATTATTTGCTGTAATGGAACTCGGGCATGGTTGAAAGTCGCTCCTTGTTTATGGTCGGAAGTGTCACCCGGTTCGCTTCAAGACTCAGTTCGTCGAAAGGAACGGCGACCAAGCGCGACCCGACGCCGAGGAACCCGCCGACCGACAATATTGCATACTGAGCCTTTCCATCGGCCGCAACGATGATGTCGTCAATATTGCCGACGGTTTCGTTGGCTTTATTGATGACGCTTGCGCCGATAATGCTGGACACGCGGTGGCCGGTTAATAATGCCGAACTGGGGCCCCTTTCCATCGGAGCCAAACCGGTCGCCGAATTCGGCGATGATGCATCCGGCTTGGCGGGCATGGTAAGCGGGGATATGTCCTGAGCAAACGCTTGACTTCCGAGCAAGGACAGACTGATCAACGTCGCACCGGCGAGAACAACTGAGCTTTTCATCTTGACCTCCTGTTTATTGTACTTTTCACCCGGACCACCGTGGACAGGGCAGTGAGCAGACTTTTCTTCACGACAGCGCCCCCCGGCATCACAAGAGCCTGTTGCGTGGCTTTCTGTTGCGTGCGCTTCGGGGTCACCTGCGCGCTTGCGCCGCGTCAAGCGACGCTCTCCACATCCGGCGGGCTCCGTCGCTCAGTAACTCTCGACGTATCAGTAACTCTCGACGTAATGGCCGGAATTCCTTAAGCAGCTATCGTCCTGAAGAAACGCCGGGTATTGCTTCTTATTGCCAATGCCCGTCGATGCGTACCCAGCCCTCCGGCTCCTCGACCCAGTGCTCGGGGATCCAGCTCGCAGGCCCTTGCGTTGCTTCGACGTAAGTACCGGGTCGCCAAGCCCACTCGCCGCCTGCCCAAGTCCAATGTCCGGACTGCCAGACGTAGCGGCCGATTCCAAGCGGCGGAGGCGGAACGGGTTCGTCCAACGAGGACGGCGGCGGGGACGGGGCGATGACTCGCGCATCCCCCGGCTTTACCGAATAGTGTTCAATGGTTTCTTTATATGTCGTCGTGACTTCCGCGGCGGGCTGACCATTTTTTACCGACGGACCATTGCCGCCTTTGGCATTGGCCGGCACAGGCAACGCTATGAATGCGGCAAGAGTCAGGGCAGTTAAGATTCTTCCGGTCATCGGGCTCTCCATCTGCGGTGTTGGCCATCTGCGGCTTGGCCTGCGTTTACCGAATTGCATGACGCCGTCGCGGCCAATACCAACATCAACGCCAACACCAACTAAGGTATAGCGAGCAAGGTAACGCGAATGATGTCGGATGCTGGGGACAAAATTGGGATTATTTTAGAGCATGGAGGGATTCAACCCTATACCGGCCTGTACCGGCGCCCACCGGTCTAATCCTCGGCTTTCTGCTGTTCCGGCTTAGCGGCACGCTCCGCTGACACAGCCACTCTGTTCAAGACCAACAAAATGACTAGATATAAAGTATATAAGTAAGGCCATACGTGAATGCATCGTGACCATTTGAAATTATCAAAGTGGTATTGATACATAGATCGCAGCAGTAATTATTGCCCTGAAGTTTGCATCGGATACTATCCTAAATATTCATAGATTTTGACCGTGATATTCTAGAGCATGATTACATGATTTTGCATCTATGATAGTTGTTTACGAGATGCGATGAGCTTTATCTACATAGTAAGACGATCAATCGAAAGCCACCAGTTTGACGTGCCGACCGAAAAAAGTTCGCTCGGGGAGGAATCGATGCAGAGTCAAGACCGATACCCGATTGCTCCGTTAGCTCGCAAGGCCGACGCTGCCGCCGTCGCCATGACCATGGCCATCCTGATCATTCCCTTCGAGTTGGTGTCGCACGACCGATTTCCGGAGATCCCCTTTGCCTTTGCTTTGGCCATCGCCACGCTGTTTGCACTATTCGCAGCGGTACGGTTGTATGCGCTGCATCGAATGACAACCCGGCTTTGGAGGAATTGTCTACGGGCCGATGCAACCCTGGAGGCCATCGGTGACGGTATTATCACCACGGACCTCATCGGACGGCTTGTCTTTTTGAACTCCAAGGCCGAGGCCATGCTCGGCCTGCCCGCCGACAAGGTCCGTGGCAAGACCATCAACGCCGTCTTGCAAACGGCCGCTCCCGCCAGGGCGAACCATCCCTGCGCGGCCGCTCCGCTGATCGAGCCGCATGTGACCGCGCTGCGCGACGACGAGGGCAATTGCATCGGAAATCTGATCGTGATGAGGGACGTTACCCGGATACGCTCGATCATCGCGCAATTGGGTTGGCACACGACCCACGACACCGTGACCGGGCTTGTCAACCGCGCAGCGTTTGAACGCCAAGCCATCACGGCCTTAAGACGTTCAAAGGAATTCGGCGAACCGTCCTATCTGTGTTTGATCAATCTCGACCAATTCAAGGTGATCAACGACCTCGGCGGCCATCGTGCCGGAGATCGGGTGTTGCATCAGGTCGCCGGACGACTGGCGGCGTCCTTATACCGCTGTGACACGTTGGCACGCTGGGTCGGTGATGAATTCGTCATGTTACTGGAGAATTGTACGGCCCAACGGGGACTCCAGGTCTGTCGGAACATACTGGAAACCGCGGAAACATGGCGCTTTACCTGGGATGACCGTGAATTTCGCGTCGGCATGAGCATCGGTGTGGTTGAAATCCATCATCGTGTCCCTGACTTTGCCACTTTGTTGAGGGATGCGGAAACCGCTTGTCAAACTGCGAAAGAAAACGGCCGGAAACGGATCGAATTCTATCAACCGAGTGACGACAATCCGAATAACCGGTGCAGTCAAACTGCTTGGGCCGACCGCATCAGCCAAGCCATCGATCACGACCGATACTGTTTGTATTATCAGCGCTATGCCAATCTTTGCGCCGATGAATCGCGTATTCATGGTGAGGTTCTGGTCCGCATGCTCAATGACAGCGGCGACCTGATCCTGCCGGAGAAGTTCCTGCCCGCAGCCGAACGCTATCAGCTGATGCCCCAGCTTGACCGGTGGGTCATCCGGACCGCTTTTTCTAAGTTCATGGAGTTCGGCTGTAACAATGATGAGCGTTGGAGCATCAATCTGTCGGGCCAGTCGCTTTCCCCTGATATCTTCAACTTCATAATACAAGAATCCAGGGATAAATCGGTCCCGCCGCAATCATTTTGTTTTGAAATTACGGAGACAGCCGCGATACAGAATATTACGGTAGCCGCAGAACTTGTTAGGAAATTGCGCAATGAAGGATTTACGTTTGCGCTTGATGATTTCGGCTGTGGCCTAAGCTCGTTCTCATACTTAAAATCCATACCGCTCGACTATGTGAAAATTGACGGTTCCATGCCTATCGGCTTGACGCACACACCCACTAGATATAGTATTTTCCAG
>JBAWVF010000230.1:0-5543 GCA_037147415.1 Rhodospirillaceae bacterium | reverse complement strand
TGTCAGGCAAAAAATCCACCTAACCTCCTGTCTAAATTTTCCGGGCCAGCTCTCTTGGCCTTGGGCGTAGCGGTGAAGGCGACATAGGTGATGCCGGCATCGTTGGCGCGGGCCGCCATCTGCACCGCCAGCAGGTCTTCGGTGCCGACTTCGCCACCGTCGGCGAGGTCCTTCAACTCCTCGGCAGATAGCACCTGCTTTAGCTTGGCCGCCGCTTCCCCGGTCTGGGAGGAATGGGCCTCGTCGGCGATCACCGCAAAGCATTTGCCCTGGGTCGCCGCCAGTTCCAAAACCGCCTTCAGGGCGAACGGGAAGGTCTGGATGGTGCAGACCACGATCTTCTTGCCGCCCGACAGCGCGGTGGCCAGCTCGCCGCTCTTGCTCTGGGACTCGCCCTTGATGGTGGCGACCACGCCGGTGGTGCGCTCGAAATCGAAGATGGCTTCCTGAAGCTGGGAATCGAGAACCGTGCGATCGCTGACCACCAGCACGGTATCGAACAGCTTGCTGTGGTCGGCATCGTGCAGATCGGCGAGGAAATGGGCGGTCCAGGCGATGGAGTTGGTTTTCCCGGACCCGGCCGAATGCTGGATCAGGTATTTCTTCCCCGGCTTCTCGGCCAGCACCGTCGCCACCAGCCCACGGGTGACGTCGAGTTGATGGTAGCGGGGGAAGATGATGGCAGTGGTTTGCTTTTTGCTATCGCGCTTGGCCACCAGATAGCGGCCGAGAATCTCCAGCCAGCCATGGCGCTCCCAAATCTCCCGCCATAGGTAGGCGGTGCGGTGGCCTTGAGGGTTCGGCGGGTTGCCGGCGCCGCCGGCATTGCCCCGGTTGAATGGGAGAAAGCGGGTTTCCGCCCCCTGCAAGCGCGTGGTCATCCGGACTTCCGAGGTGCTGACCGCGAAGTGGACCAGCGCCCCGCGCGGGAACTCCAGCAGCGGCTCGGCGGCGCTCTGGGCCTTGGGCCGGGGATTGCGGTCGAAGCGGTACTGGTCGACCGCGTCCTCGACGCTCTGGGTGAAGTCGCTCTTCAACTCGACCGTGGCCACCGGCAGGCCGTTGAGGAACAGCACGAGGTCGAGGGCGTTTTCGGTGTGGACGGAGTAGCGGACCTGCCGCACCACCCGCAGGCGGTTGGCGGCGTAGCGGGCCAGCAGCTCGGGGTTCATGCCCAGAGCCGGCTTGAACTGGGCCAGGATCAGCGGTTGACGCAGCCCCAGCAGATCGACACCGTGACGCAGCGCCTCCAGCGTCCCCCGCTCGTCCAGATGCTTGCGCACGCGGTCGAGCAACACGGCTTCGGCGCTGGCGCCATGGCTCTTGGTCAGTGCCTCCCACGCCTTGGGCTGGGTCTCCTGGAGCCATGCCAGCAGGTCGGCGGGAAACAGCGCGCGGGCGCGGTCGTAACGGGCGGCGTCGCCCTCGGCATAGAGCCAGCCCTCGGCCGCGAGGTCGGCGCAGATTTCGTTCTCGAAGGCGATTTCCTTGTGCAGGCTCATGGCAGGTTCCGCCCCATCCTTTTCTAACACCGCGCCCTAGTTAAGGGAATGGCGATTGCCTTAACTAAGGGGCGGCCTCTATCAATCTTGCCCCCTCTGTCCCGAAAGAGGCCAAAGGGGCAGGAATGGATTAAATGGCGCGACTTTAATCCATTTAAGACCATTTCATCCAATTCTTGACCATTCATGCCAACCTCCGCCATGAAGCCAAACGCCCGCGCCCTTCGCTGACAATTTTGCCGTCTAGCTTGAGTTTGGCCAAAGCACTGCGGATGGTATCACGACCGACCAACGGACAGCGTTTTTCCACATCGGCAAGACGAAAGTGCGAAGGCAGAGAGTCCACAGCCTGTTCAACCATGCGGCCCCGAGCACCGTGGTCAAGCTCAATGGTGGTGTTTTCTTCAAGCTTACGGTAGGCCCTCAGCATCGTTGCCAGCAAATATTCGGTGAAATGGACGTGATCGTGCCGCCCCTCGTGCCAATTCACATCAGATTGGGCAAGACTGTCGTAATAAGTGGCCTTGCTATCCTCAATCAAGCGCTCAAGGCTGATATAGCGGCCAACGTCGAACCCGAACCGATAGGCCAACAGCAGAGTCATCAATCGCGCCACCCTGCCATTGCCGTCAGGAAACGGGTGGATGCACAGAAAGTCATGAACATAAAGGGGGACAAGCAGGATGGGTTCGATGTCGCCCGCGTCAAGAGCGCCGGCAAGAGCATCATGCAGGGTCCTTAGCGCAATCCCGGTCAATGCTGGTGAAACGGTCCGAAAGCGGACCCGCACAATCGCCCCGGTTTCGTCCTTTTCCACGATATCGTTAGGGGCCTGTTTGTACCCCCCTCCGCCCGAGACGGTATATCGCATCAGGGTTTGGTGCAACTGACGGAGACTATTTTCCGTGGGCGGCATGTCGGCGGCATTCTGATGAATCAGGTCGAGCGCGTCACGATAGCCAGCCAGTTCGGCTTGTGAACGGTCAGCGGTCTCCGGAGCCTCTGCTTGGCGGACAATGCGGTCAAATGTGTGGGGGCCGACCTCCACATTTTCCATGCGGCTGGAAGATTCAACGCTTTCAATCACGGCAACCTGACGCAAGCGTTTAAGCACCTCGGGCTTGGTGCTGGCCCAGAGCGCCTGCTTGCCGCGATATTCCGTCAAAGCCGCGACCAAACGAAGCAGGCGAGCCGGTACGGTCAAATTGGCCAGATAGGCTGGGGCGAACGATTTCATGCCGCCTCCCTCTCCACCAGCCCGCGCACGTCGATCTTGCCGGTGACGGCGGCGGAAATCAGGGCGGAGCGATGTTCCTTGAGAAGGTCGATGGCGTGGAGGGCTTCTGCGATCAATGTTTCGAGCGAAGGAATCACCGAATCGAGATGATTTACGATTTCCCGCTGCTCTTCATCAGGAGGTAAGGGAATACGGAGATTGGATATCGTTCGCAGGCCTAGAGTCTGCTGAGTTCCATAAGTCCAGTTAAGCTCATATGCTACCATAAGGCTATTTGAACGAAGCACATGAAGAATAAACTTTGGGATTATCCCGATACTCAGCCTTATTGCGGCAAGAGGAACCCATATATTAAAATCATCATCCGTTTCGACCAACGCTGTAGTTCCTGTTGTAGCCCCCAGCTTAACAAGTAGAATGTCTCCGCGCTTCGGTGAGTACCGTTTCGAATATTGCTCATGATCATCCGGAGAAATGTACCCCCACATTTTTTCAAAATTGATGAATCCCTGGGAAACTGATTCGGCCGAAACAAAGGGAATCCCTTCATCACATTTCATCGGGGTTTCATGCGGTCCGTCGATTATTGGATTCGATACCAAATGCTTGAGTGAAACGACCGTCCAGTGAGCTGGCACCTCGCCCAGCCATTCGATGCCGCTATCCTTCATCGGGGCGGCGGGGTTCAGGCCCTTGGTGACGGCGTGGGAGATAACGGCCCGTCGCTTTTCCGTCAGCAGGGCAATCAGCTTTTCCTGCTCGGCCACCAGCGCGTCGATCTTGCCGGTCTCGCGGTCGAGAAAGGCGGCAATGGCGGATTGTTCAGAAACGGATGGGGCGCAGAGAACAAACGCCCCTAAGGCATCGGCTGAGAGTTCAAGGAAAGTCGCTCCCCGACCTCTGATGTTAAGCTCTTCAGAAACAACAGAAAATAAATAAGCATAAAAGCGCGAAATAGCGCCGCTTGACGGAACAAGAGCCTTGCAGCCTTGATTTGTGCAGAGAGACACATCAGCTATACCGATATATCCAATTGGAGCGCGGGTGGACAATACAATACTGCCGCACGGAACCAATGTCGTTCCGCATGACGCCAAGCCATCCTGCGTAATTTGCCTAGATGAACCGTAAATAGAAAACCCTGAAAGCTGACCGAGATCGGCTGGAGTAATCCATACCACGTCACCATCCCAGAACGCTTCGTGCTCAGACTTCGGCGTCGATCCACCCATCACCTGAAACATTCGTTTCAGCGCGCACACCTCCCAATGCTCCGGTACCTCGCCCAGCCACTCCACCCCGCTGTCCTTGTACTCCGGATACCGCGGAAAGCTCATGGCTCGCCTCCCGGCGGGGTGACGGCGGCGACTTGGGCTTCCTGCCAGTCGGCGTAGGTAGTGTCCGTGCCTTGAAGCTTCCACGCGGTGCGGCCATTTTCCGGCCGCCCGACAATCACCGCAGCTGCGGCGCTGGGTTTGGTAAAAGCATAGTCGGTCTTAAACCGAATTTTGTCCTCGCTGAAATCTTCTAGGATGCCTTTCTCTTTCAGATAGCTATGCAGTTTCTTATAAGTTTCATGGTGGGTGCTCTCGTAATTTCTACGGGCAAGAGATCCAGCCAGAACGACAAACTCATCACCGATTTCACGCGCTTCGGCATGAAGGCCATGTCTCTGGATGTTTAATTCGAATATCGGTGAGGGCGGCTGACCGACGGGTTCTGGCGCGATGGTGGCCGCAGGCGGCTCGGATGGTCGCGGAGCATCGCGAAGAAAGCCCATTCCCAGCACAGGAAAAATTAGACGTATTTGCTCGATGAAGAACTCCATGTCGGCAATGTCGGCTTCAGGCAAGGCCATGGCCCGAGTTCCCTCTGTCCGATTAAGTAGTGTAGCCCGCCCGGCAGCAGTGGCGATTGAAATAAGACGGAATTCGAGATACCTGACATGGGCCTTCGTTAGATTAAAGTCCTTACTTGTGACAACGCACACCCGATCCCAGAATTCCTTTGTCTCGTCTCTGTTATAATCAGGCAGGCGCCGACTGATTAAATCAGTCTCTCCGATATAAATTTCCTGTCTAAATGCCCCTTCGTCATTAAGGCTGGTCAAGAAATATATGCCGGTTCGTTCGGACTCACCCCGCTGAAGAAGATCGGGCAATCGAGACCGCGGCGCCAACATGACGTGTCCGGTCCAGTTAATGATCTCGGCGGTAATAATACCAGATATCGAGCCATCACAAAGAAAAAGACGAATAGAGCGACCATGTGTCATGCCATCACCTCACTCAGCATGGTTTGAATGCGCCCGATTACGCCCCGAAGGTCGGCGTCGATCTCGGCCAGCGGGCGGGGCGGCTGGAAGACGTAGAAGTGGCGGTTGAAGGGGATTTCGTAGCCGATCTTGGTCTTCTCGTGGTCGATCCAGGCGTCGGGGGCGTGGGGCAGCACCTCGCGCTTGAAATAACTTTCGACATCCTCGGCCAGCGGCACGGTTTCGCTGTCGCGCAGCTTGGAATCGGGCTGCGGCTTGCCCTTCTGCTTGCCCTTGACGCCTAGCACCACCTTGCCCTTGGCATCGCGCTCGGGCCGCTCGACGGTGATGGCGCGATAGCCGAAGTCGGTGTTCTTGAAGATGCGGCTGATCGGCTTGCCGTCCTGTTCGGCTTCGAGAAACTCGCCGAAGAGACGGGTGATCTCGGCGATGTGGTTTTCGGACAGCTCCTTGCGCTTGCTGCCCAGGCTCTTTCGCATCTTCTGCCACATGGCGCCGGCGTCGATCAGTTGGACCTTGCCCTTGCGGT
>JBAWVF010000229.1:0-5564 GCA_037147415.1 Rhodospirillaceae bacterium | reverse complement strand
AGTCAACTTGTCGCACCACTGCAACTGCGACTCAGCCGCATTTAGAACAGCTGCGTCGGGACGCCCCCGCCCTTGTCCCTGCCGAAGAAACCGGTTAAGCAGGAGCGACTCCGGATGGTCGGCCCTTCGTGACCTCTCTCCCCTTTCCTCCGACCGTTGCCTTGAGGCGAGAGCGCCATGTCGCCATTTTCCATGCTGTCGCGGTATTTCGGATATCAGTTCGTGATCCGGTTCTGTATGCTCATCGTCATACTGTTGATGATCATCCTGGTCATCGACACGGTCGAGCTGCTGCGCCGCGCCGCCGGCAAACCCGACGTCACGCTTGCCCTGGTTCTGCGCATGGCGCTGTTCAAGTTGCCGGCGGTCGGACAACTGATCATTCCCTTTGTCGTTTTATTCAGCGCCATGTTTACCTTTTGGCGCTTTACCCGCAGCAACGAGCTGGTGGTGACCCGCGCGGCCGGTGTTTCGGTGTGGCAGTTCATGGCCCCGATTCTGATGTGGGCCTTTTTGATCGGCGTTGTAAAAGTAACCGTGGTCAATCCGCTGAGCGCCACCCTGATCGCCGAATACAATCGACTGGATGACTATTATCTGAAACGTAAAGGCAATGTTTTCGACCTTACTCATACCGGCTTATGGGTGCGGCAAGGCCCCGACGAGGACAAATACCTGATTCATGCCGACTCGGTGGTTCCCGGAACCGGCAATCTCAACCGCGTGATGGTGCTCCGCTTTGCCGGCGACGACCGCTATGTCTCGCGACTCGACGCCCCGAGCGCGCGATTGGTGCCGGGTCACTGGCAAATCAGTAACGGTATCCTGCGAGAGCCGTCGCGCGCGCCGCGAACCGTGGCATACACCGACATACCAACGGAACTGACGCTGGGCCGGATCGAGGAAAATTTTGCCCCGCCCGAAACAATCTCGTTCTGGGAGCTGGGTCGTTTCATCGAAATCATGGAGTCGACCGGCTTTTCAGCCATCCGCCACCGGCTCTATTATCAATCCTTGTTATCGCAACCCTGGCTCTATTGCGCGATGGTTCTGCTGGCTGCGGCTTTTTCTCTGCGCCAAACCCGACGCGGCGGCACCGCCTGGATGGTCTCGGGCGGCGTCACGACCGGCTTTATTTTGTTCATCGCCACCGATATCGTGCTGACGCTCGGGGTCTCCGAAACCATCCCGGTGATTATGGCCGCCTGGACGCCGTGCTTTGTTTCACTGCTGCTCGGCATTTCGGCGCTCTTGCATCTTGAGGATGGTTAAAACGGCTCGATTGCCGCGCCGAAATCGTTATACTTAAAGCAAGCCCGCCCTCTGGCGGCCGGAAGCAACGGGTTTGGGAGCACACAAGGCTATGAAGGCAAAGATCGTCACTCAGGCGGTTCATTCCCTGCTGATCGGTGCGGGCGCCTTGGTCGCCCTTTCCGCAATCCCGGCACCGCTGGCCTCGGCCGCGTCGACGCAGCCGACCCGGGATTCCGGGCGCTCCCTGGAGCGGGTTGCCGCCGTGGTTAATGACGATGCAATTACGGTGATGGACCTGGAAGCCCGGGTCCGGTTGGCGCTGCTGTCCACCAATCAGCCCGAAAATCAGGAAAACATCCAACGCATGGCGCCCCAGGTGCTACGCAGCCTGATCGATGAAAAGCTCCAGCTTCAGGAAGCGAAGAAATTCAACGTTTCGATCAGCGAGGCCGACCTTGACGCCGCCGTCGGCAAGATCGCCGAACAGAACAAGATGCCCCGGGCCGCACTCGAAAAACTGATGAGCAGCCATAACGTTCCGATCTCGACCTTGGCGTCGCAGGTCCGCGCCAATCTCGCCTGGACCAAGCTGGTCCAGCGCAAGCTACGCCCGACGGTCATCGTCGGCTCCGAGGAGATCGACGCCTTTATCGAGCGCATGAAAGCCAATGCGGGCAAACCCGAGTACCTGACCGCCGAAATCTTTCTTTCGGTCGATACCCCGCAACGGGACGACGAAGTTCGCCGCACCGCCGAGCGGTTGATCGAACAGATTCGTAAGGGCACCCCCTTTTCCGCCATGGCTCGCCAATTCTCACAAGCGGCGGGCGCCAACTCGGGCGGTGATCTCGGCTGGGTTCAGCCGGGGCAGTTGCCCGAAGAACTCGACCGGGCACTCATGCAAATGCGGCAAGGCACCTTGAGCCCGCCGATTCGCAGCGCCAGCGGTTATCACATCCTGCTGGTCCGCGAACAACGTACCATCAGCGCCGGCGATCCCCGCGACGCCCGGGTTCATCTTAAACAGGCCGCCTTCGCGCTTAAGGGCAGCGACCGTCAAAGCCGGGTCAAGCGTATCATGGAGCTGTCGCGCTCGATCAGCGGCTGCGGCGACTTCGAAGCGGCCACCCGCGCCGCCGGAGCCGAAAAAGTTAGTGATCTCGGCACGCTTCGGGCCGGCGATTTGGCGGCGGAGCTGGGCCGGATGGTCGCCACCATCCCCCTGGGTCAGGTCAGCCCGCCGTTCGGCAGCGGAGACAAGGCCGCGGTGATCGTGGTCTGTGACCGTCAGATTCCGCCGGGCGGGGCACCCGATCGTGATACCGTCTATAATCAGCTGGGCGGCGAACGTCTCGAAATGCTGCAACGCCGCTATCTGATCGATCTCAAGCGCGCCGCCAACGTGGAAGTGCGGATGTGAGCCGATCGGAGGTGCTGGCCGTCACCCCGGGAGAACCGGCCGGGATCGGTGGCGAGTTGGTCCTTAAGGCATGGGCGGCACGGCACCGGGCGGGCCTGCCGCCCTTTGTCGTGCTCGACGACCCCGACCGTTTGGCCAAGCTGGGCAAAGCTACCGACCTTTTGGTTCCGCTGATCCCGATTACCTCGCCCGCTGAAGCCACCGCACATTTCGAGTTCGGGCTGCCGGTGCTGCCGGTCAGCTTCCCCGTCCCGGTCCGCCCTGGTCATCCCGACCCCGCCAACAGCCGCACCGTGCTGGCCTGCATCGAGCGCGCGGTCGCGCTGGCCATGAACGGCTCGGTTGCCGCCGTCGTCACCAATCCGATTCATAAAGGCGTGCTGTATCGTGCCGGCTTTCCTTATCCCGGCCACACCGAGTTGCTGGGCGCGCTGGTCGGAGTAGCCGCCCCGGTGATGATGCTGGCCGGTGCGGGTCTGCGGGTGGTTCCGGTCACCTGCCATCTTTCCGTGCGCAACGCCATCGCCCGGCTTTCGACCGAAGCTATCCTCCACTGCGGCCGGGTGACCGCGGCGGCGCTTAGAGACGATTTCGGACTCTCACACCCGAGACTTGCGGTTGCCGGGCTCAACCCCCATGCCGGCGAAGACGGGGCGATGGGCGACGAAGAAATCACCGTCATCGGTCCGGCCATCAAACAACTGCGCGCCGAGGGCATTAAGGTGAGCGGCCCGCTTTCGGCCGACACCCTGTTTCATGCCGCGGCACGCGCCCGCTACGACGCCGCCCTGTGCATGTTGCATGATCAAGCGCTCATTCCATTAAAAACCCTTGCCTTTGACAGCGGTGTCAATATCACGCTCGGCCTGCCCTTCGTGCGAACTTCGCCCGACCACGGCACCGCGTTCGATCTGGCCGGCACCGGCCGCGCCAACGAGGAAAGCCTGATTGCGGCCCTTAAAACCGCTGCGGAGATCGCGGGACGGCGGCGATGATACCGCTACGCGAGGTGATCGCTCGCCATGGGCTCGACGCGCGTAAGGCGCTGGGACAGCATTTTCTGCTCGATATGAACATCACCGCCAAGATTGCCCGCGCGGCCGGCGATCTTAGCGGTGTTTCGGTGATCGAAATCGGTCCCGGGCCGGGCGGATTGACCCGCGCCCTGCTCGACACCAAGGCCCGCGAGATTGTCGCAATCGAACGGGACGACCGTTGTGTCACCGCGCTGGCCGAACTTGCGGACGAATCCGCTGGCCGCTTGCGCATCGTTTCGGGCGACGCGCTGGTGATCGATGCCGCCGAATTGGTCGAGGCGCCGCGAGTCATCGTCGCCAACCTGCCCTACAACATTGCAACCCCATTGCTGCTCGGCTGGCTCGGCCAAATCGAACGCTACGAATCCCTGATTCTGATGTTCCAGAAAGAGGTTGCGGATCGCCTGTGCGCGCCGCCCGGCGGCAAGACCTACGGCCGGCTGTCGGTGGCCTGCCAATGGCGGGCCGTGGTAAAACCCCTGTTCACCCTGCCCGCCCGCGCCTTCACTCCGCCGCCGGCGGTGGACTCCAGCGTGGTCCGACTGACCCCGCGCGCCAACCCCGAGCCCGCTCCGGCGGCGGCGTTCGAGCGCGTCACCGCGGCCGCCTTCGGCCAGCGCCGCAAAATGCTGCGCGCAAGCTTGCGTTGCCTGGGCGACCCGGAAAGCCTTTTGGCTGAAGCCGAGCTTCCCCCGACCGCGCGCGCCGAAGAAATCAACGTTGCCGGATTCGCCGCGCTGGCCCGCGCGCTGGCTCGCCGCGCGACCAACTAAATCGAAGTTCCGCATAAATTTAATCCACTAATATTGCATCGCACAATAAAGCTGCCGTGGCTACGACAATTTCATTTCTCTTATTTTCCAGAGCCACCCTTGACATGCAAAAACGTAATGATAAGCTCGCGGTGCAGTCATCCCGACTGCACCGTTCAGAAAACCTTATACTTTTGTTTAATCATCCGGTGACAAGCGGAACTCGAGACGGATAACCGGAGAACAAGCATCATGACAGTTAAATCGAATGAGCATAATTCAGGGGCGTTTCGAGTCGGAGATCGCTTGACGATCAATGACGTGGAACAACGCAGGAATGAATGGCTGAGCGCATTGCCCACCGCCAAGACCGTCACCATCGATGCCGCCGGAACCGAGGCGGTGGATGTCGCGGGCTTGCAATTGTTGATTGCCCTGCGCTACAGCAGCGAGCGAGCGGGCAAAGCGGTGCGGTTGGCGGAACCGGCCGAGGGGGCTTTGCTCCAGGCGCTGACCCAGGCCGGCTTTTGTGAAACGCAAAATGGCGCTCTGCCGGTCGCGCGCGACGGATTTTGGCGTGGGGAGGTTTAATGTCGAAGAAGCGGATTCTGACCGCCGATGATTCCGCAAGCGTGCGTCAGATGGTGACGTTTACGCTGGAAAGCGCGGGCTACGAGGTGGACGCGGCCGTCGACGGCCAGGACGCCCTTAACAAGTTGAAGGCCAAACCGGCCGACATGGTAGTAACCGATCTCAACATGCCAAATCTGAACGGCATCGAGTTGATCAAGGCAATTCGTGCCCTGCCCGGTTTCAAATTTTTACCGATCGTTCTGCTGACAACAGAGTCTGAAGAAAGCAAGAAGCAAGAAGGACGTAACGCCGGGGCAACCGGCTGGATCGTCAAGCCGTTCAAACAGGATCAATTGCTAGCCGTAGTCAAGAAGGTACTCGGATAAGAGGGGGTGGTCTAAATCACACCCTTACATAAAAATCGGGGAGATACGTCCATGCGCTTTACCATCAAGGCCCGGCTGGCAACAGCATTGAGGGTCTTCGGTAGAGATACATGGGCATCTATGCAGCCCATACGAGTCTGCC
>JBAWVF010000228.1:0-5570 GCA_037147415.1 Rhodospirillaceae bacterium | reverse complement strand
GTGCCGCCGAATACGGTGATTGTCAGTCTGGCGCTGTTTCTGACCTTTTTCATCATGGCCCCGGTGTTCGAGCGTTGCTACACCGAGGGGCTAAAGCCTTTGATGAATGAGGAAATCGATGAATTCGAGGCGTTTAAGCGCACGATGAAGCCGCTCAACACCTTCATGCTGAAACAGACGTCGGAGCGCGATCTTCAGCTTTTCATGGAAGTCTCGCGCACGCCTCCGGTTAAGGATGTCTCTGCGATTCCGCTTCAGGTGGTGGTTCCCGCCTTCATGATTTCCGAAATCAAGCGGGCCTTCGAGATCGGTTTTTTGCTGTTCCTGCCCTTTTTGATTATCGACATGGTGGTTGGTTCGATTTTGATGGCCATGGGTATGATGATGCTGCCCCCGACCATGGTCGCGATGCCTTTTAAGATTATCTTCTTTGTCGTCGTCGATGGCTGGTATCTGGTGGTCGGCAGCTTGGCTAAAAGTTTTGGAACATATAATTAAAAGAAAGTGTCCGCGTTTAGTGTTGATTATTTGTGATCCTCATAAAAACTCGGCTGCGTGATGGCAATCACAGACGAGCTTTCGGTGATACGGCATTCTTTCCGTAAGTTCAGTGCGGAGGCTGCCATGTCGAAGTTGATGTCACCTTATACCGTGTTATGGCGTGATAACGCCCGCTACCTGATCGGCAGCGTTGACGGGGTTGTGACTAAAACCTCGCCGTTGGTGAAGCTCGACGAGGTCGAGTTGATGGCAACCACACGAAGCGGCAGCATCTATCAATTACGCTTGCCCTCGGACGCCGAGCCGCCGATCAGTTACACCGGAGTCATTGAGATTCCATTGGTGCGCTTTGCCTTGTGCTCGATTCGGGGCCGGCTTTCCCTGGTCGGTACGTCACCGTCGGAGCGGCCTTATTTGGCTCAAGTTGCGGCGCTGGACCGCGGCGCCTGCCTGTGTCGGGCTAATGATGGTCGGATGCTGCGCTGGCTCGGTCGTCCGACCCCCGGTCTGGCCTTGTCGGCGCTAACCCGGCTGGCTCCATCGCTGTCGCTCCGTGATGTTGAGCTGTACGATGCCATTCCCGATGATCTTGGCCAGGATTGGTTGTGGCAGCGAGAGGAGACGAGCGACGCTCTGCGGACGCGGAAATGGACGGTTTCGGCCGGTTTGGCCATGGCCGGAGATGACGGGCGGGTTCCATCCCTGCATTGACGTGAATGCCCGAAAATTTATGGGTTCGAATGAGAATTCGCAATGCGGTACCCCGGTTAATCCGGTAGAGGTAGGGAGAACCTCGATTCTGATGTATGGACAATAGGTTATTAAATGACTTCCCGATGCCGAAATCATGCCCCGGGTGTGGAGAATCGACAGCCGTCAATCGTTACGCTAATTTTTTGCGGGGTAGCAACCGCAAAGGCGTTGTCATTGATTTTTATTGTAAAAGTCTCTACTTTTCCGTCATGGATGGATAATTTTATTGATATGACCATAATAATGGTCTTTGTCGGCACGATATTTTTCTTTTTGAATCCGCACGGTGGTCGGACGGCACTGTATAGAAGTTATCCGCACGCAGATAATAAGCGAAGAGAGATCGGTCAGATTAATCTAATTCTTGATTCTGCATTGGATGCCATTATTCAGCTTGATGGAAGCGGATTGGTTACCGGCTGGAATAAGCAAGCGGAACAAACCTTCGGCTGGACCGAAGAAGAAGTCCTGCATCGGCGTCTATCCGATTTGATTATTCCCGAACGGTGGCGGGTCACTCATGAGCGTTCGTTAAGGCACGCCGTTCGTCAATCTCGTTTGAATTGGCCGGGGCGGCGTTTCGAGGTCAGTGCCTTGCATCGGTTTGGTCATGAATTCCCGGTCGAACTGACGATCTGTTCACACGGCTCGTCGACTGCTCCGGCCTTCATCGCCTTTATTCGGGATCTATCCGAACATAATTTACTTGAAGATCAACATATTTTAGCAACAACAGTCATCGAGCACAGTGGCGAGGGGATTGTTATTACAGATACCAATAATAAAATCATTTCCGTAAATCCGGCTTTCACTGAAATCACGGGCTATGCTCCGGAAGAGGTCATCGGTCGTGATCCGAGCTTATTGAGTTCCGGCTATCATAAAGCTGACTTCTACGAAGCAATCTGGTCGGCTCTTCGAAATTGCGGCCGCTGGCAAGGTGAAATCTGGAATCGGCGGAAATCGGGAGAGATTTATCCCGAATGGTTATCGATTGCGTGTTGTCGAAATGAAAATGATAATATTATCAACTATATTGCAATATTCTCCGATATTACCGTTCGCAAGGTTGAAGAAGAACGAATGGAGCGGTTGGCTTACTTTGACCATTTGACCGGTTTACCTAATCGTGCTTTACTGAAAGATCGACTGGATCAGGCATTGGCTGGCGCCCGCCGTTATCATCAGAGAGTGGCGGTACTTTTTCTTGATCTCGACCGTTTTAAGTCGGTAAACGATACCCACGGTCACACTGTCGGGGATATTTTACTAACCGATGTCGCCGATCGACTAAAAGATGGTTTGCGGGAAGAAGATACGGTCTCTCGATTGGGTGGTGATGAATTCGTTGTCGTTTTATCCGATGTGCCCGACTTGTCGCATGTTGAGGTGGTCGCCAGGAAAATAACCGATTCACTGTCGCGGCCGTTTATAATCGACGGCACGGTTATTCAAACCGGGACCAGTATCGGAATTGCGATGTTCCCCCGGGACAGCTTAACTGTCGGCTCTTTGATTAAGGCTGCCGATACGGCGATGTATCAGGCAAAGGAAGCCGGACGCGGAACGTATCGGTTCTTCGGTCAGTGATGAGGCGGTTGATACCCGATCACGCCGTTGAGATCGGCGCCATGCAAGTTGGCGTCAAAGATATTGGCTCCGGTCAGGTCGGCGTTTTTCAAGTCCGCCCTGGAAAGGTTGGCCGATTGCAGATTGGCCTCGGTCAAGTCGGCCTGGACGAGAACCGCCGCGTTCAGATTGGCCTCCTTGAAGTTCGATCTCATCAACCGCGACTGTTTAAGGTTGGTTGATAAACGCTGGCCATCGGGCAGCAAAAGCGGGCAAAGATTGGCTTCAGTCAAATCCGCTTCCGTCATGGTCGAGCGCAGTAAATTGGCGCCCCGCAAATCGGTGCCGACCAGCTTGGCGTCCCGGAGGTCGGCAAAGGATAAATCCGCCATGGTCAGAATTGTTCCCGATAAATCGGCACCTTTAAGCACGGCATAGCTAAAATCTACAGATGACATATTATAAAATCGTAAGTCCATGCCGGTTAAATCAAGTTTAGATAGATCCGCTCTGGTTCCCTGTCGTCCCTGACTGACCACCCAATTTCTATGCTCAAGAAAAATCATGGCAATGTCGGCGTTCAGGGAAATAAACGGGCGATTAAGATCGGCGTTTGTTAAGTTGGTTGTTTTTAAGTCGACGTGATCCAACAGCGCGCCGATCAGGATGGCCCCGGATAAATCGGCGCGCGACAGGTTGGCATGACAAAGATTCGCACCGGATAATTTCGCGCCGGACAGGTTGGCGTCGGAAAAATCGGCACCATAAAGATTGCTGCCGGTAAGATCGCACCCGAAAAGGTCTGCCTTGATGAACACGCTAAAACTTAAGTCGGTGTCGCGTAAATCAGTGTGAGCCAGAAACGAACTTGAGAGTTTGGCATGAGAAAAATCGGATCGGGCAAAGGAACCTGTCGATAACTCAGTCCCGGTGGCAGTGAAATTCATTGAGACGAGGTCACCTTCCGTCTGCTGAATCAGCTGGCCGTCGCGGAGATCGGCGCCGGTCAAGTCGGTGCGGGGCAGTTTGGCGCCGCGGAACGAGGCCCCCCTTAAATCGGCTTTTGCCAAACAGGCGCCGGTGCCGTTGGCCTTATTAAAATCGGCCCCGTACAGGCAGGCTCCTGTAAAATTGGTGTTATTAAGCGTCGTGTTGCAAAGTCTGCAACCGGTAAGGTCGGCATCCGACAAATTACGATTTGATAAGTCGTAACGGGAAAGATCATAAAATTTAAGCGACGCCCTTGCCCCGCCGGACACGCTTTTCAAATAGCGTAAATGGCGATTGAGCACTGATGAAAGTGCATCCGCGCTGATTTTCGTTAATTCGACCTCAGCCAAAGTAACACCTTATTCATTCCGGTTTTCTGTAACTTTACGTGGGCTGGAGGTTGAATGCAATGGCGGGGCCGGGCTCCAGGGCCGATCGCCGCGCTCGTCCCGGACCGAGCGGATGACCGGTTCTCGCCCGGAAAGAAACACCACATGCGCCCCCTGCCGGCGTAAAATCCATAAATCGATGATGTGAGGGGCCCGGCAGTGCCGCACCGGATCAGCGGAAATCACCACGTCGCTGTCGTCGCAATCTTCGTCGAGGGCCAACCGGTTGCGCACCAGCGCCACGGTGTGGCCGCCCGCCCGATAAAGACAACCGAGTGTGTCGCATGATAAGCGTCCATCGGCGCTGCGCCCGTCCACGGGCCAGGGCTCGGCCGGTCGGTCGGTGCCGTCGCGATGCAACCAGTTTTCCGCCGCGAGCTTGTTCCCGCCTTTGGGTCGTGACAGGCTGAGTTGCCCGTTTACCGTGCGCACCGCCATGATCGAACCGTCGGCGGCCACCAGTATGTCGGGCCGGGTGACGGTGAACAGGCTGGCGAAACCGGCGGCAATCAACCAAAGCCCCCACAGCCGCCAGCGTCCGAGCCATAAAATCAACCACAACCCGCCAATGACGATCAGCGACAATCCCCAACTCGGCATTGCCGGAAAGCGCAATACCGAGCCGGGCAGGGCGGCAACGACATGAGCCAGCCAGTTGCATGCGGTAACGCCCCAGCCCATCGGGATCAAAGCCCAAGTATCCAGCCCGAACGGCATCAAGAGATAGACCGCCAGTGCCCAGGGCATGACCCAAAACGAAGTCAAAGGCACCGCGATCATGTTGGAAAAGACCCCGTAAAGGGCATCCTGTTGAAAATGATAGAGTGAAAACGGGGTAACCGCGACAGTCGCAACTACTGAAGTCATGATACTGCCGCCCAGGTAAACAGCAGCATGTCCAATCATGCCACTGCCCAAACGCCAGCGTCGCAGCAGTGGGTTGGCAACTTCATAGGTCGCGATCAGGGCACCAACCGCAGCAAAGGACATTTCGAAACTTGGTCCGGCGATTTGCTCGGGGGTATAAATCATGATGGCAAAGGCGGAAAGTGCAAGCAGACGCATGCTCAACGGGTTGCGGTCGGCCATGATCGCGACCATCACCGTTCCGGTCATCAGCACCGAGCGTAATGTCGGTGCCGCTGCTCCCACCACCAACATATAGAGAAAGGCGGTCAATAATCCAGCCAGCGCCGCCCATTTCTTGATCGGATAATAGAGGGCCAGCGGTTCAATTAAGGCCAGTATAATACGCACCGCATAAAAGACCAGGCCGGCCACTAAAGCGATATGTAATCCCGATATCGATAATAAATGAGCCATGCCTATCGGGTTAACGCACACACCCACTAGATGTTGTGTGCTTCC
>JBAWVF010000227.1:0-5597 GCA_037147415.1 Rhodospirillaceae bacterium | reverse complement strand
GACGCGGCTATCGATGAAACTTTCAAACGGTTCAAGACTTTAGCCGACAAGAAAAAAGAAATTTTCGACGATGATCTGATCGCGCTGGCCGATGATGAAACCGGCAATTCCCGCGACTTCATTCGTTTCGTCTCGCTGGAGGTTTGGGCGGGTTCCAAGGGGCCGCAGCGGGCCGCTTTGGTGCTGGCGATCGACGGCACCGAGCAGTCGACCGTCGCGACCGGCAACGGTCCGGTCGATGCAACCTTTAATGCAATCAAAGCGTTGTACCCGCACGAGGCACGCTTGATGCTCTATCAGGTTCATGCGGTCACCGAGGGGACCGACGCTCAGGCCGAGGTCTCCGTGCGTCTGGATGACGGAGAGCGCGGTACGGTCGGGCGCGGTGCCGACAGCGATACCCTGGTGGCTTCGTGCCGTGCCTATGTCCACGCCCTCAATAAATTGCTCATCAAACGTCTCAGAACGGCCCCGGCAACACTCTCCGCTTGAGCATGCGCCCGGGTTGCTTTATGCAACGGGGGCAGGTTCTCGGGTCGTCACATGTGGTGTCGCCCGGCTTGTTTGCGATCGACTGCCGTTTCAACCGGATAAAGAGTTGTCCCCACCATGTTTTCCAAACTGCTCGGCGTGCTCTCGGCTGATATGGCTATCGATCTCGGCACCGCGAACACGCTGGTGTACGTGAAGGGACGGGGTATCGTCCTGAACGAGCCGTCGGTGGTGGCCATCGCTACGGTGCGAGGCCGTAAACAGGTGCTTGCGGTCGGCGACGAAGCCAAGATGATGCTGGGGCGTACGCCCGGCAATATTCAGGCGATTCGTCCGTTGCGCGACGGTGTCATTGCCGACTTCGAAGTTGCGGAGGAAATGATCAAGCATTTCATCCGTAAGGTTCACAATCGCCGTAGCTTTGCCAGCCCGCAGGTGATCATTTGCGTGCCGTCGGGCTCGACCGCGGTGGAACGGCGCGCCATTCAGGAATCGGCCGAGTCGGCCGGAGCCCGTAGAGTGTTTCTGATCGAGGAGCCGATGGCGGCCGCGATCGGGGCCGGTCTGCCGGTGACCGAGCCCACCGGCTCGATGGTGGTCGATATCGGCGGCGGCACGACCGAAGTGGCGGTCTTGTCGTTGGGCGGTATCGTTTATTCCCGCTCGGTCAGGGTCGGCGGCGACAAGATGGACGAGGCGATCATCGGCTATATCCGGCGCAGCCATAATTTGTTGGTTGGTGAAGGTTCGGCCGAGCGTATCAAGAAGGAAATCGGTTCAGCCTGTCCGCCCGAAGATGGCGAAGGCAGATTTATGGAGATCAAGGGCCGTGATTTGATGAATGGCGTGCCCAAGGAATTGATCATTTCCGAGCGGCAAATCGCGGAAAGCTTGGCCGAGCCGGTCAGCGCTATCATCGAAGCGGTTAAGGTTGCTCTTGAACACACCGCGCCGGAACTGGCTGCCGACATTGTCGATAAGGGCATCGTGTTGACCGGTGGCGGCGCTTTGCTCGGCAATCTTGATTTCGTGTTGCGCCATGCGACCGGCCTGCCGGTGTCGATTGCCGATGATCCGCTGAGCTGTGTGGCTTTGGGAACAGGGCGCGCACTCGAAGAGATGAAAACTCTGCGAAACGTCTTGGTATCGATGTACTGATAGGGTAAGTTAGCGGCTGGTATGTTTGCGCTTACTTGTCGTTTGATTCGTTTGAAGGACGGCATATCGGCGTAATGTCGACGATAATTTTGGAATATTATCGTGAAACCTCGAGCCGCTAGACCCATGGCCCGTTTGACCGCGCTTAAGGCGTTGGTACAGCGGTTTTCTTTTTTACTTTTGCTGTTGGCTTCGATTGCCCTGATGATGGTGGGGCGCGTCGACCCCACTTTGGTTCAGAGCACGCGGACCAGGGTGACCGACGCCTTTGCCCCGATTCTCGATGCCATTTCTCGCCCGGCTGCAACTGCGGCCCATATAGTCGAGACCTTTGTCGAGATCGTCGAGGTTCATCGCGAAAATAAGCAATTGCGGCTGGAAAATGCCCGGTTGCTGCAATGGCGGCAGGCCGCCTTGCGTCTGGAAGCCGAAAATAACAGCCTGCGCTCGTTGTTGCGGTACAAGCCGGAGGCTAAGGCCTCGTTCGTGTCGGCGCGTGTGATTGCGGCGCCGGGGGGCGCTTTCTTGCGCGATGTCGTCGTGACGGCCGGGCGACGCGACGGCGTGCGTCGCGGGCAGGCGGCGGTGGCCGGGCCGGGCATGGTCGGCCGAGTCATTGAAGTCGGCGAGTGGTCATCGCGTGTGCTGTTGATCACGGATATCAATACCAGGGTTCCGGTTGTGCTCGATAATTCACGGCAGCGCGCGGTTTTGGCCGGGGACAACTCCGACCAACCGCGCTTGCTCTACCTGCCGCCGGAGGCTCCGGTCGCGGTCGGTGACCGGGTGGTTACGTCCGGTGATGGCGGCATGTTTCCGGCCGGGTTGCCGGTCGGGGTGGTTGCCTCGGTCGGGGACCGCCAGATTAAGGTGCAACCATTGGTTGCTCTTGGCAAGTTGGAGCATGTTCAACTGGTCGATTTTGGCTTGCCCGGCGCTTTGATTAGTGAAGCGGAGAGAATTTCGAGTATCAAATGACCATTAGCCTTTGGCAGAGACTCGATCAGTCCGGACGAAGTCTGGCGCCGGCCGCAGTGACGGTGATGCTGGTTTTGCTTGGCATGGTCCCGGTTTACCTGCCGGGCTATGAGCGGGTGGTTCCGTCATTGGCGCTGATGTCGGTTTATTACTGGGCGATTCATCGGCCGGACCTAATTCGGCCCAGTGCGGCCTTTGCCATCGGTTTGCTACAGGATATATTGTCCGGGACTCCACTGGGGATGACGGCGTTGGTGTTGGTCTTATGTCATTGGTTGGTGGTTATTCAGCGGGCTTTTTTTCTGGCTGATTCTTTTGTTGTGTTGTGGACCGGCTTCGGTTTTATAATGTTCGGATCGGTTTTTGTTCAGTGGCTGGCCTATTCAATGTTGACGCAAATGATCGTCCCTATTCAGGCTCCGCTGTTTCAGGCTTTGTTGACGCTGGCAATATTCCCGATGTTCGCATGGCTGTTTATTCGCGTTCATCGTGCATTTCTGAGGGAAATCTGAGAGGGTGAACGGATGACCTTCAGCGGCAGTAGTGTTAACCGGGATACCGATCGCTACCGAACTTTGACCCGGCGGGTCATGGTGCTGGGTGGTATTAAGCTTTCGATTTTGTCGACTCTGGTCGCCAGAATGTATTATTTGCAGGTCTTGCAATCTGCCCGCTATACTATGCTGGCCGATGAAAATCGGATCAGTCTGCGTCTGGTGGCACCTTCGCGCGGATTGATCGTTGATCGCTTCGGCATACCTTTGGCGGTTAACCAACAAAATTATAGGGTTGTGATTGTTCAGGAGCGTGCTCATGATATTGAGGGTACGCTGACATTGCTCTCACAAATTGTTCCATTATCAGATGCCGAGCGGCGCCGAATCATGCGCGATATTCAGCGCAAACGGCGTTTCGTGCCGGTAACGGTAAAGGAAAATTTGATCTGGGATCAGGTTGCTCAAATTGAGATCAATACACCGGACCTTCCTGGGGTAGCGATCGAAGTCGGCGAGATAAGAAATTATCCCTTTGGCGATGCTACTGCACATCTACTCGGGTATGTCGGACAGGTTTCTGTTTCAGAAATTCAGGGTGACCCGGTTTTATCACTGCCCGGCTTCCGTATCGGCAAGGCCGGGATTGAAAAATACTGGGAAAAAGACCTGCGCGGTGTTGCCGGGACCAGCCAGCTTGAAGTCAATGCGGTCGGCCGGGTCATCCGCGAGTTGTCGCGCGACGAGGGGCAGCCGGGAAAAGACATTCAACTGACAATAGATGTTGCGCTTCAAAAATTTACACAAAAGAGATTGGCTGACGAGAAATCAGCGTGTGCCGTCGTGATGGACGTCCACACCGGCGGCGTTTATTCTATGGCTTCTAATCCAAGCTTTGATCCAAACCGGTTTTCAACCGGTATAAATGCCGAATTATGGGAGGAACTGTTATCCAATCCGACAGCACCACTGACTAATAAAACGACGGCCGGACAATATGCGCCAGGCTCTACCTATAAAACTGTAGTGGCCTTAGCGGCATTGGAAGCGGGCGTCGTCGGGGCCCATCATACAGTTTATTGTCCCGGTTATATGGATTTGGGTGATCATCGGTTTCACTGTTGGAAAAAGGGCGGGCACGGCTCAGTCGATATGAGTGATGCTTTGCGACAGTCCTGCGATACTTTTTTTTATGATTTGGCGCGCCGACTCGGGATCGACCGCATCAATGAAATGAGCCGCCGCTTTGGTGTGGGTGAAGTGCTCGGGCTTGATCTGCCGGGGGAGCGACCGGGGTTGGTTCCTTCGCGTCAGTGGAAACAGGCCAGTTATGGCACGCCTTGGCAACAAGGTGAAAGTTTGGTCGCGGCAATAGGGCAGGGTTATGTCTTAGCGACCCCGTTGCAACTGGCCGTAATGTGCGCGCGCTTGGTTAATGGCGGGTATGCGGTTAAACCGCATCTGGTCAAGCAGATTAAGCAGGGAGCAGGTGAACAGACATTGTGGCCATTGATCGGCGTACAAAAACAAAACTTGGAAACTGTGGTCAACGGCATGAATCTTGTTGTCAATCACCCCCATGGTACTGCCTATAAAGCGCGTATTACTGAGCCCGGCTTTGAAATGGGGGGTAAAACAGGAACCTCACAGGTCAGGCGAATAACTATGGCGGAGCGTTCGACTGGTGTGATTAAGAATGAGGATCTGCCGTGGCGCGAACGGGATCATGCCCTTTTTATCGGTTTTGCTCCGATTGATGCCCCGCGTTACGCCATGGCTGTCGTCGTGGAACACGGCGGCGGCGGTTCTGCCGTGGCGGCGCCAATCGTTCGTGACGTCTTGTTGGAATGCCAACGCCGCGATCCTGCGCGTTCCGCTGTGAATGCGGCCTGACGAGGTCGTTCTGACTGTCTTCCAAGGAAGACGGTCAGTTTAAATTGTGTCCATGCTCTTCGAGAAATGAACGATATTGTTGATCGTGCGTCTGGATATGTGTTGTTAGCCAGCGACTGAGAAATTCAATAATTTCATCACTTAGCCGGCCGGGGAGACCATTAAAAAAGCGCTTGCGCAAGACATGAACCTGTCTGAGCAGGTGTTCGTGCTTTTCCTTGTGTGGAAGGTACTGTGGGAAACCGACACGCAGCATATGCTCTTCTTCGCGGGAAAAATGAAAATCAGTATAGTGTATTAACTCATCAAGCACTGACTCAATAACGGAGCGGTCGCCTCGTGCATCTGCCGTGGCTAATTGATTAATAAGTTTGATCAGTCGACGGTGATCTTCATCAAGGGCCGAATTGCCGACACTCATATCAGGTGTCCAACGTATGCTGACGTCAACTAACCAATTGGTCATTACCCTTTGGAAGGCTTCAACAACCCCAGGATCAAATTGAGTTCCGGTGCGCGCGATAATATAGTACGACAGAGTCACTTGAAAATGTCCCCCGGATTCCCATCTACAGGCTTTGC
>JBAWVF010000226.1:0-5618 GCA_037147415.1 Rhodospirillaceae bacterium | reverse complement strand
ATCTATCCATTATGGCCGCGAGTCATGACTTCTTGCGACTGGTATCACTTGCTCGGACAGGCTGCCGCGACGACCGACCAGCACGGCCCGGGCGATGGTCTGGAGCAGATTGCGGACCTCGACCGAGATCAGGTCGGCGCGCAAGATAAAGACGGCGCCCCGTGCCCCGCCGCCCACCGGGTTTAACCGGGATTCATGCGCCCGAACCAGCGCCTCCAGAGAAATCTGAAGATCATGAACGTACGACGAGTCCCTTTCATTGAGAATGACAAGGTCAACCGAAAGTTGCTTAAACCGCCAATACCCGTGGGCAAGTAACAGTTGCCGGACGATATCGAGTTCACTTGTTTCATCGATCCGAACCAAAACGATCGGAATGTCGCCGGAGATGCCGTGGGGCCAGAGCATCGATGCGGCCCCGCCCCCCCTTTTAAGCGCATCCGAGGCCGGGCGTAGCGTGGGATCGGCATACAGCACGCGGTTAGCGAGACGCTGGAACAGGTGGGCTTCACCGGGGCCGATCCCGACGTGATGAAGTTGAACCTGCGCCTGGGTCCAGGCGAGCGTGGTCGCGCGGTCGAACGCCGCCGCGTCACAGTGCTTGTCGATGAGGTCCATCGCTTCGGCACGGGAGGGCGCGATCATGGTCCAAAACGCGACCCGGGCGGTGGCCCGCGGCGGAACCCGCACATGACAGCGAAGGCTGAAAATCGGATCGAGTACGGCCCCGACCGTGTTGGAGAGCGCCGAGTGCGGGAGCATGGCGATCGGCGTCCGAATGCCGCGGCCACGGCCGAGGAAGCGCGCCCGATCGGTTTCGAACTGCATTTCGCCGATAGCCTTGCCCTCGACCACGGCGAGATGCGCCGCCCACACCGGAGAGTCGCCGGGTGATCGCCGCCGCCGTGTTGCCAGGATCGCGCCGACATCGGCAACGAATTCCGTTTCTACGAACAGCTTCGAGAATGCTTGGTGCGCGTCGTCGGCGGCCCGGGGTGCAAGCACGATTTCAGCGTAGGAAGTCAGTTCGATATCACGGGTTTGGTTTCCGAAGTTGGTAATCGAGACCCGACGAACTTCGGCATCGTCCTCCGATGAAACCGCCACCTCCAGCGCCGTCGTAAGCGTCCCGTCACGCCGGACAATTTCCGCGCGCCCCTCGGAGAAGATCACCTCGTAATGATCGGGTTCGGCCCCGCTCGGTTGGTAGCCGGCCGACCACAGGTTTCCGGTGCGCAAATCTCGCAGAAAGACATAGCTGCCCCAGTCATCGCGCGTGACATCCTCGCGCCAGCGCGTGACGGCAAGATCCTGCCAACGGCTGTATCCCGATCCCGCTGCGGTGATCATCACCGCATATCGGCCGTTCGAGAGCAGATGTGTGCGCGGAGTAAGGTCGTGGGGAGAAGTGAAGCGGCGCTGCGTCGAGGATATGAGTTCTTCCAAAGCGACGACGACTTCCACGGTCACTGTTTTGGGTTCGGTTATCGCGACATCGCGGGGAATTCTTTCTTGAAGCAGCAACTCTGCCGCCTGGATCATCGGTTCCGCGTGGAAACGCGCGCGCATCGCCCCCTCGTGCAGGGCGTTGGCGATCGCGACCACGCTCATACCCTGATGGTGCGCCATGTAAGCATAAACCACGGCGACAGTCGTTCCCTCGGGAAGGCGGGCTTTGGTGTAGTCCAAAGCCTCGTAGAAGCCATACCGGCCCCGCCCGCCAACCTCGGCGAGACGGGCGAAATTACGTGTCGCGGCCGGCGGATCGACCATGGTTGCCAGCGCCGTGGCGTAAGGGGCAATGACGGTGCTCTCGCCAAGGCCGCCCTTCAGTCCCAAATCGGGAACGCCGAAGCTCGAATACTGATAGGTGAGTTCCATATCTCGCGTGTTATACGCGGATTCCGACGTGCCCCACGGCACCCCGCGCGAGGCGCCGTACGCCCGCTGCTGGCGGACGACCAAACGGTTGGTCCGCTCCAGCAAGCTGCCGGCCGGTGCGCGCAAGACCAGGGACGGCATCAGATATTCGAACATCGAGCCGGACCACGAGATCAGGGCAAAGCCGCCCCGGACCGGCGTCACCGCGCGTCCCAGTCGAAACCAGTGACGGGTCGGTAATTCGCCCTTGGCGATTGCGACCAGACTGGCAAGACGCGCCTCGGAGGCCAGCAGGTCGTAATAGCTCGGGTCGAGACTCTCGTCGGCGACCCTGAATCCGATCGAGAGCAACTCCCGCTCCGAATCAAACAGGAAGCCGAACGCCATCGTCTCGACCATCTTCCGCGCAAGGTCGCTCAGCGCCAGCAACCGGCGTTCCAACAGGGCGGCCTCCCGGGCGGACCGTGTGAAGGCATCGATCAGATCATCGAGACCGGAGCCAAGACCGGAGCGGGTCTCCTCCGAAGAATCGGGTCGGACCAGGATTGCGGTCGCCGCAACGCAAAGCCGCGGCAGATCGGATAAAGCCGGCATACGTTCCCGCATCGGGAGCAACGCGCGCTCGAGACCGGCATCACGAGCGCTTATTCCGACCCACGGCATCAAGTGTTCGATGTCCCGTTGATGACTGAGAACGGTGGCGCCAAGCGCCTCGGCCCGGGCCAGCGTTTCGGCGACCTCTTTGGCGTCCGGGCCGAACCCGCTTTCCTCGGCCCGCATTCGCACCAGACCGATCAGCGTTTCGGTGTGGCGCGCAAGGTCCGCCAATCGTCCGGCGATGGCGGCCGGAGTTGTCGGAACGGTCCCCAGCGCCGCCGTGACCGCGTTGAGGGCGGCGTCCAGATGCTGCCGGGGCACCACTCCCGGGCGATCGGCAATGCCATGCAGGGACTCCCGCGTCAGCTCGAGAGCGTCGCCGATCCCGACAGACCACCGCACGCCCGGCAAGGGGGCGGCCACCAACTCCCGACAGGCATTGCCGAGAACGATCAGGTGTCCCGCAAGGTTCCCGCTATCGACCGAAGAAATATACCGGGGGTCCAGCGGTCGCAGATCGAGCGTTCCGTACCAATTGTAGAAATGACCACGGAAGCGCTCGAGCCGGCTCATGGTCTGAAGGGTTGACTCCAACCGCTCCACCATGTTCTGAAGGCCGATCCAGCCGAAATCCCGGGCCGCGACCACGGATAAAAGATAGAGACCGAGGTTGGTAGGGGAGGTTCGGTGAGCCACCACCGGCGTCGGCTCTTCCTGAAAATTGTCGGGCGGAAGCCAGTTATCCTCCGCCGTGACAAAGGTTTCGAAGAAGCGCCAGGTTTGGCGTGCGATCAGGCGCAGCGATTGCGCGTCCGCGGTGGAAACCGGCGGCAGAATCGAAACCGGCGCCGGCAGGCTGGTCCAGCGCGCGACAACCGGCGCCACCAGCCAAAGGCAGATGAAGGGCGCCGCCAGCGGCCACGAGTCCGGCGCGGTGCCGGCGACGAGCACCGTCGCTCCGACGGCAAGCGCGACACCGCCGGCCATCTGCCGATAAAACCCGGCCAAGTCAAGGTGCGGGCTGACTTTCGCCTGAGCGGCGGTGACCCACTCCAGCAGATTCCGGCGCGACACGATCAGTCGGAATAATGTCCGCAGGATAGCGTCGGACATCACCCAGGCATGATCCGCCAGGAATGTGATGAGCAGCAAGGTTTGCGACAGCGCAAGCATGCACTCCGTGCCGACCGCCTGAAAATGAATGCGCTTCACCAACCCCAACCGTCGCGGCACGATGCCGCCCACAAAGGGAATAAGTGCGGGGATTGCCACCGAGACCACGATGAACGCGCTCCACAGCGTCGCGGAGGCGAGCGGCATCGTCCAACCCCCCACCAAAGCCAGAAAGCAAGCCGGCGCGGAAAGTGAGCGGCGCAGATTGTCGATCATCTTCCAGCGACCGACCAGCGGGATCGGGCGATGGCGCGGATTGCCGTTCGCCCGCCACGCCCGACCGAAAATCCAGGGCAGCAACTGCCAGTCACCACGAACCCACCGATGCTGGCGCCTTACCGCCACGTCGTAACGGGCTGGAAACTCATCGACAACCTCGATATCGGACACCAGCCCCGCTCTGGCGAAGATTCCCTCCAGCAAATCATGACTGAGCAGCGTGTTTTCGGGAATCCGCCCCCCGAGCGCGGCTTCGAAAGCATCCACCTCGTAGATACCCTTGCCGCAATAGGAGCCTTCTCCGAACAAATCCTGATACACGTCCGAAACCGCGCAGGCATAAGGATCGATACCTCTTGTACTGGAGAAAATTCGTTGGAACAGCGAGCCGTCGCGACCGCCCGGCAACGAAGCCGTCACCCGTGGTTGAAGCACCGCGTAACCGTCGGTGATGCAAAAGGAACGGGCATCCAAGGTCGGACGGTTCAGCGGGTGAGCCATCTTGCCGATCAGGCGTTTGGCCGCTCCCCTCGGTAAGCGGGTATCGGAGTCAAGGATGATGACGTAGCGGACACCGGGGGGCACGATCGGTGGTAATCCGCCCACCGCGATAAAACTCGTGTCGGTCGCGCCACGGAGCAACCGATTGAATTCTTGTAGCTTTCCGCGTTTGCGCTCCCACCCGATCCACTGTCCCTGTCCTTCGTTCCAGAGCCGACGCCGATGGAGCAGCAGGAACCGGTCGCCGTCGGTTGCGGGGCCGTAGCGCCGGTTTAGAGCGGCAATTCCGTTGGCGGCAGCCTTGAGCAGGTCGTCGTCACCCGGTACGTTCTCGGTGGCGGCGTCCGTCCAGTCGGAAAGCAGGGCAAAGCGCAGATCGGGGTCGGAATTCGCCAGATAATGGACCTCCAACCGCTCCACCAATTCCGCGATGGTGTCCGACGTGGTCAACAGCGTGGGCATGACGATCATGGTCCGCAAACTCGACGGTATACCGTCGCGCAGTTCCAGACTCGGCAGGGCAATCGCATCGAAACGAGCGGTAGCCCAATGATTGACGAAGGCCATGGCCGTATCGGAGGCCGGGATCAGCACGAGAGCGACCAGCGCCCAGAACGCCCAGCCTTCCCCCGGCATCGCGACCCGATTGATCATCACCCCGGCAATGAGGGCGGTGATGAGCGTGATGATTCCGAGATAACCCGAGATCCCGACCGTGGTGTTAACGCGAATAAGCCAGCCCCGAAGCGTACCCCGAAATCCGAGGGCCTTCTCGAAGGCCGGCCGCCCTTTTGAGATCAGGTAATAACCGATGTCTTGCCGACGCGCCAAGGCGACGGCGTCTTCGTTACCCGCGTCCCGGCCCGCATTTTGAGCGGACAGCAGCGCCAAGCGGGTAACCTCCGGTTCCGAATGGCCTGAGCCCCGCGCTAACTGTTCAATCGTCCGGCGATATTGATCCCGCGTCGGAAAGTCGAGCGCGGCGAAATTGCTCTCCGTGCGCAGTATCGCATCGACCGAACTGACGCTCTCGAACCAGACCCGCCAATCCATGGCGGACATCAGGCGCATGCTTGTGATGATGTTTCGGACCGTTACATTCTTCGCGCCCTGGCGCTGCTGTTCCGCATGGACGATGTCGTCGGCCGATGTCCCTTGGGCCGCAAGACGCTGGTCCAACCAGAGCAATGCCGGTGTCATACCAACCGCAAAAAGTCTTCATGCAACAGCCCAATTCCGAGAAGCAA
>JBAWVF010000225.1:0-5631 GCA_037147415.1 Rhodospirillaceae bacterium | reverse complement strand
AACGCGGGAATCCAGAGCTAACAAGGGCTGGACCCCCGCTTTCGCGGGGGTGACGAGGGAACGAGCGGGGTGACCGGGAACGAGCGGGGGTGACGAGGGAACGAGCGGGGTGACCGGGAACGAGCGGGGTGACGAGAAAAAGAGGATGACGAGCGAAGCGGTTGCTCTTCCTTGAATAGCGCCTATAATTTTTCGGCTCGGTTCTTTTTGAAGAGGGGATCATGACGATTGCTCGATCTGGCGGCTTACCCGGAGTCGTTCTCCGCACGGCCCTGCTTTTGTCTGTCCTTATCACCGGCGCTGCCGCCGCTGCGCCCGATAGCATCCCCGCGGCCCCCGGCGAGCCGCCGACCGCCCCCTTTCTGCGCATTGAAACCGGAATGCATGGCGCGATCATCAACCGGGTTTCGGTCGATGCCGCGGGCCGGCTGGCCGCCACCGCTTCCGATGATAAAACGGTCCGCCTGTGGTCGCTGCCCGAGGGCAAGCCGGCCGGCACGATACGGGTTCCGATCGGCCCGGGAATGGAGGGCAGTCTTTACAGTGTCGCGCTGTCACCCGATGGCCGGACTTTGGCCACCGCCGGCGCGGTCGGTCAGCTTTGGGACGGTCGGCCTTCGCTTTATCTGTTCGATGTCGCCACCCGCAAGGTCAAGGCGCGCCTGCCCGGGCTGCCCAGCGAAATCCTGCATCTAGCCTTCTCGCCCGATGGCAAGCGCCTGGCCGCGGCGTTCGGCGGCGGCTACGGGCTGATGGTTTACGAGTTGGCGACCGGCCGCACCGTCGGCGAGGACCATGAGTATGGCCGGCTGCCGGCCAACTGGGTTGCGTTCGACGCTACCGGACGACTCGCCACCACCGGATTCGACGGCTTCGTCCGGTTGTACGACAACGCGGTCAAGCTGATCACCAAAGTAAAATCAACCGCTTCGGGACGGCCGTTCTCGGTCGCCTTCTCGCCCGATGGCGGGCTGCTGGCGGTCGGCTCCTTCGACAAGCCCAAGGTCGATATTCTGTCGGGAACCGATCTTAAGCCGCGCTTTTCGCCCGATACCGCCGATCTGAAAACCGGCAATCTCGCCGCGGTCGCCTGGCTTGCCGACGACAAACAAATTTCACTGGCCGCCGGCGGCACCGCAAGCAAAACGAGCGGCGAGAGACTGATCCGGGTTTGGGGCAGTGCCGGCATGGGCCGAGCGCTCGATATCGTCGCGGCCAAGGACGCCATCAATCAAATCGAGCCGACCGGCCATGGCGAGGCGCTGTTCGTCAGCGCCGATCCGTCGTGGGGCCGGATCAATGCCGGGCGCAAGCTGTTCGAACAGGGCGCAAATCTCGCCGATTTCCGCGACATCTACGCCGGCCGTTTCGCGGTTTCCGACGATGCTCTGACCCTGGAGTTCGGCACCGCCAACCGGGGCTTGCGCCCGATGCGGCTGGCGCTGGCCAACCAGAGCTATGAACCGGCCCGCCATCCCGACCCGGCGCTGGCCTCCCCGATTACGGAGTCTCCCGGTATTAAGGTGACCGGCTGGCAGAACACGCCCGCACCGATGGTCGGCACGCGCAAACTGAGGCTCGATGGCGAGGAGCGCGCGCGCAGTCTGGCCATCGCCCCGGACGGGCGCTCGTTCCTGCTCGGCGCCGATTATTCGTTGCGACTTTATGACGCCAAAGGCAACCCGCTGGCCAAAACCGATGTTCCGGCCATGGTCGCCGGCGTGGTGATCAACCGGCCGGGGACGATGGCGGTGGCGGCGCTGACCGACGGCACTCTGCATTGGTTCAGTCTCGGCGGCAACCGCCCGCTGCTGGAGGAACGCGCGACCGTGTTCGTTCATGCCGACGGCCAGCGCTGGGTTGCCTGGACCCCGGAAGGCTTTTTCGAGCATGCCGAGAACGGGGGCAAGGATCTGGTCGGCTATCACTTTAACAAGGGCAAACAAAAAGCGCCGGAGTTCGTTAACTTTGCGCAGGTCTACCCGGTTTTTCATAGCTCGGAACTGCTGATCAAGAAAATCACCGGCGGCTATGATGACGAAATCAGCCGAACCTATGCCGCAATCGGTGATTTACGCGCACGGTTTGAGCAACACCCGTTGCCGGGCATCGATTTGACCGAATATTGCTGGACTCCGCCCGGCGGAGTTGAGACCTGCCGGCCGATCAGCGATATCACCACTCGCGGTTTCGCCCGCGATGCAAGCCGGCAGGCGGGCGCGGCCCCGGCCACTCTGTCCAATGACGTCGGCGAGGTGACGCTTAAATTCGAGGTGACCGACCGTGGCGGCGGCGTCGGTGATATCGCTTTGGTTCTGAACGGCAGAAGCATCAACCGGGACGACGTTACCCGCGCCTTCCGGCGCGATACCGCCGTTGCCGCTGGCCCGGTTCCGGCGCCCGCCTCTGCCGGACCCGCCCCGCAGCGTCCCGACATGCAACGGTTTGCGCGGCGGATCGCGCTGGAGCCCGGTGCCAATATCCTTGAAATTCATGTCTATGACGGTGCCCGCACTGCTTTTGCCGCTTCGCCCAAGGTCGAGGTGACGCGCGCCGCTCCTCTCGCCTCGAGTCGCGACCTGAAGTCCGAACCGCTGCCCAAACCGCGCCTGTTCGTGCTGGCGGCCGGGATCAATCAGTACAAAAGTCCGCAATTCCGCCTGCGCTTTCCGGTTGCCGATGCCGAAGGCGTGGTTGCCGCGATTCGGGCGCGCGTCGGCGACCTTTACCGCGCGGTCATGGTCCCGACCCTTACCCCGACCGGCGAAGTCGTCTTTACCAACACCAAAGACCCGAAGGCGGTGCTGGCCGACGATAACGCCAATCTGACCACGCTGGAAAAAGCGTTCACCACCCTGTCGAAGGAAGGCGTGCTCGAGCCCAACGATACGGTGGTGATCTATCTTGCCGGGCACGGGGTACGCGCAGACGGGGCCGATGCCAAGGGGCAGGCCGCCGGCAACTTCTACTTCATCACCTCCAACGTCGACAGCCCCGAAACGGTTGAGCGGCAAGCCCTGAGCCAAAACGCTCTGCTCTCCCATCTGATCGCGATCAACAACCGCAAGGCGCGGGTGCTGCTGGTGCTCGACACCTGTCATTCCGGCTCGTTCGCCAAAGGCGCGCCGCTTGATGCCATCGCCAACCTGAAAGACGATGCCGGAATTCTGGTTCTGGCTGCGGCGGCGTCGGATCAGGAGGCGCTCGACGGTTATCGGCCCGGCGGCACCGGCGTTGCCGAGCACGGCGTGTTTGCCCATGCCATGATTCAAGGCATGAACGGCGCGGCGACCGCCGATGAAAACGGCGTGATCTATCCGAACAACCTCGCCAAATACGTCAAAAAGGCGGTCGGCGAGTTGGCCGCAGAGGTCAATCCCCGCCACCAACAACAAGCTAAATGGCAGGCTCTGGGTGAACTTGACGAACCGCCGCTGGTGCGCAAGACTCGATAAAGAGAAGGGAAATATACCCGTGCGATTGAAGATTGCGATTGCCCTCTCGCTGGCGCTGAATGCTATGACTGCGCAAGCCGCCACTTACGGCTTGGTCATCGGTATCGACAAATACACCGGAGACGCGCCGCAATTAGAGGGTGCGGTCAATGACGCCCGCGACGTCGCCGATGCTTTAACTAAAAACGGTGCGCGCGAGGTCAAGCTGCTGCTCGACAGCGGCGCCAACCGCAACGCCATCATGGCGGCCTGGAACGAATTACTGAAAAAAGCGGTCAAGAACGATCTCGTGGTCTTTCATTATGCCGGTCATGGCGGGCAAGAGCCCGAGCATGTCAAGGGCTCGGAGCCCAGCGGTTACGATTCGACCTTGCTGCTGGCCGGGTTCAAAATCTCGGGTACCGGCACCTTTGAGCGCATCGTCGATGATGAGTTGGGCGCGCTGTTCAAGCGCGCGTCCGATGCCGGAGTTAACGTGCTGGTGGCGATGGATGCTTGCCATTCCGGCACCATGACCCGCGCTTTTAGCGCACCGAGCAAGACCAAACCCCGGGTGCGGGCGACGACCTATCCGCCGATTCCGATCTCCGACGACAAACTGCCGCCGTTCGACCCGGCTTGGTCGAAGATTCCTGACGATCTGCCGAACGTGATTTACTTCGGTGCGGTTCAGGATGACGAGGAAGCGCCCGAGATCAGCATCGACGGCAAGTCACGCGGCGCGCTCAGTTGGGCGCTGGCTGCGGGCTTGCGCGGCGGGGCTGACGCCAATCATGACGGCGTGATCAGTAAGGAAGAATTGCAGTCTTTCATTCAAGAAAATATCCGCATGAAATTGGAAGGGCGGCAGCATCCTTCGGTGGTTCCTGCGGGCTTTCGCTCGTTTCACTTTCCGCTACAGCCTGCTTCTTCCGGGCCATTGCCATTCACCATCATCAATTCAGGCAAGCTAACGCCCGAAGACTTAGCGTCGTCCCTGCACGACATCAGTTTGGTACAACCGATCGGGGCAACGCTGACTTGGGATGTCGGACAACGGCGCGTCACAGCCGATGCAGGCAATGTCATTGCCGATTTCGCGCTCGACACCACCCGCGGCGTCCTGCGCGCCGATGGTCGGGCCGATCTGCCTGCGGTTCAGGCCACAATCGACACTTGGCGCAAGGCCGGACCGACACCGCTTCCCGGCCCGGTCGCACCGCTGACATTGGCCATTCTCAACAGCGCGGCGGTACCCGCCGCTGAACTGGTCAAGGCACTGAACGGGGTCCGCCCGGTCGACGCAAATAGCAACCCGGCACCGATGCTGACTTGGGATGTCGGCCGGGGTCAGGTTTTTACCGGTTTAGGCGATCTGGTCGCCGAGTTGAGCGTACGCAAATCGGGGGGCGATACCAGAGCATTCAAGCGCGATCTGAACGGGTCTTCCGCGCTTCCCCCCGCCGACGGGCGCAGTGACCTGCCCAAACTTCAAGTCGTTATCGACAAATGGCACTTGACCGAGCAAATCAAGCAACTGGCTCAGGCGCGCAGTTTACACATGGCGCTTCAGCCCGATGATAAACGGCACACTGAAGGCGCTAAGCTAACCTTTTTAGTTGATGGCCACGATCAAACTTATTTAACGGTATTTAACCTGGGGGCCGATGGCACTATCAACTTTCTTTATCCGCTTAATAATGCAGAAGTCAAAGACCCGCTACAAATCCCGATCGGTCGCACCTATACGGTCCCGCTGGTGGTCGAGCCTCCCTTTGGTGCCGATCATCTGGTGGCCATCGTCAGCGACCAGTCGCTCGACAGGCTTCACCGGACCCTTCAACTGTTTGACGGCAAAACGCAGGCGGCCGCACTTGAACCGGCCTTACTTAAAGAACTGGAAAGCATGAAAAGCTACCGGATCGGCATTCACGGCTCCTACACCGGCGCCACCCGCTAAGCCGGTATTTTTATCAAAGCACTTGCCTGTACCGATATTTTTACGCTAGGTTGCGCTTTAGTTGAGCAAGCGCTCACGGATAATTAAGATTTTACCGAAGGTTGATCGCATGTGCCTGCTGTCCGGGAGGAATGTGTTTTTCGATAGGCTTAGTTATTTCAGAGCCGTTCTTCTTTCCGGTACGATTCTGACCCTCAGCGCCTGCGCGGTAACGCCGGAACCGTTTAGCGCCCTGGA
>JBAWVF010000224.1:0-5651 GCA_037147415.1 Rhodospirillaceae bacterium | reverse complement strand
CCGTTCTGGTTCTCGTTGAGGCGCCGATCGATGCGGTCCTCTTTGCGGTTCTCAGGCCGAACATGGCCGCCAACCGTTACAACGCGTTGCTGTCCCATGCCCGGGAGGCGGCTCATGGAACGGCATGAACTCCTTGCTCTGATGATGGAACTTCATCTGGCCGGCATGCGCGCCGTTATTGATGAAGTTTTGCGCGATGCGATTCGTCGTGAACGCTCGTTCCCGGATTTGCTTGGTGATCTGCTCAAAGCAGAACTCGCTCAGAAGAAAGCGCGCTCAATCAGTTATCAAATTGGCGCCGCTCATTTGCCAATCGCCAAAGAACTGACCGAGTTTGTCTTTACGACAAGTCCGGTCAACGAAACACTGGTCCGTGATATTCATGGTGGTGTCTTCCTGGAAACCAAACGGAATGTCGTTTTGATTGGAGGAACCGGATCGGGAAAGACCCATCTTGCCATCGCCATTACCGCCAACTGCGTTCGCAAGGGGACACGAGCGCGATTCTTCACCGCTGTCGATCTCGTCAACCGCCTGGAGGCCGAAACCCGCGCCGGAAACGCCGGAAAAATAGCAGACCAACTCACCAGAGTTGATCTGATCGTACTCGATGAACTCGGCTATCTACCTTTTGCCCAGAGCGGAGGGCAACTGCTATTCCACCTGATCAGTCGGCTCTATGAGCGCACCTCGATCATCGTTACCATAAACTTGGTCTTCGCCGAATGGCCGACCGTGTTCGGCTGTGCCAAAATGACATCCGCATTATTAGACCGCCTCACCCATCACTGCGACATCGTCGAGACCGGCAACGAAAGCTGGCGTTTCAAGAACCGTAGCTGATCACCCTTCACAAAGTTGTCCGGGTAGTCCACAGGAATACACGCGCGCCTGCCTGTCGAGGGGGCGCGTGTATTCCTGTGGACCCACCAGGGCAACCACCAAGCCGCAACCTGAGGTAGGCGCCCGGTGGCCTGGTTTTGGACGCCGATCCTGGCCTACTTTTAGACGCCGCTTGACAGCCAAACCCCGCCATTCTGCAATCTACCCATTGTGGGTGCCTGCGTTAACCCGATAGGCATGCAATTAGTTTATCTTTTGCATTCAATCAAGACAATTCTAGCCGAATTACGTAAAGATTATACGGATTGTTGCCATGTATAGGCGCTGATCTTTCGTGGCTGGCAGACTATCTCCGGCCAGTCACGGAGATACGCCATCTGCTCCGACGAACCTTGGATGAAGTATCCGGGGAGGGAATACCCTTCTCGTGCGGCGGGATCAAATCATGACTGATGCGTGACGCACCAAGCGTCCGGTGTCTGTGAGGACAGCCATGAGATTACTTTACCATCATCGAACCAGTTCCCGAGACGGCCAAGCCGTCCATATCGATGGCCTGACCACCGCATGGTGTCGGCTCGGGCATGAGCTGGTGATGGCGGCACCCGCCACCCATGCCCGCCCGAAGATCGGTGCGGCCAGCCCGCTGGTCGATTCCTTACGGCGCCGTTTGCCCCTCTGGGCCTGTGAATGCCTTGAAATTGCCTACAATGTGGTGGCCTTTGCGCGTCTGGTCCGGCTGTGTCGGCGCAGCGCCCCGGATGTTCTTTATGAACGCTATAATCTGTTCTTGCTGGCCGGAGTTTGGCTGGCGCGGCTTTACCGGTTGCCCTTGCTGGTCGAGGTCAACGCCCCACTGTTCGAGGAACGCTCCCGTTACGGCGGACTGGCGCTCCGACGGTTGGCGGCGTGGAGCGAGCGAACGGTATGGCAGGCGGCCGATGTCGTGCTGCCGGTCTCGGCGGTGCTTGCGGAATGCGTGCGTGCGGCCGGCGTGCCCGAAGAACGGATCGTGGTTATTCCGAACGGCGTCGGTCCGGCGCTGCTGGCCAGGGGCGCCAACCTTACCCGCGAAAGAGCGGAGTTGCGGCGAGGCTTGGGGCTCGACGGCAAGTTAGTGCTGGGTTTCACCGGTTTCTTGCGCTCTTGGCACGGCCTTGATGAGCTTTTGTCGCTGCTGGTGCGGATCAATCCGGACAGCGGCGAACTCGAACGTCATTCGCACGAACGCCATTTATTGGTGATTGGCGATGGCCCGGCTAGACCCGATTTGGAGCAGCGCGTCCACGCTCTGGGCCTTGCCGGGCAAGTCACTTTTACCGGTGCCGTTGCTCCTGAGCGAAATGCCGACCTGATCGCGACCTTCGATATTGCGCTTCAACCGGCGGTCGTGCCTTACGCCTCGCCCCTGAAGCTTTTCGAGTATATGGCGTTATGTCGGGCGATCGTGGCGCCGGATAGCGCCAACATTCGGGAAATTCTGACGGACGGGGAAACCGCTTTGTTGTTCGATCCCGCAACGACCGGCAGCCTGAGCCGCGCGGTCGACCGTCTGTGCATCGATGCGCCCTTGCGTGAACGATTGGGTGCGGCGGCACGCACCGCGCTGATCCGACGCGGCTTTACCTGGGATGCCAATGCGCGCCGTGTGGCTGCACTTGCCGGCTGTTTCCCGCGCCCGGACACCATCTCCGGCGGTACCGGAGCTTCCCACCCGCTGCCGGATCGCGGACCGTGAAGACCGTGCATGACCGTTCGTCAACACTGTTCGCGCCTCAACCGGCCGATCTGGTGATCCATCCTCCGCACACGCGGCCGCAACTGATCGTGATCATCGACGGTGAGGAAGAATTCGACTGGCAAACTCTGTCATCGGCCGCCACCGATGTCAGATCGATGCGGTGCCAGGAACCGGCTCAGCGTTTGCTGAACCGTCATGATATCGTGCCGACCTACGTTATCGATTATCCGGTGGCCTCTCAAGAGGATGGATACCGGCCGCTGCTCGATTTCCTGGCCGACGGCCGGTGTGAAGTCGGGACTCAGTTGCACCCTTGGGTCAATCCTCCGCTCGAAGAGCGGGTTTGTCAGGCTAATTCTTTCGCCGGCAATCTTTGTACCTATCTGGAGCGAGAAAAATTAAGGCGGCTGACCGATGTGATTACCGATAATCTCGGTGTCCGACCGGTTGTCTATAAAGCCGGGCGTTATGGCCTTGGAACCCATACCGCTGCAATCGTCGGTGAACTCGGTTACCAAATTGACAGCAGCGTTATGCCTTGCACCGATTACTCGGCCCAATGCGGCCCTAATTACCTGACCTGTCCGAGCGTACCCTATTGGATCGGCCCCGAGCGTCGATTGCTCGAAATCCCGACTACGGTTGGCATCACCGGTTTGTTGTCCGGCCTCAATCCGGCCTGCTATGGCGGGCTGTTCGGCACTTTGGGGCATCGCTTGCGGGTGCCGGGCATGCTTGCGCGTCTTCGGTTGTTGGAGCGTATCCGTCTGACCCCCGAGGGCATCTTAATCGCCGATGCGATTCGATTGACCCGGGCTTTGGTCGATCGCGGGCTTCGGCTGTTCGTCGTGTCCTATCATTCGCCATCGCTTGTACCGGGTTGCACCCCCTATGTGCAGACCCGTCAGGATCTCGCGCTCTTTCTCGACTGGTTGGAACGTTATTTCGATTTCTTTTTCGGAGAACTCGAAGGGGAGCCAACGACCCCCTGTCATCTGCGTGAACAGGCGCTTCAGCTTCGGCAACCGCTCCACGCCTGACCTGCCTGTCCGAAGATGTTCCGACAGGCCGTACTCATTCATGCCGATGGCTTTTGATGCCGCTTCGGGCGAAGGCCGAAGGGCGCGACAAACTTACCGGAGGGTCAGCACCCTGCTCGCCGGCTGTCGCGGCGTTGCCTCGGAGTCCGTCAGGCCGGTAGGCGGCGGCGGATCAGATAAAGCCCCAGCCGGTGTTCCGATGGCTGTCGGAAACAAAATACAAATATGTACGCATATCCATCAAAACAAGGGCTTGGTATTACACGGACATCGTCCCCGAGCGGTCAAGCCTCGGCAGACAGCGGGTGTCCTTTGATGGCGCCGCGCCTTTCCCGCATTAAACCATCGGGAAGTAACGATCGAGCCATGCAAAATCCTCATGCATTTACGTCAGGACATGATAAGTTAACATAATAGCTTTCTTTTTATCCTCATGAATATAGCAATTTGTTGTAGTTAAGTATCAAATAGTACTAAGCCATTTTATATACTTGTCTGTGACGAATATCATACCTTGTTCAAGATGGATTGTGTAATATGGCTTACGACCGGATGATGATCACTAGTTAGCCTTTTGGTTACTTGAAAATCTGGTAGGCAAAAAACTCCAGAGTATCACTTAGTTATCGTCCTCCTGTATCTATCCATAGGTCTAAGCAGAGCAGGGTCCTGATCATGCCGACAACACACTCGATTACCGGCACAGCCGGAAACGACATTCTTAATGGCACTCGCGCCAATGATACCATTGATGGCGGTGCCGGTATCGATGCTGTCGTGGAAAGCGGTTCCTACAGTCAGTATCAAATATCCAAGCTAGGCACGTCTTGGGTCGTTAAAAGCAATATTGCGGGGACAGGCACGGACACCCTTAAAAACGTCGAGTATGTCCGCTTTGCCGACGCCACCCTCAATTTAGCAACGGGCAAGCTTATTCCCAACGCTATTGCCCCGTCCTTGATCGGGGCGACGGTCTCGGGCAACGAGGACACCGCGATTGCGCTCGGCATCGGCGCCTCGTTCGTCAACACCACTTCTATTGAGACCATGAGTATCCTGATTACCGGGATGCCTGCCGGCGCCGCGCTCAGTGCGGGCACGCTTAATAATGATGGCAGTTGGTCGCTCACGCAGGCCCAGCTTTCGGGCCTGACCGTAAAGCCGCCGCACAATTCCGATACCGCCTTTACCCTGACGATCAAGGCGGTGGTGAGCGACCCGATCACGGGCACAGTCGCGTCTTCGACGGTGTCCGAAGCGGTGAAGGTGGTCGCCGTAGCCGACATGCCGACGCTGACCGTGGCGGCGGCTTCGGGCGTTGGGAACACCGCAATTCCAGTCTCGATCGCAGCGGCGTTGACCGACACCGACGGCTCGGAATCTCTCGGCATCAAGGTGCTGGGCATGCCGACCGGCGCCAGCCTGAGCGCCGGTACCCATAACAGCGACGGCAGTTGGACGCTGACTCCGGCTCAGCTTTCGGGCCTGACCGTGTCGCCGCCGACCAACTCGGCCGCGTCGTTTTCTCTGACCGTCGAGGCGATCTCGACCGAAGCTGCCAACGGCTCGACCGCGATGGCCACCGCCACTTTGGCGGTAACGGTAACTGCACCCCCTCCCGCCCCGTCAACGGTGACGTTCACGACCTCGGGCGGTACCACCACGGCTACCGGCACCGCCGGCAACGACATCATCAACATGACCACGGTTACCACTCTGACCGACACCGTCAATGCGGGCGCCGGAACCGACACCGTGATCCTGCCCTACGCGGAAAACTGGTATAAGTTCTCGACCGACAGCCAGGGCCACGCGGTGGTTCAAGAGGCTCACGCCACCGGCCAAACCACGACCATGACCGGGGTCGAACAATTGCAGTTTGCCGGCACTCCGGGCCAGACCTTTGATGTGGCGGGCAACCTGCTCGGGACCGCTCCCGCTCCGAGTCCGGCCCCGTCAACGGTGACGTTCACGACCTCGGGCGGCACGACCACGGTTACCGGCACCGCCGGCAACGACACCATCGA
>JBAWVF010000223.1:0-5694 GCA_037147415.1 Rhodospirillaceae bacterium | reverse complement strand
TTCTGAGAGCTGCCCCCATATCTGGTATGTGTCTGCGTCAACCCGATAGGCATGGAATCAGGCTGACCGGAAAGGTTATCACTAGCCACACACCATAGCGCTGTTCTTCGACGATAATGTCATAGCTTCGGTCCCGGCCCGGAACAGGCACGGAAAATCGCGCAAGTTGGCCGGGCTGGAGCAATATTCGACTACCATCATGAGCCGGAGGTTTACCGACGATAATGTTATCGCCCTTTCCGGACAAATGTAAGACCGCTCCCAGTGCGCGTTCTCCGGTTGTAAATGATTGCAGAACCTCACTCGCGCACACTATCTTGACGCTGCCGTTGCCATCGGAACAGGAACTGTGCATATCAGCCAGAAAGGCTGCGGCCCTGGCCCGGGTTCTTTGCAGAATGGTCACCAGTTGATCGCGCCTTGCGTCGGCGACCCGGCCGACATTCCGAATATTTTCATTTTTTATACTGTCATAGGCCTTGCTGTAGCCGAGCCACCCGACCGCGAGTGCAGGCAACAGCAGGCAAGCCAGCACGATAATGACAAGCCGCCGTTCCAAACGATAGGCGCGGTCACTATTCATACGGTTGGTCCCCGGGGACAAACCAGCCCCCGCATGATCGAAACTTTTGCAGTTTGCGTCGCAACATTCCGATCTCCACTCGCTAGAACTTTGCGGAGGGCTTCTCGCCATCGTTCAATAAAATAGGATATGCACCGTATTTCAGCAAGCAATAAAGATTACAGCTTTTTTGCCTTCGCAGCAGCACGGCAACCGGAGCGCCCAGGTTGTGGCGACCGCAGTATGGTTGGATCAGGCGGCCAGAGAGCGCGGACCGTGATTTACCGACGATACACTCTGCTTAATGAGCGGCTTTACCCCGCGCCCCCAGGGCGTTCAGCGCCAATTTCGGATTTCGCAACAGGCTCCTAATCTTTCGTCTTAAGCCATAGGCCAATGGCTGCGGGCAGAGCCTCGGAGGCTCAATCAAGCGGGCCGGATCGTCGAGACCGATCGGGCTGGTTGATTGTCACTTAAATGCTGACAATGTTGTGCCAAAAAGATGGATTGTTGTTTCGGCTGCCTCCAGGCAAGTTTACTCATCACGCAGGGCTGAGGTCCGCCCGAGCCCGATCACGCAGTCGGGCCGAGGGCTTTGGCCCCCGCCTTTTACGGAGGTTCGATCATGAGCATCATCCTGCGTCCGTCCCGGGAGCGCGGTCATGCCACTCACGGCTGGCTCGATAGCTTCCACAGCTTCTCGTTTGCCGATTATTACGACCCGGAGCATATGGGCTTTCGTGCTCTGCGCGTCATCAATGACGACGTAATCCAGCCGGGTGCGGGGTTCGGCATGCATGGCCACCGCGACATGGAAATCATCACCTATATCATTCGCGGCGCGCTGGCGCACGAAGATACCACGGGTGGCAAAGGCATGATTCGCCGGGGTGAGGTTCAATACATGTCGGCGGGAACCGGGGTTCGTCACAGCGAATTCAATGCCTCCGGGACCGAAGACGCCCGGTTGCTTCAAATCTGGATAGTGCCGCCGCGAGAGGGCTTGGCCCCGTCCTATAGCCAGCAATCGATACCGGAAGCATCCAAGCTGAATACGCTTCGCTTGATCGCCGCCCCGGACGGCGCCGACGGCAGCTTGATCACCCATCGTGATGTCAGGGTTTATGCCGGGTTGCTGGAGGCCGGAGCCGGTGTCTCGCATCGGTTGGAGCCCGGCCGCGGCGCCTGGCTCCAGGTGGTTGACGGTGCTATCGAGGTTAATAACGGCGAGGTTAATAACGGCGAGGTTAATAACGGCGAGGTTAATAACGGCGAGGTTAACGGCGTGACGCTGGCCGCCGGCGACGGGGCCGCCATTGAGAACATTGAAAACATCACGCTCACCGCCCGAGACAGGGCTGAAATTCTGCTGTTCGACCTTGATTGAATGACCGAGAACGCCCTGCTTCAACCCGCCTTCGCCGAAGGCGTCGCCATGGGGCCGGACTCCCGGGCTCAAGCCATTGCCGCCGCCTGGGATATTGAGCATCTGGCCGTCCCGGTGCCGGCGTAACCGGATATTCGGCGGCATTTACCCGCGCCACACCGCACCCGGCACGGCACCGGGTGCGCCGGCTGCCCGGGCAAGCCGTCCGATCTCGGCTCCCCCGACCGTACCGGCCATCAGCCGCAAACGACGAACGCGCTCACCGGTCGGCGGGTGCGTGGCGAACCACTCGGACATGCGGCTTCCGAACAGCGGGTTGATAATGAACAGAAGCGCGGTCGCCGGGCGCGCCTCTGCCGCCGGGTTGCGGGTCTGTCTGACCCCTTGGTGAATTTTCATCAGAGCATCCGCCAGCCGGAGCGGCTGACCGGAGATGGCGGCACCAAGCCGATCAGCCTCATATTCACGGGTGCGACTGATCGCCATTTGCACCAGAGCCGCAGCCAGGGGAGCAAGAATGATGATCAGCAGCCCGCCGATCAGGCCGGGGCCATTCGACTGTCCTTGCCGGTCTCGAGGCGTACTCCCGAACACCAGGCGCGGATCGGCCAACATCGCCACGGCTCCGGCAATGCTGGCGGCCACGGTCATGATTAAAGTGTCATAGTTTCGCACATGGGCCAACTCGTGGCTGATCACACCGGCCAACTCGTCGCGGGTTAAGAGTCGGACAAGCCCGGTGGTGACGGCAATCGCGGCATTGGCGGGATTGCGGCCGGTCGCAAAGGCATTCGGCTGCGGGCTATCGATCAAATATACGCGCGGGGTCGGAAGCGACGCTCGACTCGCCATCTCCGCCACCAAGCCATGTAAAGCCGGATCGGTGGATCGGGTGACCGGCCGTGCGCCATAGCCTCGGAGCAACAGGTCGGCCGAGAACCAGTACGCATAAGCGTTAATCGCAAGTGCCACCGGAAAAGCAATGATCAGGCCGGTTTTGCCGGCGATCAGGAAGCCGGCGGCGACGAAGACCGCCGTCAATGCGGCAAGCAGGACACCGGTTCTAATGAGGCTGGGCATGGGGGTCGTCCGTTTTCGTACCGGGCTGAAGGTTCGTCAATCTACAGGACCGGCTAAGGAGTTTACAGTCCGCGCATCCAGCCGGGGCGAACGGATTGTCGTCCCTGAAGGGTGGCGTCGATCCGGTCCAGCAGTTTGGCGCGGTCTTTCGGCAAGGTTCCGGCCAAGGGCAAGGCGTTGCTGGCATGGTTCGACCGAAAGATAACCGAGGCAGGCGGGTTCAGTCGCTCAATCAACAGGCGCATTTCCTCGAGGATGCCGCGATCGTCCTGCCATTCGAACGGCTCTTCGAAGCGGCTGAAAAAGTCGGGAGCAACTGCGGGATCAAGCATCAATTGAAGCGTCGACAGGTAGTTGGGCGGGTGGCGATTGATCAATACAGCGGTCGCCTCGATATGCTCGCGCCAATAGCGACGCCCGCCCAGGCCGGCGATCACGGTTGCCGAAACTTTAAGTCCGGTTTCGTTGGCCCGTGCGAGCGCGGCCTCCATCCGGGCCGAATTTCCCTTGGTGATAATCTTGAGCATCCGGTCCGATCCGCTCTCGAGTCCAAGATAGACCAGGGTCAGCCGGGCCTGACGCAGCGCCATGATTTCGTCGGCGCTTTTGTTCGAAATATTAAAAGGGGTGGCATAGGCGGAAACGCGCTGGAGTGCCGGAAAGCGCAGGCGCAAACGCGCGCACAAAGCAAGCAGGGTCTCGGTCGGCAGTCCGTAGGCGTCGCCGTCCGCCAGAAATACCCGGTGTGCGTCGGGCCACATCAGCGCCGCCGCGTCGATATCGGCAAAGACCTCGGGCAGCGGACGCGCGACATACTCCCGATCTTTATACATCGAGCAAAAACCGCAGCGGTTATAGCGGCAACCCAGGGTCGCCTGAATGATCAGGTTGTCCCCTTCGGAGGGTGGTCGCCACAAGGGTCGTTCATATCCGGTCTCGGTCATTCCAGTCGCCCCTTCATCGGGCAAGATCATAGCTTTGCCTTCACACTACAGCCTTGCCGGTTACGCCAACTCCGTGTACTTGAAAAATATTCTTGGCAAGATCAAGCCCGATTATGACAAGGTTCGTAGGAATGGCACTACCGAATGTGGCGGTTTGAAGCCGATAATGTTCCGATGATGACTGATCGTCGCAGAGCCGTCTACACCGTCAAAGTTGCAATGCCCGAGGAGATAAGATTGGATAAGACAATCACAGAGCTTGATGCCCATAATCTGGTTGAGCATATTTATGATGCCGCCGTCGATCCAAAGAAATGGTCTGATTTTCTGGGTGTATTATCCAATAAATTTCGGGGAAAAAGCAGTTTATTTTACAAGGTGCCAAATCTATTGATGCTAACATTTTTGAGGCTTCCGGGTTTTGTCATGAACTCATAGAGCATTCCGATTTCATAAAGAGTAAATTTTATAATGACTGGCTACGTCATCAAGGACTTTACCACTCGGTTGACGGAATTCTTACCAAGAATGAGGGATTGGCTACACATCTTACAATATTACGTCCACACGAAGAGGGGGACTTTGAAGGACGCGATGCTGAGATATTTTCGTTGCTTATTCGGCATGTTCGGCGCGCGGTTCAAATACATCATGAATTGTTTTCACTTTACTTACAAAAGGCGGCATCTCTAAATGGTTTGACTCGCCCAGGAGTCGGTATTTTGATTACGGATTCCCATGGAAAGCTGCTCTTTACCAATACAACCGTAAATAATTTTTTTACAGGTGATAACCGGGTTAGCAAGTGTTGGCAATCGGTTGAAAGCTTGTAAATCAGCGGCTAACAGTCGCCTGGAAATGCTGATAGCGGCAAGCGTAACGACAGCTGCGGGGAAAGGCTTCGATCCGGGCGGGGTTGTACTTATTGAGAACAGTAAAGGAGATCAATATCGGATTTTAGTTTGCCCGCTCCGTGATTGTGAATCAGAAATATCGTTAGGCGTTCCAGCCGCTCTCATATTTATTTCAGATAATCTTAGAAATTGGTCGCCATCTGAAAGCAAGTTGTCAAATGCATTTAGAATAACTCAAGCTGAAGCCAAATTTCTAAAGGCTTTGATTGATGGACGAGATGTCGCTAATTATGCACAGGATGCCGGTATATCCTATCACACTGCTCGGTCGCACCTTAAGTCAATCTTTAATAAGACCGGAGAATCTTGTCAGTCCGGACTTATCCGCATGATTATATCGGATCCGATGCTATTGATGCTTTAACGGGATTCGCCTTAACATTATGGTGTTTGCACTCTGTTACTTGTGCGCCCGGCGAGAGCATAGGGTCGCGGGCTGGAGGGAATATGCCGGAGACCCCATTTATCTCATTTATGGGTCGGTGCGATGAGCATGCGCCCTTTTAAAGGGTGTTGGAAATAACTTTGTCAATCTATTAATATGAGGCCCTGATCCCCGCATTAGCTCGATTGTTCTGCACGAACACCTGATTACGATTGACAGACCACTTTGTATGGGTCTAAAACCCTCAGCAAGAAATTGGCTCCGGGCCTTTGATCAGGTTTTTTGGAGTCGGAGGGATGGCCGAGCGGCTGAAGGCGGCGGTTTGCTAAACCGTTATAGGAGCTTAAACTCTTATCGGGGGTTCGAATCCCCCTCCCTCCGCCAACTTGCCTCGTAAGGCATTGAAATAGGCCGGAAAAATT
>JBAWVF010000222.1:0-5701 GCA_037147415.1 Rhodospirillaceae bacterium | reverse complement strand
GCTTCCCTCTCCCGTCATTCCCGCGAAAGCGGGAATCCAGTCTTTGGTTTACTGGCCCCCCGCTTTCGCGGGGGTGACGAGGAAAAAGGCAGGGGTGACGAAGAAGAGAACGGGGTGACGAAGAAGAGAACGGGGTGACGAGGAAAAAGGCAGGCCGCTCCCGTCCTTCCCGTTCCGTCCTTCCCGCTTCCCCCTCCCGTCCTTCCCGCTTCCCTCTCCCGTCATTCCCGCTTCCCTCTCCCGTCATTCCCGCGAAAGCGGGAATCCAGTCTTTGGTTTACTGGCCCCCCGCTTTCGCGGGGGTGACGAGGAAAAAGGCAGGGGTGACGAGGAAAAAGGCAGGGGTGACGAAGAAAAGTACGACGGTGACGAGGAAAAAGACAGGGGTGACGAAGAAGAGGACGGAGTGACGGCGAACGGGGCGGGAATGACGAAAAAGCGGGCGCCCGAACCGCTTTTCACCGAACAGCTTTTCACCGAACCGCTTTTTACTCGATCTCTTCCGCAATTTTTCGGGCGGCGGCGGCGGGGTCTTTTTCCTGCGTAATCGGACGGCCGATCACCAGATAGTCGGCCCCGGCCGCCAGGGCTTTCGCCGGAGTCATGACCCGTTGCTGATCGCCGCGCAAGCTGTTGGCCGGGCGGATGCCGGGCACCATGATCACGAAGCCGGGCCGGGCCTGTCGGCGCACGATTTCGACTTCATGAGGCGAGCACACCACGCCATCAAGCCCGGAATCCTCGGCCAGCGCGGCCAGTCGTGCCACCTGCTCGGCAACCGGGTCCGCTTGCCCGACTGTCTGCAACTCGCGCTCGGTTAGGCTGGTCAGCACGGTGACGCCCAACAGACGCGGCCGGACCATGCCCAGTCGGTCGGCCTCGGTCACCGCGGTCTCGGCCGCAGCCTTCATCATGGCGGCCCCGCCGCTGGTGTGTACGGTCATGAAGGTCGGAGCCAGCGGTATGGCGGCGCGCACGGCTCCGGCGGCGGTGTTGGGAATGTCGTGAAACTTAAGGTCGAGGAACAGCGGTTGGCCGGTGTGACCGATCACCTCGCGCACGCCTTGCGGTCCATGGGCGACGAAAAACTCCAGCCCGAGCTTGAGGCCGCCGACCACCCCCTTCAACTGAAAGGCCAATCGTCGCGCGACGGTAAGGTCGATGGTGTCGATGGCGCAAAACAGGCGCGAGCCGGGGCTGGTCACGGGCTGGTCTCCAAGGTTGGCAGCGGGATCCGTCTCTATCAAAACCATGGAAGCGGTCGGCTCGGCAAGGGTTTGATACCGTCTTGCCGGGAGGATCGCCGGTTGTTATAGTGCGGGTCTTGCCGGGGTGCCGACCGCCCGAGATCGCGGTGCGGCTGAGAACAAACCCGTTGAACCTGCCCGGATAATGCCGGCGAAGGGAGGCGCGGTCTTTTGAGTGAATCTTCTGCATCTATTCGGGGCGACGGCGATTTGCCGCGCGTCGCAGTCATCGGCGGTGGTGTGATCGGTCTCGGCATCGGCTGGAAACTGGCGCGCGCCGGCTGCCCGGTCACCGTGTTCGACCGGGGCGAGGCCGGACGGGGGGCAAGCTGGGCCGCGGGGGGCATGCTGTGCGCCGGGGTCGAGGCCGAACCCGGAGAAGAGGCGCTGTGGCAGCTGGCCGCAGCCAGTCAACGCCTGTGGCCGGATTTCCGCTATGCGCTGAAGGCCGACAGCGGCCTGGATCTCGGCTATCGCGAAGACGGCACGATGGTGATCGCGCTGACCCGGGACGATCTTGAACAACTGCGCTTCAACTACGAATTTCAGCGCAGCATCGGGGTCGAGCTGGAATGGCTGTCGGGGGCGGAGGCGCGCCGGCGCGAGCCCTATCTCAACACCGGCACCGCCGCCGCATATTATTGCAAAAACGATCATCAGGTCGATAATCGTGCGCTGGTCACCGCGCTCAAGCCGGCGCTGCTGAAGGCCGGCGGCACGCTGCGGGAGCAGTGCGAGGTCACCGGGGTCGAAATTTCGGGTGATCGGGTGACCGGGATTCGCACCGGGGACACCGTTCATTCCGCCGATGTAGTGGTGATGGCGGCCGGGGCGTGGTCACGCGGAATCGAGGGCCTGCCCGAGTCGGTGCGCCCGCCGGTGCGGCCGATACGCGGTCAGTTGCTCTATTTGCGGATGAATCCGACGGAACCGCTGGTCCGCCATGTCATTTGGGCGCCTAAAGCATATCTTATCCCCCGAAAGGATGGTCGGCTGTTGATCGGCGCCACCACCGAAGAGCGCGGTTTTGATGCCAGGCCAACGGCGGGCGGCGTGTTCAGTCTGTTGGAAGGGGCGTGGCGGGCCATGCCGGGGATCGAGGAATTGGTGCTTGACGAAATCGTGGTCGGCTTTCGGCCCGGTACGCGCGACGATGCGCCGATTCTGGGGCCGACCGCGATCGATGGTTTGTTGATGGCGACCGGCCATCATCGTAACGGCATTTTGCTGGCACCGATCACGGTCGAGGCGATCGTGCGCTATGTACTTAACGGTAAGCTCCTCGACCCGATTCGGCCCTATGGGGTTGATCGGTTCCGCAAGGTGGCGGAGGTCGTCGCGTGAGCCTGACGGTGCGCCTCAACGGCAAAAGCGAAACGATCGAGGCCGCGACCGTGACCGAATTGCTGATGGCGACCGGTGTTGACCCGGCCCGCCGCGGGGTTGCGGTTGCGGTTAACGGCGAGGTCGTGCCGCGTAAATCCTGGCCGGAGTTCCGTTTGAACCCCGGTGCCGATATTGAAATCGTCCGCCCGTTGCAAGGCGGCTGAGCCACCGGGGAGGGATACCTTGTCCGATCGTCTCGTCACTGCCGGCCTGCCGTTGCGCTCTCGTTTATTGGTGGGCAGCGCCGGATATCCTAACCAACAGGTCATGCTGGATTCGATCGCCGCCAGCGGCGCCGAAGTGGTCACGGTCGCAATCCGCCGGATCAGCCTGCAAGGCTATTCCGAAAGCTTGATCGATGTGCTGGGCAGCGATATTCGATTGCTGCCCAATACCGCCGGTTGCTCGACCGCGCGCGATGCCGTGCTGACCGCCAAGCTGGCCCGGGACGCCCTGGAAACCAGTTGGATCAAGCTGGAGGTGATCGGTGATCGGGAATCGCTTTACCCCGATGTCGAGGAAATGCTGAAAGCTGCGGCCGAGTTGGTCACCGACGGGTTTATCGTGCTGCCTTATTGCAATGACGACCCGGTGACCTGCCGCAAGCTGGCCGATCTCGGTTGTGCCACGGTGATGCCGTTGGGGGCACCGATCGGTTCGGGTCAGGGCATCCGCAATCCCGGCGCGATCGAGACGATTTGTGCGCGCAGCTCGGTGCCGGTGATTCTGGATGCCGGCGTCGGCACCGCTTCGGATGCCGCCTTTGCCATGGAACTGGGCTGTGCCGGCGTATTGCTCAACACCGCGATCGCCAAGTCGCGCAGCCCGGTGGTGATGGCGGCGGCGATGCGCGCTGCGGTTGATGCCGGCTACGGTGCCCGCAAGGCCGGACGCATACCAAAGCGCGACTATGCCGAACCCTCCAGTCCGCAAATGGGCCTGATCGGGTCGTAAGGAGAGTAAGTCATGCCAGAGGGACATACCCTGAACCCGGGGTTCAAGGTGACCACCGGGGCGCTGCCGTCTTCCCGCAAGATCTATCTGCCGGGGCGGTTGTATCCGGAACTGCGCGTGGCCATGCGCGAAGTCGATCTGACCCCGTCCGCGGGCGAAGCGCCGGTGCGGATTTATGACGCTTCGGGCGCCTACACCGATCCGGCGGCGACGATTGATATTCGCGCCGGGCTGCCGGCCTTGCGTCGAGCCTGGATCGAGGGGCGCGGCGATGTCGAGGCCTATGACGGTCGCCCGATCCGGCCCGAGGATGACGGCGGCAAGGTTGGCGGTCCTGCCAATCTGGCCGAGTTTCCCTTGTCGAGCCGGAGCAAGCCGTTGCGGGCCAAGAGCGGTGTTGCGGTGACCCAGATCGCCTATGCCCGGGCCGGCATCATTACCCCCGAAATGGACTATATTGCGGTGCGCGAGAATCTCGGTCGCGAAGCCGCCCGCGCCGCCGGTTTGATCCGTGATGGCGAAAGCTTCGGCGCCGCGATCCCCGATCATGTCACGCCGGAGTTCGTGCGGGACGAGGTGGCGCGCGGCCGCGCGATCATTCCCGCCAACATCAACCACCCGGAAGCCGAGCCGATGATCATCGGCCGCAACTTCCTGGTTAAGATCAACGCCAATATCGGTAATTCCGCGGTCTCGTCCTCGATTGAGGAAGAGGTCGAAAAAATGGTGTGGGCGATCCGGTGGGGCAGCGACACCGTAATGGATTTGTCGACCGGCCGGAATATTCACACCACCCGGGAATGGATCATTCGCAATTCTCCGGTGCCGATCGGGACGGTGCCGATTTATCAGGCCTTGGAAAAGGTCAACCGGCCCGAGGAGCTGACCTGGGAAATCTTCCGCGATACTCTGATCGAGCAGGCGGAACAGGGGGTTGATTACTTCACGATTCATGCCGGGGTGCGCTTGGCGTACATCCCGCTGACCCTGAAGCGCACCACCGGCATCGTCTCGCGCGGCGGCGCGATTCTGGCCAAATGGTGCTTGGCCCATCACAAAGAGAATTTCCTCTACACTCATTTCGAAGATATCTGCGAGATCATGCGCGCCTACGATGTCGGCTTCTCGCTGGGCGACGGCTTGCGCCCGGGCTCGCTGGCCGACGCCAACGACGCCGCGCAATTTGCCGAGCTGGAAACGCTGGGTGAGCTGACGCAAATCGCCTGGAAGCACGATTGTCAGGTCATGATCGAAGGCCCCGGCCATGTGCCGATGCATAAGATCCGCGAAAACATGACCAAGCAATTGGAGGTGTGCGCCGAGGCGCCATTCTACACGCTGGGGCCGCTGACCACCGATATTGCGCCCGGTTACGACCACATCACCAGCGCGATCGGCGCCGCGATGATCGGTTGGTTCGGCACCGCGATGCTGTGTTACGTCACGCCGAAAGAGCATCTCGGCCTGCCCGACAAGGAAGACGTGCGTCAGGGCGTTGTAACCTATAAGATTGCCGCCCATGCCGCCGATTTGGCCAAGGGGCACCCGGCCGCCCGCCTGCGCGACGATGCGCTGTCCCGGGCTCGTTTCGAGTTCCGGTGGCGCGATCAGTTCAATCTGTCGCTCGATCCGGAAACCGCGGTTCAGTTCCACGATCAGACTTTGCCGGCCGAGGGTGCTAAAATTGCGCATTTCTGTTCGATGTGCGGCCCGAAATTCTGCTCGATGAGCCTGACCCAAGACATCAAAGCCGCCGATAAGGGCATGGCCGAGATGTCGGAAAAGTTCAAGGAAAAGGGCGGGGAAATCTACATTCCCGACAGCGCCGCCGCCGATTGAGTGCCGATTGAGTGCCGATTGAGTGGAGAACCGCCGCCTTCTTTGCCCGTCATCGTCGTACTTTTCTTCGTAACCGTCGTTCTTTTTTCGTCATCCCCGCACTTTTCTTCGTCACCTCCCGTCTTTTCCTTCGTCACCACCGCACTTTTCTTCGTCACCCCCCGCACTTTTCTTCGTCACCGTCGTACTTTTCCTTCGTCACCCCCGCGAAAGCGGGGGTCCAGTAAACCAAAGACTGGATTCCCGCTTTCGCGGGAATGACGGGAGAGGGAAGC
>JBAWVF010000221.1:0-5737 GCA_037147415.1 Rhodospirillaceae bacterium | reverse complement strand
GGAAGCACACAACATCTAGTGGGTGTGTGCGTTAACCCGATAGGCATGCTTTGTTCAAAGCGAACAGGCGCTCGGCGCGGTTTTGCGCTTGCCGGGAGGAGCGGGCAGGGAGATCACCATCGGAATCCCCGCTATCCGTCTCGAGAGCTGGAAACCGTTCAAGTCCGGTCAACTTGCCCGCTTTTCCGCACCGGTTACCGGTCATGACCGTACCTATGACATCGCCGTCGGGCCTGACATCGCCGTCGGGCCTTTATCCTCCGGTTTGCTGTTGGTGGTGAGCTTTCCGGTTAATTTGATCCAGAGCTTGTTTGATGGTGCGCCTGAGTTGGGACAATCGGGAGAGACCTTTCTCGCCGATCGCGAGGGCTACTTTATCACCGGGAGTCGGTATCCGTCGGTTCAGGGGCACAGTCACCCGATTTCGGCTCGGCCGATGCAAGCCTGTTTGGCGATGGAAGAGCGGGAAGTGCTCGATCAGGATTACCGCGACGTTGCCGTTATCCACGGTTTTCGCATCGTCCCGCAAATCGGCGGCGGCTGCATCATGGCCCATATCGATCAGGTCGAAGCTTTTGCGCCGCTGAGACTGTTTCAGTGGCGCATCGCCGGATGTGCCCTGGTGTTCATCGGTGTGGCCGTCATGGTTTCGATCGCGGTCGGCCGCAGGATTGCCGGGCCTGTCGCGACACTAACCCGGGCCACCGGGGAGATTACCGACGGCAATTACCACGTTCGCGCGGAGGTTTCGGGAAATAACGAAATTGCCGAATTGGCTCGGTCCTTCAATAGGATGGCGGCGGCAATCGCGCTGAGCGAGGCGCGGGTCCGGGCGATCATCGATAACGCTCCGGACGCTTTCGTCGGGGTAAACATCCGGGGCGAAGTGGTGGCCTTTAATCCCGGGGCCACGGCGCTGTTTGCGATTTCCGCGGCCGCCATGGCGGGGCGCGCCATCGCCGAGACCGCTCTGCCGGAACCGCTACGCCTCTGTTTTGTTGAATTACTGCAAAAGGCCGGAGCGAGTGAACCGGTGGCGATGGAACGCCGTGAGATCGAGGGCGTGCGTGCCGACGGGCGGCCTGTGGTGGCGGAGGCACATTTCTTTGCCGCCGGGGTCGGCTCGGAAATCATGATCATCGCCTGTTTGCGCGACATCGCCGGACGCCGACAGGCCGAGAAAAAGTCACAGCAACTCAGCCGGATTCTTCGGACCATGAGCGAGGGCAACCAAGTCCTGGTGCGCGCTACCGAAGAGAACGATCTTTTTCAAGCCATGTGCCGGGTGATCGTCGAATTCGGCTGCTATACCATGGCCTGGATCGGTCTGGCCGAGTCCGATGAGGAAAAGTCGGTCCGGCCGGTGGCGCATGCCGGGTTCGAGGCCGGGTATCTTGCACTTTCCCGAGTCAGTTGGGCCGACACGCCGCGGGGACACGGACCCACCGGGGTTTCGATTCAGACCGGCATTCCCCAATTTAATAATGACTTTGCCGCCAATCCCGTCATGGGGCCGTGGCGGGATGCCGCTCTTGAACGGGGGTATCGAGCAAACATAGCCTTACCGCTGAAGGACAAGGCCGGCGTGTTCGGCGCCCTGACCATTTACGCAGGGGAATCCAATGCTTTCGGCCCGCAAGAGGTGACGCTGCTTTTAGAGCTGGCCGAAGATATTTCCTATGGCATCACCGCCCTGCGTACCCACCGTGAACGGGATGAGTTGGACCGCACTCTGCGTCAATCCCGTAAAATGGAGGCGCTCGGCCATTTGACCGGAGGTATCGCCCACGACTTCAATAACTTGCTCCAAGTCATCCTCACCAACCTCGATTTATCCCTGGATCGGCTGGGCGGCGGGGCCGCCGTCGCCGGTTATCTGCAAAACGCAATCACCGGTGCTGAACAAGGCGCCAAGTTGACCGGCCAGCTTTTGGCTTTCGCTCGCCGCCAGCCGTTGCGGCCTGAACCCTTGCGTCTCGATCGGCTGGTCGGTGATATGACCGGCATTCTGCGCCGTACTCTGGGTGAATCGATCGCCATCGAGCTGGTTGCCGGGGACGGATTGTGGACCGCGATGGTCGATGCCAATCAGCTCCAGAATGCTTTGCTGAATTTGGCCATCAATGCCCGCGACGCCATGCCCGAAGGCGGTCGGTTGACGATTGAACTCGGCAACACGGCCATCGACCGCCCTTATGACGCGGCTCATCGCGATGTGACGCCGGGGCAATATGTGCTGTTGGCGGTAACGGACACCGGAGTAGGGATAGCCTCGGAGAGTTTGGATCAGGTGTTCGAACCCTTCTTCACCACGAAAACCGAAGGCGCGGGCACCGGGCTGGGCTTGGCAATGGTCTATGGTTTTGTCAAACAGTCGGGAGGGCATGTCAAAATCTATAGCGAAGTCGGCCAGGGAACCACGGTTAAGCTCTATCTGCCTCGTACCCGTTTGGCCGAAGTCCCGCGTCGGATCGAGGAAGGCAAGGCGGAACGTGGCAACGGCGAGACTATTCTGGTTGCCGAAGATGATGACGGCGTTCGGGTTTCGGTCGTCACCCAGTTGGCCGAGTTGGGGTACCGCGTCCTGGCTGCCGTCAACGGCGATGCCGCTCTGGAGATTTTGAAGCGCGGCGAACGGATCGATCTGCTGTTTACCGATGTGGTCATGCCGGGAACTCTCAACGGTCGCAACCTGGCCGACCGCGCCCGGGAAATCACCCCGACCTTGCCGATTCTTTATACGTCCGGTTACACCGAGAACGCGATTATCCACGATGGCCGTCTCGATCAAGGCATCGCGCTGTTGAGCAAACCCTACCGTTTGAGTCAGCTTGCCCGAGCGATCCGCGTGGCGCTGGCGCGTTCGCCGGAACCTGCGGTGCCGTCGGAAGCGGTTGGTAACCCGAGCCATGACGCCGGCTTGTTGCCCGGCGTGCTTCTGGTTGAAGATGATGACATGATCCGCGCCGCCCTGGTTCCCTTGCTGGCGGAGCGAGGGTATCGGGTTGTCGCGGCGGCAACGCCATCCGAGGCATTGCGTATACTCGATAGCGATATACAGGTTGACGTACTGGTAACCGATTACATTCTCCCGGAAATGAACGGAGTCGCCCTGATCCGTGCGGCGTCGGCGCGTCGCTCCGGCCTGATCGCCATTCTTATTTCGGGCTATAACCTTGAGACAACCGAGCTTGCCGACCAGCCGATCACGGTCTTGCTTAAACCGTTCCATCCGCAGGCTCTGAAGATGGCCATACAAAGCGCCCTTCGATCCCGCTGAATTCAACCTGTATCGGCAGGTCGGGCCGATATTTCCTTAACATTTCGGTGTAATCCGATCAGTTAGTTGCTGAACGGGGAGTGCGCCCGAGCTTTGTTCAGAAATGCACTCGGTTTCCATTCGGAGGAGTGAATCATGAGTCTTCACAGATATTCGCTACATCCATCAACCTCACTGAGTATATGAAGGTGCAAAGTTTCTCCGACTCGGTCCGGCCCGGCTCGGTCCGGCCCGGCTCGGGAAATCGCCTCGGTTTTGAGACCAGTCCCTATTTGTTGCAACACCGGGATAATCCGGTGGACTGGTTGCCGTGGGGGCCGGACGCGCTGGCGCTGGCTCGGCGCAGTGACAAGCCGATTCTGCTGTCCATCGGCTATGCCGCGTGCCATTGGTGCCATGTCATGGCCGGGGAGTGTTTCGAAAACCCGACCATCGCGGCTCAGATCAACCGCGGGTTCGTCAGCATCAAGGTTGATCGCGAAGAACGGCCGGACCTCGATCACGTCTTTCAAGCGGTGCTGGCGGCAACGGGACAGCAAGGCGGTTGGCCGTTGACCCTGTTCCTGACCCCCGATGGAGACCCTTTCTTCGGCGGCACCTACTTTCCCCCGGAGTCGCGCTATGGTCGTCCCGGTTTTCCGGAAGTTTTGGCGGCGGTTACCGATGCGATCAAGCATCGCCCGCAGGCCGTGGCCGATAATGCGGCGGCCTTGCGCGACGTGATCGCCGCTCTGGGTCGGGCCTCCGGCGCAGGCAGTGTGCCGACTCTCGAAATGTTAAGCCGGGTGGCGGCTGATGTGCTTCGGATGATCGACCCGGTTCATGGCGGGATCGGGACCGCGCCTAAATTTCCCCATGTGCCGTTGCTGGAGTTGTTGTGGCGGGCATGGCGCCGCGATGGCCGGCACGAGTGCCGCCAGGCGGTGATGACTTCGTTGACAGCCATGGCGCAAGGCGGAATTTTCGATCATCTCGGCGGCGGTTTTGCGCGCTATTCCACCGATCACTTGTGGCTGGTGCCTCACTTTGAAAAGATGCTCTACGACAATGCCCAGTTGATTGATAGCCTGACCCTGGTTTGGCGCGAGACCCGGACCCCGCTGTTCGCCGAACGGGTCGAACAAACGGTGGCATGGCTTCTGCGTGAAATGGTTGTTGACGGTGGCGGCTTTGCCGCCTCGATCGATGCCGATAGCGAGCATGCCGAGGGACGCTTCTATGTCTGGAGCGAAGCCGAGATCGATCGGGTGCTCGGCGCCGATGCACCCCGGTTTAAGCAGGCCTATGGTGTGACCCGATACGGCCATCTGGACGGCTTGAACGTGCTGCACCGGGTCGGCGGTCGCGAGGAGGCGGAGGACGATCCGGAACTGCTCGAGCGTTGCCGGCGGTTGTTGTTCGACGTTCGCTCCCGTCGAATTCCCCCGGCCCGGGACGACAAGGTGTTGGCCGATTGGAATGGTATGGTCATTGCCGCGCTGGCTCACGCCGGGTGGGCGATGGAGCGGCCGGATTGGCTCGATGCGGCCCGGACTGCATTTGCGTTCGTGGTCAACCGGTCGGGTTCGCCCGATCACCGACTGTTTCATAGTTATTGTCAGGGCCGGGCCGCCCATCGCGGCCTGCTTGATGATTATGTGCAAATGCTGCGGGCCGCACTGGCGTTGCATCAGGCCGGCGGTGAGGCGGCCTATCTCGATCAGGCTCGAGAATGGTTGGCGGTGCTTGATCGCCATTTCCGTGTTGCCGGCAGTGATGCCATGGCTTTGAGCGCCGACGACGCCGATGATGTTCCGGTTCGGGTTGTCGGCGCCCGTGACGGCGCAACGCCCAATGGAAACGCCGTGTTGATCGATGTGCTGGCCCGCATGGCCTCTTTGACCGGAGAGCCGGTGTGGCGTGAGCAAGCACGATCAATCATCAACGCCTTCGCCGACGATGTCGGTCGTGAAGCGTTCGGTTACGCCAGCACTTTGAATGCGGTCGAAACGGTTTCGGTTCCGCTGGAGGTAACTCTTGCCGGAGAACCCGGCGCGGCCGATACTGAAGCCCTGGAGCGCCGGCTGCGGGCGCGTTCACTGCCCGATCTGGTGCTGATTCGACACCGGCGGCCCGGTCCGGCTACGGCGCCCGGTCCGGCTACGGCGCCCGGTCCGGCTACGGCGATGGTCTGCCGCGAGCGCACGTGCTCGGCCCCGGTGTCCGCTCCGGACGCCCTGAGCGCCTGTTTAGACCGGTGTTCCGGGTTGCCCTAAGCGGAGTTGCGCAAACCGGTCAGAGACGGATCCATTTGCAGCGAACTTGCATTGACAGCGACCGCCGCATTATCAGCTTTGATAACGCTGGTCGCTGCCGTTTGCTCTTCAACAGCGGCGGAAATATTGGCGGCGACTTCCTCCATTCCATGTTTCAATCCACGCATCGGCGCATTTCAGCGCCTCCGCGACCGCAGCTCCC
>JBAWVF010000220.1:0-5746 GCA_037147415.1 Rhodospirillaceae bacterium | reverse complement strand
CGCGGCGGCAGTCGCCGCCGATACCAACGGCCGGTCATCGACCGGGGCCGTTGGTCTTAACCCTGTTTCCAGGGCAAGCCTTCAGCCTTCCAGCCTCCGAGCGCACCGCGATGCCCGGCTGCATCAAGCGGGCCTTCAAACCCGTCGGAAACATTGTAGGTGGTATAGCCGCACTCCGCCAATAACTGTGCTGCGGCCCGTGAGCGAATCCCGCTACGGCAAATCAGATACACCGGTGTTTCGACCGGTATGCCGTTTCCGGTGACTTCTTCGACAAAATTCGGGTTGCGCTGACCGCTCGGAAAACTTTGCCACTCAATCCGCAGCAGGCGACGCCCGATATCGGACAGGTCGGGGCCGCCGACATAGGCCCACTCGGCCGCGGTGCGGACATCGATCATGACGGAGCGAGGGTCTTCGATCAGCCCTTGCCGGCTCTGTTGCGGGCTGACATCTCCGATAAATTGACCGCTCATGTCGGGACTCCCTCGCTCTTCAGGTAAACCGCTGTTAAATTAGTCGGGACGGCTCGTGTTGTCACTTTCGATTCCGCTGTGTCCCGGTTTACGGCACCTGCTAACGGTGCTAATGTGAACCATGGAGGGGTACAAGATGATTAAGCGACTGCGCGAATCGGGTTTTACCGATACGCAGGCCGAAGCGGTGTCCGCCTTGGTACAAGAAGCCAGCGCGGGTGACCTGTCACATCTAGCGACCAAAACCGATCTGCGCGAATTAGAAGTGCGGTTAGAAGCCAAGATCGAAACTTCCGCAGCCCATGTGAAAGCCGAAATTTTACGCTGGATGTTTAGTGCACTGGCGGCGCAAACCGCACTGATCATCGGCCTGACTAAGCTTATTCACTAAATTATAGATCGGCAGAATGAGTTTTGCCTACGCCTTGCCCCATAGCACCGCCGGCTTGAACGGTTCGGGTACTGTACTGTGCAAAGAGACAACCGCAGGTGGCAAGCAGCTCGCGGGCAAAGCCATCGGCGTCGCACAGCGGCGAAGCGCGCATGCGGTCGCGCAAACCGGCCCGTAGCGCCGCCAGCCGGTCCTGTTCGGCGGCAAGTGCGACCGCCAGCTCGACATAATGCTCACTGTCGGCGGCAACATGGTCGGTTAAGCCGAGCGTGTGGAGATAGCCGAAGCTGTGACGGCTGCACAGAGTCGCCCCTGGAAGCGTGATGACCGGCACCCCCATCCACAGAGTCTCCAGCGTGGTCAGCCCGCCATTATAGGGAAAGGAGTCCAGCGCAATGTCGGTGCGTCCGGTGATCGCCAAATGCTCGGCTCGAGAGGTGCCGCCGGCAAACTCGAGCCGGTCCGCGCCGATGCCGTGCCCGGCAAACAGAGCGCGATAACGCTCGCGCACGGTGGCGCAATTAAAACTACCGGCCTTCAGCAACAACCGGGCGTCCGGCACCCGCATTAAAATACGGCTCCAGACCGCGACGACCTCGGGCGAGAGTTTGCTGAGAAAATTGAACGAGCCGAAGGTGATATAACCGTTGGTCTCGGCCGGCAGCGGTCCGACCGGCGGCGCTTCATCCGGGGCCGGCGGCTCCCAGGCGATATAGCTGGCCGGCATGCGGATAATTTTCTCGCGATACCACGGCTCGGCCTCGGGCGGGATTTGCCTTGCATCGGCCAGCCAGTAATCCATCGCGGCCAAGCCCGTGGTGGCACCATAACCGGCCCAGGTTATTTGTAACGGTGCCGGCTTGCGAGCAAAGACGCGCAAACGGTTTTGCGCGGTGTGTCCGCTGAGATCGAACAGAATATCGATACCATCGGCGCGGATTTGTGCCGCCACCGCGTCATCGGACAGACCGAGCACCGGGCGCCACCACGTCGCCGCGGCTCGAAAGCGCTCGGTCAAGGCATCGTCGGTCAGGTTGTTACTGTAACAGGCGAAGGCGTGTCCGGCCCGGGCTAAGGCCTCCAACACCGCAATGGTCAGATAGCCGACGGCATGGCGCCGAAAATCCCCGGACACGAAACCGAGCCGCGGCAACCGGGCCGGACCGGTCGGGGCCGGGAAGACCGAGACAGGTCCGCCATGCAGTTCGTCCCACCGCCGGGCCGCCGCGTCAATCTCGGGCAGGCCCGGACCAGGCAGCGCCAGACCGGTGAACAGCAGATTGCTGCGCACGAAATCCATCTCGGGCCAAGCCTCTAACAGCGCCTGATAGCAGGCCACCGCTTCGGCGACCCTGCCCTGTTCCTTGAGGGTGTTGCCAAGATTAGTCCGGGCATTGATATGGTCGGGATCAAGCTCGAGCGCTTGGCGAAAGCAATGCTCCGCCTCCGCCAACTCGCCGGCATCCTGAAACACGATACCGAGATTGTTGTGAAGACCGGGATCGTCGGGACTTAATGCCAGCGCCTGCCGGTAACTGACCGCCGCCTCGTCGAGACGGTCCAACTCTTGAAGCAGCATGCCTTGCAGGGCATAGCCGTCGGCCCGCTCCGGCTCCAGTTCAAGAATGCGCTGACAATAAGCAAGTGCGTCGTCGCGCCGGCCGAGAGAACGCAGCACCTCGCCAAGATTATACAGGAACTCGGTTTTGTCCGGTTCCAGCTCGACCGCGTGGGTGATCAGCTCCAGCGCTTCCAACGGGCGGCCTTGCTGAAAAACCACGACGCCGAGCAGATGTAATGTGTCCGGATGATCTGGCAGACGCTCCAAAATCTCACGATACAGCGCCTCGGCTTCCGCCGGGCGGTCGGCCCGATGGTGAGCAAGCGCAGCCGCAAAGATTTGAGAAACCGACGGCATGCGCATTACTTCGGCGGAACGAAATAGACCTCGGGCCAGCTGGCACGAAGGCCGCACCATTCGCGCGCCTCTTCCGGGCTCGAAGCGATCGCGATGCCGTCGGGCAGGATTAACCACGACATCGGCATTTCGACACCGCCGGCCCAGATGCCCTTGGCGGCGTCCCACTTCAGTTCGCCCTCGAAGTTGCAGGAATGGCCGTTGCCGCCGAGGCTGCTCGCTTCCAGCGCAATCGCCTCGCCCCGGCTTTCCAGAGTGGCATTGTCGAGAGAGCTGCCGTAAGCGCGCAACACCCGTTCCACCAAGGGCTCGCTTTTCAGCGTTGTAAGCGCAACGGCAGGTCTGGCTTCAAGGCGTGTCCTGGCGGGCGGACGGATGGTGGCGACAAAATCCCGGCCCAGCGTTGTCAGCCGGTCAAGATAGGCGTTGAATACACAGTTAAAGCGGTCATTAACCCCGACGGCGGCGCAGGCATTGCGCTTCTTGAGAAAGGCAAGCTGCGCCGTCTTGACCGCCGAAGCATCGGATGCGCCGTCGAGCCTGCGACGGTAGGTCAGGCTCATCAACTGGTCGAGTGGCGAGAGATCACCGCCGCCGCAGATCACCTGTTCGACCGGCCCGAGCTTGGGCGCGGCGCAGTCAAAGGAAGGTTTGGCCCCGATCTCGCGAAACAACCCGGTCAGGCGCCCGCCGCTGACCTGTTTCAAGCGGGCGAGTTCGGCGGCGGTAAAGGGCTCGGCCGCCTCCGAACGCAAAGCCGGCGCCACCATGACGATGCCGGTCAACCGGGTTTTGGCCAGGCTTTCGAACAGACTATCGGATAGGGCCAACGTGGTTCGGTCAAGCTGCGCCCCTTCCAGACTGCCGCCGTAAATTTCGAGCGGTCGCGCGATATCGGCCCGGCGCAAGTCGGCGCCGCGAAAACTCATGGCTCCGTCCGCACTGTAACAGCCTTCGGAAATCACCCCGGGCAGGCAGCTTAACCGTGCGTCGGACAGATCGGCGCCATCGAAGCGTGCCCCGGCCAGGGCCGCGCCGTCGAACACCGCGCCCCCGAGTTTGGCACCGCTGAAGTCTACTTTTTCAAGAATCACGTGGTCGAAGCAAGCCCCGGTCAGATCGGCTCCGGCCAAGTTGGCCTCGGTCAGATCAACCTTGACGAAACGCACGCCCGGCACCGACCACCCGGCCAGCATCGCCTTAGCGACCTGAATATCGGAAATAACCGAGCCGGGGGCAAGGCGCAGCCCCTTCAGGGTCGCGGCACTCCATTCGGCCGGCTCGGTCGGCGCGTTCTCGGTATCGGGGCCGATCCATGCCAGCACCGGCGGTCCCGCCGGCAGCGCCGCCGCCTCGGCCGGCGTGCGCAGCACACTCATATCCCGGCTCGGTTTTCCCGGCAAATCGCCACAGGCCGCCGCCGCTACCCCGGGGGCCACAAGCCGGGCGATAAGGGCGGCTGCGCAAAGGACGGTGTGCGAAGGGCGCATGGCTGCGTCATCCTTAAGAGGGAACATTGACTCTGCGAACATAAGCAGCACTTTATTTCGTCGAGCAAGGGTTTTTATAAACGAGATTTCACAGCGCGGCCGCTTGCCGCAGGTTTATGACGGTTGTATAAAGCTCTCGCTCTATCCAGCCACCCTGATCAAGAGGAAATCGCCGTGCTTGAAGCCTACCGCCAGCATGTGGCCGAGCGTGCCGCGCTCGGGATCCCGCCCCTGCCGTTAACCGCCGGGCAGACCGAGGCTCTGGTCGGGCTGCTGAAAGCGCCGCCCGCCGGTGAAGAACAGTTTCTGGTTGAGCTGATCACCTACCGCGTTCCCGCTGGCGTGGATGATGCCGCCAAGGTTAAGGCCGCTTTTCTGGCCGCGGTTTCGAAAGGGCAAGCCTCTTCGCCGTTGATCTCCAAGACTAAGGCGACTCAGCTGCTTGGCACCATGCTCGGCGGCTTCAACATTAAGCCGCTGATTGAGCTGTTAGGCTGTCCGGAATGCGGCGCCACCGCCGCCGCCGGCCTCAAGACGACACTTTTAATGTTCGATTATTTCCATGACGTCAAGGAACTGGCCGACAAAGGCAACGCCAATGCCAAAGGCGTGCTTCAGTCCTGGGCCGATGCCGAGTGGTTCACCTCGCGTCCCGAGGTGCCGAAGAGCCTGACCGTCACCATCTTCAAGGTTTCCGGCGAAACCAATACCGACGATCTGTCGCCCGCGCCCGACGCTTGGAGTCGCCCCGATATCCCGCTGCACGCGCTGGCCATGCTGAAAAATGCGCGTCCCGGCATCAACCCGGACGAGCCCGGCAACCGCGGCCCGGTCAAACAGCTGGATGCGCTGAAGGCCAAGGGCCATCTGGTCGCCTATGTCGGCGACGTGGTCGGCACCGGCTCTTCACGCAAATCGGCGACCAACTCGGTGTTGTGGTTCACCGGCGAAGACATTCCTTATGTGCCCAATAAGCGCTTCGGCGGTGTTTGCCTGGGCTCCAAGATCGCCCCGATCTTCTACAACACGATGGAAGATGCCGGCGCGTTGCCGATCGAGCTGGACGTCTCGCAGATGGAGACCGGCGATGTCGTCGAGCTGCGTCCCTATGACGGCAAGGCGCTGAAGGGCGGCAAGGTCATTTCCGAATTCACCGTCAAGTCCGACGTGATCTTCGACGAAGTGCGTGCCGGTGGCCGCATTCCGCTGATCATCGGGCGTGGGCTGACCACCCGGGCTCGCGAGGCATTGGGGTTGCCGGTATCGACCCTGTTCCGCTTGCCCGCGCCGCCGGTCGATTCGGGCAAGGGCTTTACGCTGGCGCAAAAGATGGTCGGACGCGCCTGCGGTCTGGCCGAGGGCAAGGGCGTACGTCCGGGCACCTATTGCGAGCCGCGGATGACCACGGTCGGCTCTCAGGACACCACCGGGCCGATGACCCGCGACGAGCTGAAGGATCTGGCCTGCCTCG
>JBAWVF010000219.1:0-5755 GCA_037147415.1 Rhodospirillaceae bacterium | reverse complement strand
CCGGTTCTTGCCGCCACGCTTCTTGCGGGCGAGGGATCGTTGCGCCACACGAAGCGCACGGGCGGCTTTCCTGACCCGCCGGGGATTGGCGATATGCTCCGACCCGCCGTCCTGAAAGGCCAAAGAGGCAAAGTGCTCCAGGCCCCAATCCATCCCGCAGGCCGCCGCCCCGCATTCGCGAACCGGGGCGCATTCGATGGTCAGCGACAGGTGCCAAACACCGTCCCGGTGCAGAAGCTCCGCCGCTTTGACCTCACCGCCCGTCCGGGCCTGACCGCGCGCCTTGAGAGGTTTGTCTAAGCCCTGGATGCGCAGCTTGCCGTGCCGCCAGTCCGCGCCCGGCGTGAACCGCCAGCCGTCGCCATGGCTCTTGAAGCCAAAACCGGGGAATGCGTCGAGGCTCTTGAAGCGCGGGAACCCGGCGCTGTCGGCGCGGGCCTTGACCCGGCGAAAGAACGCCTGGAACGCCAGATCGAGCCGTCGCAGCGTGCGCTGCTGGCTCGAACAATTCACGTCGGCGAATTCCGGGCACTCCCGCCGCAAATCAGTCAGCTCCTTGCACTGATCTGCATAGCCGACCGACACCCGCCGTCGCTTCCAGGCATCGATGCGCTGTTCAAGCGCCGCGTTGTAAAGCTGCTGGTGTGAACGCAACTGGGCTTTCAGGGAGACGCCCTGCGTTTTCGACGGGTAAAGCCTGTATGTGATCTTGCGCCGTTCCATGGTTTGCATTATATATGGTTCCCATGACAATGCAAGAGCTAGATGCCTTACATCACTGCGTTTATGCGCTCCACTACCACTTGGTTCTGGTGACCAAGTGCCGTCGGCGCGTACTCACGGCCGAGATGCTGACCGAGTTCGAGGCGCACGCCAGAGAACGGGTCGACGTCTGGGGAGGCAAGTTGCTGGAGGTAAACGGCGAGCCCGATCACGTCCACATGCTGTTCACGCTGCCGCCAACCAAGGCGCTCGCCGAGTTCGTCAATGCATTAAAAACCGGAACCTCCCGGCGGCTGCGGAACGATCACCGTCCGCACGTCGAGAGGTTTTATTCCAAGCCCGTCCTCTGGAGCCGGTCCTACTGTGTGATTTCCTGCGGCGGGGCGCCGCTCGAAATCATCAAGAAATATTTAGACGAGAACCAGGACAGACCTGACGATTAGGCCGCCATGCAGCCGACGGCATTCCCCTCCAGCCAATTCAAACTCGTTCCACCGAATTGGATGGAGCCCCCTGCCTTACCGGGGTGGGGATGGCTGGACGGTTCAGGCGGCAGCTATGGCAGAGAGGCAGCTTGTATCTTTCTCAAATATTGCCCGTCGCGCAGCAGCGACTTTTTCGGGGTAGAGTGCCTCGAAGATTTCATCGGCCAACGCAACCATTCGCCACTCACCATCGGAGATCGACAGGCCGGGAATGTCGGCGGTCATCAGGTCGACCAGGGGATATGCCTGACCGTCCTCATTAGCCATGTTGTCGAGACGAAACGTGCGGATCGCGGAGTAGATTTTGTTCCAAGCATCTCCCCGCTCGGCAATCGTTTGCTCCACGAATCTGGCGTTCATCTCGTTCATTTCACCAACGTTTACGCGCTTCATGACAAGCTCCTTGTTACACGGATATCTGGGAATTTTAGTGACGGAATCCCGAGAACAAATGGGCGAGAAGGGTAGCGCGGCGCCATGGCCCGGGGTTCCCTAACAGCATGAGGACACCCCACACAGTAACCCCGACCATCAAACCACGAATGTCATCGAGCCAGAAGCCACCAAAAGCACATACGTAGAACGCGAGAAACAGGGCGGCATTGACAATTGGCATGGTCCCTTCAAAACGCTCATTGGTATTTTTGGACACGGGGAGCCTTGTACTCTGATTTTGGGTCATGCTGTTTCTACTAAACGCATTGGTTGTTCTGTCGAGCGCGGCGTTATTGTAACGCTAGAATTATGGCCCAATCGGCGCTATGATTCAAGCCATAATCTAATTGCGGACTTATTGAAAGAATATCAGGGTTTAGTTGTTGCGGCCTTTTCGGCTGAATTGACCGCGGCCCGTGTCATGGCGCTGGTAAGCGCCGCTGAGGGCAACAGACTGTCCTGAGCGACGGGAAAGACGATGGTGGTGTTTTTTTCGGCCCCGATTTCTTTGAGAGTGGCAAGGGTGCGCAGGGTTAGAGCCGCCGGGTTTCGTCCAAGGATGTCTGCGGCTTCGGCCAGTTTGTCGGCGGCATCCCGCTCGCCTTGGGCGGTGATGATGCGTGCGCGGGCGCCGCGTTCGGCTTCTGCTTGTTGGGCCATGGCGCGTACCATGGACGGATCGAGATCGACGCTGCGGATTTCGACATGGCTGATAGTCACGCCCCATTCGGCGGTCCTGCGGGCCAGTTCTTTCGCCAGCGTCTCGTTGAGTTTGTCTTGCTGAGAAAGCAGTTCGTCGAGGCTGTGCATGCCGATGGTGGACCGCAGAGTGACCAGGGCCAGTTGCTCGATGGCGCTCCTGTAGTCGCCGACATCCAGCAGGGCCATCTTCGCGTCGACGATCCGATAATAGGCCACGGTCGCCACTTTGACCGAGACATTATCGCTGGTGATGACGTCCTGTGCTGGTATCTGCATCACGGTAACTCGAATGTCTGCCCGGAGGATAACTTGTATGAACGGTATCAGGAAGATCAGACCGGGATCTCGGGTGCTGGTGTAACGGCCGAGTGTGAGGACGACGACGCGCTCGAACTGATTGACGATTTTGAACATTGAGGAGAGCAGGACCAAGCCGATGATCACGGCGGTCCCCGAGAGGATGTTGGTCGCTAACAAGTTCATTGTTACGGCTCCTATGGTCTGGGGTAATATCGGTTTACGTGATTGTTGGCGGTTGATCACTCGGCGTTTTTCATCTGTTTGCCGTTATGGTCGAGACGTGGTGTCAGGCCGCCTCTCGACGAACCAAGATATTGTAGGCCGGTTGCGTTGTCAGTGTAGATGGACATCTCCGCCTGCATCTGAGTTGCGTTGCGCTCGCCTCCGCAGAGGCCTAGAGTCTCAGCACTCTCGGCATGGCCCGCGCTACTTTTGTTGCGCGCGATGAAATGCCGCTCACCCAGGCACACGGACAGAATAAAAAGGAAGAATGAGAAGACAGCGGATGCTGCTCCCATCACTTCATGCCCGGTTGAAACACCAACAGCCAGACCAACAGCCAGCGCAACAGTTAGGCCAATCAGTCCTATAGGCGACCCAATCGCACTCATGATTACCTCCTTAAGATAAGAGCCATATAGAGTGTGGGCATTCCACCCACTCGGACCGTTTTGTCCCCGGTCTCTCTCACGCTCTTGTCGCATGACGATGCGGCTACTTCGCCAGCAGCTCGACCCGGCTTCCGTTACCTGCAATCACAGCGGATTGGGCACCGCGTGGCAGGGCCGTGTTATCCCCCGGCTGGGATCGCGTACCGATCTGGCGACCGGAAATGGCTGGTTTTTTTGGATTGCGCCCCTACGTATGTTCTCCTGTCATTTCGCGCAATGACAGAAGTGGAAGCGGGACTGCAAAGCCGATGCAGAGACTATCCCACCCGTTCCACCACGTCACAGCGGTTACGGCCAGAGAAAACGCCAGCAGTACGAGGCCCACTGTCTCTCGGGATACGGATATCGTCTTGAGCGCACACCACCCTCGCATTGCGATCACGATGTACAGCACACTCAGCATGACTAGCTGAACCACTGCTAGAAATCCGGCAGCCAGGACTACGAGGCTGGCCTGATCCGAGAGGCGCCATGTGGACAGGGACTCAGCTGTGACAAGAAGCGACATAAGCAAGACAATCGATGCGGTGAATACTTGGCGGTACCACCGCAATATCTGTGCCACTGTTGTATTGACAATCATGGCGTCAATCCTTAAGGCGTTGGCTGGATGATTTCGTCGGGTTCAGCCCAGCTCTCAATTCTGTCATTCGAATCAGACTTACGCTTGTCGGCCTCGACATGGCTCATGACGACTGCATGAGGAAGCGGCTCACTTCGATAGACCTTCCCGGCTTCGGGGCCATGCAGCCGCTTCCAGCAATATCGGTAGAGGGGTTCGGATGCGGTTTTGGCATCGGAAACCACCCACCCAGTCGGCAGGTGTTGACCGTTGTCGCAGGCGTGTCCTTTGCGGCTGGCCCAACTATGACACTGATGTGCATTCGCGAACTTGTAAAGCTGCCCCGGCGCCCGATCCCTCCAAGCTGGTGAGTTCAGGGCCGGTAACGGCTTTCCGGCGTAGGCTTCGGCATGCTTTACGTCAAGAAAATCGATATCCAGTTCGACGCCATAAACACTGTCCGGTCCGTACCCCGGATAGTCGGAGGTTCCAGGTGCAGGCCAATTGGCGGCGGTGCCGGCATCGCCGGCAAGAGCGGGAAGGCTCGTGACAACCACGGCCAGGATCGCTAAAAAGTGTAGAAGCTTTTTCTTCATCTCGGGGCCTCCTTGGGCGTGTGGAAAAATGAGGGATATTCTGGACGGGTCAGTTTGGCATTCTGAATGGATATCAAGCAAACTCTTGATGGCGATGGCAGCGAACCCCGGGACAAACAATGCGAGGGCGCCCTCCAGCGCTTCGAAGACGACCGGCTCCTACACCAACCCAGGGGGCGGTTCCGGTGGTCACAGCCATTCCTCCACGATCCAACCCCGATCCTTGGTCTGGACGGCGCGCACGCCCATTGCTTTACTCTTCCTGGCATACGCGAGCGCGGCGCACATGCTGGACCCGAACACCGAGACGTTCTTCATGGGGCTTTTGCTCCAGATTGCCATTATCTTTCTCCCGGTCGGGGGTTTATTGAACGGGCGCGGCCAGAGCCGCCGCGTGAAACTCGCGGATTTGCCTCATAACGGCCCTGGGCACCTTGCGCAGATCGTGGATACGGGCATCCCCGATCGCAGGAGTGACAGGCATCACGGAAACGGACAGCGTCCGCCGAACCGGGCTCATGCGAACTTCGGCGATGAAAATCCGGTTACCGTGAGTGATCGTCTTTACGGCACCTGGGGCGCGGCGGTTGGCCATGTTGAAGCTCTGTTCTTCCGTGATCCTGAGAAGACAATATCTAAACGCGCGCCGCGCGTCAACATCTGTTATTGTTCCCGACGCGATTTATTCCGTTCCTTGAACCGACGCATCCGCTCTGCGGCCGTCGCCTGCCCACCGCTGGGACCACTCGGTCGGTTCTTGCCACTGGAACCGCTCGGCCCGCTCTCAGACGGCAGTCCATCCGCCTTACGGTCGGCCCGTCGCTTCGCGCTCGCGATCCGCCACTGCTGCCTGCGGCGGGCGGTCTTCTCGTCTTCAATCTCGGACATGGGCGCTCTCTACAGGTCATTTGGACAGTCTCGAGGATAATGCCCCGGCTTACGCTTCTAGTCGAGTGGCCGTGCCGGTCATCCAAAGCCAAGGCCAGGAAGCTGGGCTCATACTCGGACAGACCGGTGTCACTGAGCAAGAACGAAGCCGCCTCCTGGGTGGCGCAGGCTTCAACTTCGGCAGCGGGAATGCGGATCGTGTTAGCCATTGTCGGTCTTCATGATGGGGCATTATCGGAAAAGCGGCAGGGCCGCCGACTTGGGTTGATCCTCGGGCCGACGGCGGCTTTACGCGAGCATCCTGGTCGCAGGCGGGACAGCCGGGTGTGCCGTCTCAAAGCGCGGAGTTGGCTGCCTCCCATTGGGGGCGAAACAGCGTTTTGTCGTGATCGC
>JBAWVF010000218.1:0-5760 GCA_037147415.1 Rhodospirillaceae bacterium | reverse complement strand
CAGACGCCAGACCGCCCTAAAATTTCCAGAAAATCGGCCAGTTAGAATGGCTGCTTGTCCTGCTCACGAGCCGGCCGTACTCTTGGCGGTCTCCAGATCACCAGAACCGCAAAGAGTACGTCGCCGACCTTGATTCACCCTTGAGCCAGGGAGCGGAGATGTGTCCTCTGCTCCACCCAGATGCCGGGCCACGGCTTCATGAACTCGGTGAGACCGACCCCTCTGGGCAGGCGGCCGCCGAGGATCATGTCGGTGATATCGGGGGCGAGCAGGGTGAGTTGAAGCAGTTGGCCGACGTACCGGGCAGCGACCTTTTCGGTCTCGGCGATTTCCTTGATGGTGGCGTACTTGCTGGTGTCCATTTATCGGCCCAATTACCGTGAAAACATCATTTTCTGTTTGCGTAAAGCAAAAAGGGGGCGCCGCGAGCAAGAACGTCTTCTAAAAAGTTTGTAGCGCCACTAATATTAAACCCACCGCCGGTCACCGCTAGCAAACGTTCCGGCAAAATTGTTCCAAGCTTGCCGTTGATCTCAACGCACAACTCATAGGGAAAGTTAACGCTTTCGGTTACAAATCGATGGGAGATGACGCGATTCCCGTAGTCATAAGCCAACCCACAGTCTGCCATAGGCTTGGTTATTTCATGATTGTCGAACTTCATCGTAAAATCAGGGGAATTCGACAACCGACCAAGCACGTGACCAGTAACTGCGGTAATAGCAAAGCACTTATTCATGTGTATCTCCTCGGTTGCATGCCCCGGCTCGGGGCTGGTGAACCTGTCCTGGCGACAGGCAGCGATCACGCCCGCGCGACATGAACCGCACGGGCTGATTTTACTTCGGTCAATCGGGATGCCTCGGCGGCCCAACGCTTGGCCGCTTCTCTGGTGGCTTGATCCGGTGCGGTAACCGCGAGCTGCTCGCCGCGGGCCAGTAGATCGGCACGGGCTTGCCGCGTTGTTTCCGGGTCGCTGGGGTTGACAAGAATTTTCTGGTAGCAATCCAGAGCTGCGCGAAAACGCTCGGGACTATCCAGGTCGGGCTGGGCTCGGGCCGCGTATAGGGCTGCTCGATCCGCCGCGGCGGTGCTCAGAGGGTCGGGCCGTCGCACAGAGTGATCGCTTCCTTGGTCGGCCATGTGATCACGTACATGAGCCGACAGTAACAAAGCGTTTTCATTCCCTGCCGATGCCACAGGGATTTCGGACAGCTCACGCATGCGACCTCGGGCGGCGGGCGGAGGTTGGAAGTCAAAGTGTGCAGAGTCGGACTTTCGTGCGGTCCGGACGATTCGGGCTCGCTCATGTACAGTGTCCTTCGCGGGGGTTGCCGACAGGGCGTCGACGGGTTGACGAACAATGGAAAAAAAGCGGGAGACCGCTGCACGAAGGCGCTCGCCCAAAGTCTGCACGGTTCCCGCGGCACGGCCGACCGCCTGGCGCATGGCCAGCGCTGCCGCTTCCGGTCGGCGCAGCACGATGCGCGGGTCGACATGGTCGCTGATCGCGTCCATGGTCCGACCCCGACCCCAGCGGCGGGCAAGAGCTTGAAGGTCCGGCGCAGCCGAAAACACGCGCACCTTTTGGCGGTGGCGCGACATGCCGACGTAGGCGAGATGCCGGTCGAGCAACTGATCGTCGAGCAGCCATGACCGGTCGACCGTTACGCCCTGAGTTCTATGGATGGTGGCGGCATAGCCGTGGGTGAGCGCGCCGTAACGTGCCGGGTCGATCTCGACCGGCGTGGGCCGACCGTCGAGCTGGACGATCAGCGCGGTCTTGCCGTCCTCGACGAGAATCGCCGTGACGGTCCCGACAGAGCCATTTTTGACTCCGATCTGCCGATCGTTCTTGAGGCAGAGAACGCGGTCGCCGATCGCAAGTGCGAGCGTGCCCGGTTTCCCTTCGATGTTGGTGCTGATTTTCGTGTCGTCACAATAAAGGTGACCGGCGGCCCGGTAGGCGGTGCGGGCCAGCGTGTTCAAAGCGGCAACATCGGCGCGCCGATAGGCCAGCATCAGCCGGGACGCCGACAGCCCGTCTCGCTCCATATCCTGGTGCCAGTCATCGAATAGCGCGGCGCGAACGGCGGCGCCAACGTCCGGCGCGAGCGGCGTCGTTGCAGGATTTAACGTATCAAGCCCGAGTCGGGCGGCGTGATCGGCGGCCCGATTCTTGGCTTCCGCTCGCCGCGTGCCCTTGGCAAAGAGGAGGTCGGCGGCCAATCCCTCGCCATCGACGGCGAGACGTTCCAGCCACGGACGCGCGCTATCAAGGTCGGCGCCGATCGCGCGCGCCGCAGTATCGCGCCGCTCCTGCGCCTCCTTGAAGGTGTGATAGAGGGGGTGATCATCAGGCTGATCCGAACCATCCTGGATTTCGGCCCACAGCGAGCCGGCTTCGAGCCTGGCTTCCCGATATTCGGCAACCAGGGTTAACCGCCCGGCCTCCCACTCGTCGAGCGGCCGCCCGAGCAATTTTTCGGCAGCCTCCTGCAAGGCAGCCGGGTCGAGGTGACCTGCAATACCGGTGGTGATGGCCTCATGCTCGGCGTAAGCCGCAACCGCGGCGGCGACCCGGCCGGTGGAAAACTGCTCGGTCGCACGGCACTGCCAAGCTTCCCGTTGCCGGACCACCTCAGTGATTTCGGCAGCTTTGGCGCGCTGCATCAGGAGACGAAAGGCCGCGCCGGCTTCGATCGGCTGAAGCTGCTCGGGGTCACCGACTGCAACCACGCGCGCCCCGGCGGCACGGGCATGGGCGAGAACTCGGCCCATCAGGCGAACGTCGACCATGCCGGCTTCGTCGATCACCAGCACACTGCGGCGCGTGAGGTGACCAAGCAGTTGACGGGTAAGCCACCCGGACAGCCAGCGCCGGGTTTTGCGATCGAGGCCGTCGAGTCGATCGGCGCGATCGACCTGGTCAAGCCGGCGGCGGATTTCGCCGGCATCCTGACCACGCGCTTCGGTGGCGGCAATCCACTGGTTGAGGGCGCCGACGACTGCGGCTTTGCCGGCTCCGGTCAGCGCTCCGGTTTGTTGAACCGCAGCGAGCGCCGCCTGTCGATCCCATCGCAGTAAGCGGCTTTCAATTGTCTCGCTGGCAATTCCGGTTTCCGCCAGTCGCTGAGCCGCAATACCACTGAGCGCAAGCCCGTGAACGTCGGAGCCGGTGGCCGACCAGCCGGCCAGTGCCAGTTCAAGCGCGGTGCTTTTGCCGGAACCTGCCACGCCGGTAACAGTGGTCAGGTCCGGACCGCACAGGACGTGTCGGGCGGCAAGCTTTTGCTCGGCACTGGCTTCAAAGCCGTCGCGCTCGGCGATTTTTGCAACGGCGGCGGCGATCGCCGCCTCGGCTGTTGCCGGATCAAGCGCCGAACCTCGGCGCTTGATGAGTGCCTCGGCATCATCGAGCAGGGCCGCTTCGGTCTCAATCGATGCGCGCGTGGTCAGGCGGCGACTGCCATCACCCTCAAGGGTGAGATCGACGGCCAAGGCCAGCACTTCGGTCTTGAGTGCTGCGCGATTTTCAGCCGGGACCGCTTTCAGGGCCGCGTCGAGTGCCCGCTCCGTAAAAGTCGAAACGCCTTTGGTCAGGCGGGCCAGAACCGCGGCGGCGGTCGGAGCCTCGGTCGACTCGAGCTGATCTCGGTTTTTCGGGAGGATGCCGGCTGCGGCCGGCTCGACCGAGACACCCTCGCGCGCCGAAGCAACCGCTTCGGCGACCTCGGGCAAAGCGGTCCGATCCAGATCAGCGGTTTTGCGGTCGATCTCGGCTCGGACCTCACGGGACGGTCGCTTGTCACCCTCGGTCTTGAGCGCGGCGCGGAGAGTCCGCGTAAGTTCATGGCTGCCACCGGCCGGGTCGATGATGATAATTCCGCCTTCGCGCCCACGGGCGAGCCGATACCCGCTGTCGGCCATGCCGGTCTGAAAGGCGGTGCCGCTGTCAGCGGCGCGCCAAGCAGAAAGAGTGTCGCAAGCAACATCGGCTTTCGCGATGTGCGTTCGTTTTTCCTTTTGATGCTCTTGAAATGATTTTGCCGCCTCCGGCCGGTCGACCTGATCGGCTTTGGCTATCGCCATCCAGTCGGCGATGTCGGTGCGGCCATCGGTCCGCAACGCCGCCATGACCGCGACGTTGTGACGGCCGGGAATAAGCCTGTGCCCGAGCTGGTGCTCCAAGATGCGGCTTACCTTCTCATTCCGCTTGTGCGAATAGCCGTCGTTGATCACCCGATCATCGGGGCCGACCCGCAGGGCGACGACATGAAGGTGAGTGTCACGGCCGGTGGCCTGCGCGTCCTTCTTATGTCGTACGACATGTGTGGACGGCCGCTGCGGTGCAAGAGGAATCTTTGGCGATTAGCAACATGGTCGGGTGCGGTCATGTGTCCGGCCTCGAAGGGTGCGGCGCTTATGACCGCGGGCCATGATGAAATCCGCGGATCGGGTCCCAATCAAACAAACGCGTTTTTCACGCATTGTCGCGCCCGGGTCTTCCTGATCCTCGGTTCGACCGAATTGCCATCACCTCACACTTCACCCTCGCACGTCTTTATCCCGGCTGCCTGACGAGCACTGTCAGGCAACGGCCGGAATGGGAAACTTCTGTTGGTAAACCTCGCCTCTGGACAAAACGGCCCATGCGATGCGTGCCATTTTGTTGGCCAGGGCGACTGTGACCAGCCTTGCCGGCTTGCGTTCCAACAGGCTCTTCAACCAGTCCGCCTCTCCCGGTGCCCGAGTGGGAGCAAGGCGGATAACGGAGGTGGCGCCGAGGACCAGCAAGCGCCGGATGGAGCGATCGCCGGCCTTGGTGATGCCGCCCAGCCGCTCCTTGCCGCCGCTGGAATTTTGGCGTGGCACCAGCCCCAGCCACGCCGCCATAGCCCGGCCGTTCTTGAAGGCGGACGGGTTGGTGACGGTGGCGGCGAGAATCGAAGCCGTGATCGGGCCGATGCCAGGAATGGTGGCGAGGTTGCGGCTGGCCTCGCTGGCTTTATGCCAGGCGAAGATTTCCTTCTCCATCGTCTCGATTCGTTGGCCGCAGCCCTCGATCTGGCCGGCCAGCTCCTGGAGAGCCGTGCGCGCCAAGCCGGGGATCGCCAAGTCGCCCAGGTTGGCGATCAACTCGCTGGTTTTCCGCCATCCCTGGGCGGCGACGATGCCGAATTCGGCCAAGTGAGCGCGCAACGCGTTGATCAACATGGTCCGCTGGCGGACCAGCAGGTCGCGGGTCCGGTGCAGCATCAGGACCGCTTGCTGGTCCTCACTTTTGACCGGCACGAACGCCATGTGCGGACGGGTCACCGCCTCGGCAATGGCGGCGGCATCGGTGGCATCGTTCTTCTTGCCGCGCTGAACATAAGGCTTGACCCGCGTCGGTGGGATCAGCCGAACCTGATGGCCGGACACCATGAGCCGGCGCGCCCAATGGTGGGCTGACGCACAGGCTTCCATGCCAACGAGGCACGAAGGCTGAGCCGCGAAAAACTCCTCGACCGCGTCGCGTCGCAACTGCCGACGCACGACTACTCGGCCCGTATCGTCAACCCCGTGGACCTGGAAAACATTCTTGGCAAGATCAAGACCGATGGTGACAATGGTCATGTGGGCGGCCCTTCCGAATGTGGCGGTTCTGACGCCGCCACCCTATGGCACATCGATGCCTGAGGTGGACAGCGGCCGTCCACACCATCAATAAAGGGCTGGGTTTCGATCCGGTACTCGCGGAGCACGGCCCGGATAGCT
>JBAWVF010000217.1:0-5932 GCA_037147415.1 Rhodospirillaceae bacterium | reverse complement strand
GAATTTATTTAAATCTGTTGATAACGGTTTGCGGAGTGTCCTTTTCCCTCAACCAGTCCTTAAGTAATAAACGCTATCAGGCCCGGAAATTCTTGGAAAAACCCAAGCAATTCCGGGCCTTTGCATGTCGACCTGCGAACTGCCGTCACCCGGTATCGGGGGCGATATTCTCTCTCTCGCCCGATATTCTCTGAAACCTGCGCACTGCCCCAATTCACTGCGCAGCTTTTTCAAACCTGCGCACTGTAATAATATCAAAGACTTAGTCGCACTGCGCAGCTTTGCCAACCTGCGCACTTTTTGAGTCGGCTCCGGCAACCGAACCGGGCAACCTGCGGAATCCGGGCGGGTGTCGCGTGGCCTGCCCACTGCCTTGAAAATAGAGGGGTTTTCCCAACTTTGTCCTTGGCTGCGGCCGGAAACCATGGCTATGTCGGGACGTCAGGCGCCGCCCGGACCGCTTCACCCGGACGGCGCTCGGCACAACAGGCGGAGACTCCGCGCCGGGGCATGGCCGAAACATGTGTGTGGAAAGCCCGGGCTGCCAATCGATGCCACGAACGAGACCAGGATTTGAGGTGCGGCGGTGTTTGGGCACGGATGCGATTCGGTCGGTCACGCGGCTGATTTTGTGTTTCGTCCCAGACCGATCTTGACCGCCAGCTCCGAGCGGGCCTTGGCATAATCCGGTGCGGTCATCGGGTAGTCGGGCGGCAGGTTCCAGCGGGCACGATAGGCGTCGGGAGTCATGTCATGATCGGCGGCCAAATGGCGCTTCAACATTTTGAAACCGGCGCCGCATTCCAGGCAGGTGATGCTCTCGGGCTGAACCGACTTTTTAACCGACACGGCCGGTTTGAGGGGCGTCGCGTTCGCTTCGGGATTTTCCGGGGTTGGGGCGGCCTGGAGTGCCTGGTGGACGGTAGTGACCAGGGTCGGCAAATCGGCGACCGGCACGCGGTTGTTCGCCACGTAGGCGGCAACGAGTTCGGAAACGAGTGCGAGGAGAGCGGCTTGGGCCGGAGAAGAGTCGGTCATAGCTATTCCTTCGAGGTCGTGGGGCAGAGGAGGTCGCGCAATGCCTTGGCCGGCTTGAACTTGACCGTGCGGCTGGCGGCGATCTCGATGGCGGCACCGGTCTGCGGGTTGCGTCCCGGCCGGGCCGGGCGGTCGACAGTCTCGAAAGCGCCGAAATTGTTGAGCTTTACTTCTTCGCCACGCCCGAGCGCCTCGGTGATCGGCGCCAGTACAGCGGCGACCGTGGTCTCGGCCTGCTTGCGGCTGAGATCAAGGGCGGTTGCTACCGCCGTGACGAGATCGCAGTGGTTCATCCTGCCCCCCCCCCAATGAATGCTCGGAGACGTTTGTGTCTGACGTTGGGAAGAGTTTCAAGAGAAACCGTCAGATTTCTTGTCCGACACCCAATGGATAAGGCGCTGCAACGGCCACCCTTTTTCTGTCTCTGATCAAGCCGCGTGGGCGAGACGCTCCAATGTCCCGTCGGACACGGACTCTTCAACGACATTAGCAGCACTGGCGATCAGAGACAGCCGGGTTCCGAGTGTCTCCTTGCTGCGAACGACGGCGATGCGGGCCGGGGGATGTTCCAACTGAATGAGATCGACGAACTTGGTCACTGAGAACGCGACAGAACCGGGATGTTCCGAAACGGGTTCGTATACGGCTCGATCTCCGCCAGCGGTCACCAAAGCCGTCACAGTCCAAGGCGTATTGGAGGCCCCGAGAATCTCGGCATTGCGCACGACGTTGGTTGGTGAAAATAGCTTGAACAAGCGATCACAAAGCCGATCAGCGGCATCGACCTTTTTCTTTTCGGCCAGCTTGAAAGCGGTAACCTGGACGGCCTCCTGAGAACAGGCGGCGATGATGGAAACCGCGCCGACGAGTTGCTCACGCCTGACTTCAAGCACGAGGAAGGCGTGCTGATCGAAGCGGACACCAGCACGAGCCGCAACTTCCGGGGCGGTCCTAACGAAGGTGGGGGACGCACCCATCAGGTCCGCTTCCTGAAATCCCAGCCCCATGTCTGAAACGAGGTATCGGTCACCTTGGAGCTGCTCGATCCGCACCACCACGACCGAGCCGCCAGGATAAAGAACGGGCGTGCGGATATATGAGCCGTCCCGATCATGGCGCGCGGCGGCGAGGGCGCGCGCGACGCCGTCCACGACCTCCCTGAACCCTGCGCTTGCCTGATCCATGACACTCGTCCTCACAGCAACCTCGGTTCCCATGGCGGAACAGGAAATGCCGCCATCTCAGCAATGTTGAAAAACCGACCGACTTCAACCGCGACGCCCTCAACCGCTTTGGGGTCATGCTCCAGAGCGACGGCTATGGGCAACTTCTTTTTAGCAAATTCGGTCGGGGATAGGCCCGCGTCCAGCATCCAGTCGAAATTATCTCGGAACGGGTGGAGATGGGAACCCTCGATTAGCATCAAGCGCCATTCTGCCGGGCCAATGTTGCTATTCTGATGCGGGTTGATCGGTCGCCAGTCGAGGCGCGTCACCGGCACGAAGGAGAACCCCTTGAACCGGTATTCGATCTGAAAAGTGACATTCTGATCCGGATGTTCGCACCGGCACTGAGCGCGAAGACGGAGTCCCATTTCGGTGACGCTGTCGACGTCCAGCGGGACCACGCACCGAAACTGGTCGTCGTGATGCTTGATCCACCGCGGTGTCTGCGCCAGCGTCTTGGTGGCCGAAATGAGAGTGGGAAGGCGGTCGGACACGGGTTCGCTCACGCCTCCCCGTCGCCGAAGATTTCATGGAGCATGGCGGGAATGATGGCACTGGCGTCCCGGTCCGCTTGCGCCCGGATTGCCCGCACTTCACGGACCTGCTTTTGCAGGCGGTCAAACCAGAGCTGTTTGGAATATGCCGGCACTGGCACTTGAGTAGCCATCAAGCCTTTTTGACTTAATGTTCGGTTTCGGTCTGCACTTCCGGGTGAAGCTGACTGAACCTGAGAGAGCCCAGGGCCGCTGAGCAAATATCTACAAACGAAGTCGGCGGTAGCAAGATTTTCAATGGGAACGCAGGTCAAATACCGGTGCGATGCAACGCGCCGGTCATCTAATGGAGTGGCAACAGCAATCGCTCCTTCCCAGGCTTTGATGTTGCTGATTACGATGTCATTGCTCCGTACCTCGAAAGGTTGTTGCCATGTAAGTTCGGCTCCAACCAAATCGGGCTTATGAAATGTGCCGCGTCCAAAGGATCGCACCCCCAATTCAGGATAGGTGGCGTCCATCTGTATATCAACCGGACGCCTGACTAGCGGGGCCACGTCCGCCATGGAACGGGTGGGGGCGCCCTCGATGGCCCGCTCAAAGGCCGAGCGCAGCATGGCTTCAGAATCTGCTTCGAACGTCTCGATAACGGCTTTGTGGTCTCTTGTGTGTCGTTCTGCTTGATCAAGCCGGGTGATAATACGACGCTGTTCGGAGAGCGAAGGGATGGCAATCTCAAGCTTAAGAAAGCGATCCTCTGTTAGCCTAACCCGATTAGTGCTTCCCTCACTTGTAAGGCGGCACATATTCATAAATTTTGGCGTCTTGCTTACCCACTCTATAAAGCGAGGGCATGCCTTGGTCTGATCTATGTCAAATGCTGGAAAATCATTACTTACAACTGCGCCGTCAAGATATTCAGGCACAAGGCCAAACGCGCCATTGCGTGCGTCAATTTTTGAAATAATAAGCTGCCCGGCCTGCACCAAACGTTGTTGGTCAGCCGCGATCTCTGATCCATAAACCTCCCCTCGTGGAACAACCCCTTTTCCCCAAAGTTTTACAGTAACCTGCTGGTAGCGGCTTGTTGGCACAATTGGCGTCCACCGTTGAGATGGAATAAGAAGACTCTTGAGTTCAATGTTATGCCATTCCGTGCGCATCACAGCGGCTCCGCCAAGGTCGTCTTCATCTCGGTCAGGATATCGAGAATTCGGCGTTCATGGGCGATCAGGCTGTCGACCAACTCGGTGGGCGAGCGATGGTCCAGCGCTTCGGCGGCATGGGGGTTCTTCAGGTCGAGGTTGCAGGCGATCACCTTGCCTTCGGCGTCGCGCTGGATCAGTTCGGGCCCCTGAACTTTCCACGCGCGTTCGTTCTCCACGCGGTCCGACCACCAGGAGAGACACGGCTCGAACTCTTCGAAGGTCAGGGGGCGGGTCTTGGTGTATTTCCGGCGGTCGGTGGGCGCCGGGTGCTCATAATACCAGATGGCTCCGGTTTTTTTCCGTGTGTCGAAGAAGATCAGATTGGCCGGGATATCGGTGTAGGGGGCGAACACGCCCTCGGGCAGGCGAACGATTGTGTGCAGATTGAATTTCTCGATCAACTCGGCCTTGATGCGGGCGGCAACACCGTCACCGAACAGGGCACCATGGGGCACGACCACGGCGGCGCGTCCCTTGCCCGCCTTTTTCAGGCGACGCATGATCATCTGGAGGAACAGCAGGGTGGTTTCCTGGACCCGCTTGTCCTCCGGAAAATTGTTGAGGATGCCCTTTTCTTCCTCGCCCCCGAACGGCGGGTTGGTCAGAATGATGTTGACCCGATCTTCCTCGCCGATTTCCGAGAGACGGAAGCGCAGGGCATTCTCGGGATCGATTTGCGGCGATTCCAAGCCGTGCAGCAGCAGATTCATCTCCGCCAGCATGTAGGGCAGAGACTTGACCTCGACACCGAAAATGCTGGCGTTCTGAACCAGATAGCGGTCGCTCACCGTGCGGCATTGCGCTGTCAGATGCTCGAACGCATCGGTCAGGAAGCCGCCGGTGCCGCAGGCGGGATCAAGCACCGTCTCGCCGAGCCGAGGATCGGTCACCTTGACCATGAAGCGGACCACGGGGCGCGGCGTGTAGAATTCGCCCGACTGCCCGGCGGCGTCCCTGATCTCGCGCAGCAGCGTCTCATAGAGGCGCCCGAGAACCTGCATCTCCTCCGAACTCGTGAAGTGGATGCCGTCGATCAGATTAATGACATCACGCAGCACGTATCCGCTTTCGGCGCGATTGGTGATGGTGCGGAAGGCATTGGCGATGACGTCCCGGCGATCCTTACCGTGAGTGCCGCTCCGAAGCCCGCGCAAGTGGGCGAACAGGCCAGGGCCTTCCACGCCACCGGGAAGAAGCGTCTTTTCGTCATTGAGAAAACGAATCAGGTCGGGGCCTGTCAGTCCATCGGCGCGCGCGGCCCAATCCCGCCAGCGGTAAGGCGCGGTGACGGCGGGCCGGAATGGTTGGCCCGACAGTGCGGCCCGCTCCTCCTCGATCCGCTCCTTGTCGTCAAGAAACTTGAGGAACATGATCCAGACCAGTGTCGGCAACCGCTCCAGATCGGTGTTCAGGCCCCGGTCCTTGCGCATGTGGCGCCGGGCCGACTTGACGATACTGTCAAGCCGCTGAGCGGTGGTTTGGGACGGTGTGGATCGTTTGATCTTCATAGTAACGCCTACTACTATCGGCCGCCCATCAGCATAACCGATGTGCCGAAAACGAATCTGAGGGCGGATATCCGGGCAATTGATTCTGCTAGCGGAATATCTTCTCGACTAAGGCTAAAGCCGTCATCTGAATACTCCAGGGCTTCAGAGACCATCTGATGAGTAATATTTCTTGCGAGTTCTGCATCCTCTCCATCTGCTTCGAAGACATGGCCAATATATTTTCCGGCATCCATAATAAGGCCTGTTGCCTCCCTAGGGGGTTCAGACTCCATGATGCGCGCAATAGTCTTTGGAAGAAACTCGCCCTCAATGTCTTCATCTTCTGAGTGTCCTTTTCCAAATGATCCAGGATCAGTAAAAGAATAGGCGTGATGTCCAGAAAGGCAGCTTGGGGATGCGTAATTCCATGCCTATCGGCTTGACGCACACACCCACTAGATATAGTATTTTCCAGA
>JBAWVF010000216.1:0-6049 GCA_037147415.1 Rhodospirillaceae bacterium | reverse complement strand
GCCAGAGCCTGTTCGGCGTCGGCGACGCCTCGGTGATCCAGGCCCGCGAAGACCCGTGGGACGCAAATGCCCTACCGGCCTATCCCTCGACCTTTGACGCCATCGAACTTCAGGACGGGTATTGCACGGTGCGCGATCTCAAGATCGTCGGCGGTTCCAGTGCGCTGAAGCTCTACGGCCTTCAGGGACCATGCGTTCGCAATGTTTTGGAGGATCTGACAATCTGGGACGCGGTCATCGGCATTACTCTCGACGGATACGACGATACTCAGAAGCCGTGCTATTGGAACAGCATTTCGAAAATCCTGATCGCCCGGCCGCGCCTCCATGGCGTGCTGATGACGGTGTTGTCGACCGGCGACACCCCCAACGCCAACAAGGTTCATGATGTCCGGGTCTATTCACTGTCGGCGCCGATGACCGGTTGCGGCTTCTTCCTCTCCACCGCCCGCTTCAACAACTCGTTCATCGACTGTGAGGCCAACCTGCATCCCAGCGCCGAGGCCTGCTTCCGCCTCGGTGCCATGACCGACCAGACGCGGATTCTCAACTTCTACGCCGAGTGTTCGGGAGCGGTGCCCGGCATTCGCATCGACAACGGCTCGACCAACACCAGTATCATCGGCCTGTTCTCCGCCACCGGCGGGGCGCCGATATGGGACACAACTGGCCACCGCGAATACATGGCCTTTGCCGCCGGATATCCGTACACGGCGCTCCTGAAAGCCACAACGATTACTGACCTTTCGGTCGAAGGGCTGAATTACGCCACCCGATTTGTCGAGGGGCAGACCACCGTCACCCCGGATTTTTCCGTCGCACCGCTGTGGCTGGTCAGCTCCTGGGCCGGGGCGGTGCAGGTCGTGTTGCCGTTGCCCAGCGACTGCCTCGGCCGAGTCGGCATTGTGAAGAAGTCCGACAGTTCCAATAATTCCGTTACCGTGACGCTGCCTTCCGGCTCCGGTCCTGATAATGGCGCAGTCGTTCTACGGGCCTATGGCGATCATATTATGTTCATTAGCAATGGTGCCGCGTGGCATCTTGTGTCTCGTCATTACGACACGCCGATCAGCGGTTGGGCCAACCCCTCCGGTTCCGCTTTCACGCGCGGGCCTTTCAATGCGGATGAGCTGGAAAACGTCGGTTTTTCTTACGACAGGAACGTGCTCAACAACATCAACTATCGCCTGCACGACACCCGCGCGGTGCTCAGGGCGCTGATCCTCGACCTGAAAACCAAGGGCATCCTGGGGGATTGAAAAGAAGCGCCGACGGCGGCGAGCAGCGCTTCCAGCCTGCCGCCAGCACAGTCCCTTTTCGAGTCGCGGCGGGATCAATAGCGTCAATCCGTCTGCCGCGCGGGCGGGGGCCTATCACGCCATCGCCGCGATTGATCCGCCCCCCACGATGGCTTCTCCTGCGGTCCCCGCGCTTCCAGCGGCCGTCCGGGTCCCCTCGCGAGGGCAGAGCGCATGGTGGAGACGATGGCTGGCAATGAGATTCCGCACTGGAGACTTTCCAGCGAGTTGCCGCCTCGTTATATGTTTAATAGTCCAAGGACTATTGCGCGAGCGACGGCTTGCGGCAGCGTTTTTGATCGAAGCTTTTTCTTCGCATTCTCAATGTGGAAGACAACTGTATCGCGAGAAACTCCAAGAATGCAAGACGTCTCCCACCCAGTCTTGCCAGCGGCGGCCCAAAGTAGACACTCAGTTTCACGGTTGGTGAGCCGGATGTTTCCATAATCATCATTTGTAACTTTATTAAAAATAGGAGAAAATCGCCGCATCGCATCGTGCAGCCCTGTTCCAAATATTTGCACCTGACCAGATAAAACTGGTAGTCGTGCGAGGAAATCTGCTTCAGTGTCTAAAAATTTTAAACACAATATCCCATAACTATTCTGCCCATGAAATGGGACGAGCATGCCTAACTTCATGCCCCAACTCTCACGAAAATCGATATGCTTTCTTTCTTCAGGCGTTATGTCATTATATTGACGTGAGAGCCCATATGGGATTGGAAGCACCTGATGTCGGCATGCAAAAGAAATCGCGTCATTGTATACCATGTGAGAGTCGATGTAGGATGACGTATATGCTTCCATTTTATAGGCAACGCACGGCATATTTTCTATTTTATCACCTTTATCGAACGTCCGCAGGCATACGGCCATCTCAGCGCCGATGCTCCGGCAAAATTTACCAAGAGCCTCTTGCGTTTCTTTCAAATTCGTTGACGTTGCAACCTCTGTAGAAATTACTCCAACAGAGCTGGCAATATCAATGTTTCTAACAGGGGCATATCTTTCCAAAAGTTTTGCCTCATGGCCTCTCCACCATTCATATCTGGCCATTCCTAACCTCCCGAATAGCGAATTGGGAATAGGTGCAATAAGGACTACCAAAGTAATAATACAAAGGGCCTCCGGAAATGGGTAGCTACAAAATTTTGTAGGGTGCGCTGAGCGCCGGGGCAGCGTGCCGTTCAGCCTTCCTCACCCCCCCTCCGTCAATCTCCAGGCTCCGCCTCTGCGACCATTTTCCGGAAGGTAGCGCCTCGGCGCGAGGTCTTACCTACAAAATTTTGTAGTTACATCGTTATGTTTTCCCAATGTATTTTTAGAACTAGGCTGAATCCTTCGGTGCCTCTCCAAGCGGAGCCCATAGGCAGAGTATGAAATGAGCATAGAATTTCGAGCAGAGCAGGCGTCAGAAGCTATCGCTCGTCCCAGACTTTACAATACACCGGCTATCGCGATGGTTGTTGCGCGCAATGCTTATAGATTTCTTTGTAAAATTGTGAATCGCGGCTGCCTTCAGCGTGCTTGTGCAGACACCAGCGCGCACCGTCCGATGGTTCGGAACCAGTTATATCGTAGCAGGCCGATTGCGATGGCCCTTGAACCCCGTTACTTGTTTGACGGCGCGGGCGTAGCTACGGTTGTCGAGGCATCCCACCATACCAACCCCTTCGTTGCCGCGCCCCACGGCCCCGATCCGCTGGCCGAGGCCATTGCCAATCACGTCCTGCCCGCCGACCCAACAGTAGGTGTCTCGGCACCGACTCAAATCAAGGCCGCCGATCCTTCCCAGACCGGCGGGAAGAAGGAGGTGGCGTTCGTCGATACCTCGGTGTCCGATTGGCAGGCTTTGGCTAATGGCGCCCCGGCCGGGGTCGAAGTCGACCTGATCGACGGCAGACAGAGCGGTTTGGCTCAGATCGCCAAATGGGCCGAGACTCATAGCGGCTACGATGTGATCAATATTCTGTCCCAGGGCAGGGAGGCGACGCTCAAGGTTGGCACCGACACCCTGACCGATGCCAGTCTGTCCACCACCACCGTCCAGGTCGAATTGGCGGAAATTGGCCATGCGCTCAATGCCGGGGGCGAAGTTCAGCTTTACGGCTCCAACATCGGCGCGGGGGCCGACGGCCAGACCTTCGTCGCCGATTTCGCCGCCGACACCGGCACGGTCGTGGTGGCGGCAGATCACGCCGTGGGTAATGCGGGCCAGGGCGGAAGCTGGACACTCGATGTGGCGACCGCCCCGACCTGCGTGACGCCGCTGTCGATCCCCGGCTATCTGGGCACCCTTGACGTCGGGGCAACGGTTACCGACACATCGCCCATGCCGGTTGAGGTTCAGGCCGCGAACCCAAGCCTGGACGGTGGCAAGACCGAGGTGGCGTTCATCGATACGTCGGTCGTTGATTGGCAGGTATTGGCCAACGGCGTCCGTCCCGGTGTCGAGATCGAGTTGATCGACGGGACGCAAAGCGGACTGGCGCAGATGGCGGCGTGGGCGAGCACGCACAGCGGGTATGACGCTATTCATGTGCTGTCGCATGGTGCTGAGGCATCCTTAACTCTCGGCACCGATACACTGACCGATGGCAGCCTCTCGGCCCCGGTGGTTCGGGCGGAACTGACGGAAATCGGGTCGGCGCTGAACGCGGGCGGGGAGATATTGCTTTATGGCTGCGATGTTGCCAAGGGCAACGACGGGCAACAATTCATCAACGATGTAGCCGCCGATACCGGGGCGGTGGTCGCGGCGTCAACGGATTTGACCGGCTCTGCAGCATTGGGAGGCAACTGGTTTCTTGAAGACAGTACCGGCGCAATTAAAGAGTCTTCGCTGCAGGTGAACAATTATCCATACGTTCTTACCGTTTCGTCGCCCACTACAGTGGCTATGTCGCCTGGGGGGGACACTAGTAACCCATTTGAAACCCCGCTTGACGTTGGGACGGGAGTTTACATAACTTCGGCAGATGGTTCTGCTTCCGCAAACTTATCAGGTATTGACTACGCTGGCAATTATTGGTATATTAATCCAGCAAATTCCACAATAACTTACGTCTCTAAAGCAGGCAACGAAGGTAACTGGACCCTCCCAATTGATATTTATTTTTCAGGAGGATCATTGCTCGCAGTTACAGGTGTAACTCTAACGAGCGCAACGCCAGGATTTGGGACAATTACTGCTGTACTCGATTCTGGGACAGGAATTAAATTTACTCCCCCAAATCCTGACCCAGGGAGTGGTTTACATTTTGGTACCTGGGGGGCCGGCAACGGCGCAAAATCTGGCACGACCGATAGTTATACTTATGTTTGGACTTTTACTTCAACCAATACTGGCGGCAACAGCGCCCCCACCGACCTTTCCATTTCCGCTGCAACCGTCAACCAGAGCGGCGGCAGCAACGCCGCCGTCGGCACCCTGTCCACCACCGATCCCGATAGCGGCGACAGCTTCACCTACAGTCTGGTCAGCGGCAACGGCACCAACGACGCCGACAACGGCAGCTTCAACATCAGCGGCAGCACGCTGCGGGCCAACGACGCCTCCAGTCTCGCCGCCGGCACCTATCACGTCTATGTCGAAACCAACGACGGCCACTCGCACACCTTCGACAAGGCGCTGACCATCACGGTGGTCGACAACACCACCCCGACCAACATCTCGCTGAGTTCGAGCAGCGTCAATCAGAGCGGCGGCAGCAACGCCACCGTCGGCACCTTCTCCAGCACCGATGTCGGGCCAAGCACCTACACTTACAGTCTGGTCGCCGGCAACGGCACCAACGACGCCAATAACGGCAGCTTCAACATCAGCGGCGGCACGCTGCGGGCCAACAATTCATCCAGTCTTGCCGCCGGCAACTACGCGATCTATGTTCGCACCACCGACGCGGCCGGGCACAGCTACGACAAGGCGCTGACCGTCACGGTGGTCGACAACACCACGCCCACCGACCTTTCCCTGACCTCGACCAGCGTCAACCAGAGCGGCGGCACCAACGCCACGGTCGGCACCTTCTCCAGCACCGATGTCGGGCCAAGCACCTATACCTATTCGCTGGTGGCCGGCAACGGCACCAACGACGCCGACAACGGCAGCTTCAATATCAGCGGCGGCACGTTGCGCGCCAACAACGCCTCCAATCTCGCCGCCGGCAGCTATCACGTCTATGTCCGGACCTCCGACGGGGCAGGGCATACCTTCGACAAGGCGCTCACCATCACGGTGGCCGACAACACCACGCCGTCCAACATCGCCCTGACCTCGACCAGCGTCAACCAGAGCGGCGGGGCGAACGCCACCGTCGGCACCTTCTCCAGCACCGATGTCGGGCCGAGCACCTATACCTACACGCTGGTGGCCGGGAACGGCACCAACGACGCCGACAACGGCAGTTTCAACATCAGCGGCGGCACGCTGCGGGCCAACAATTCATCCAATCTCGCCGCCGGCAACTACGCCATCTACGTCCGGACCACCGACGCGGCCGGGCACAGCTTCGACAAGGCGTTCACCATCGCGGTGGTCGACAACACCACACCCACCAGCATCGCCCTGACCTCGACCAGCGTCAGTCAGGCCGCCGGCAGCAACGCCTCCGTCGGCACGCTGTCCTCCACCGATGTCGGGCCGAGCACCTATACCTACACCCTGGTCGCCGGCAACGGCACCAACGATGCCGACAACGGCAGCTTCAACATCAGCGGCAGTACGCTGCGGGTCAACGATTCCACCGG
>JBAWVF010000215.1:0-6094 GCA_037147415.1 Rhodospirillaceae bacterium | reverse complement strand
ATCGGGTCGGCTTGATGCCTGCGCATCGGGTCGGCTTGATGCCTGCGCATCGGGTGATGTGACAAGCGGCCCGCGGAGTGCTAGAGTTAATCAGCCGTTTCCTCGAAGACCGGAACCCGACATGACTCCAGGTGCGCGCATGCAGGCGGCGATTGAGTTATTGGCCGAAATCGCGGTGACTCCGCGACCTGCCGATGCTGTTGCCAGTGCTTTTTTTCGTGCTCGACGCTATATCGGCGCCAAGGACCGCTCCGCGGTGGCCGAGCTGACTTTTGCGGTCTTGCGCCGTCATGCCCGGCTGCGCTGGTGGCTGGCCAAGGCCGGCTGTCCCGAGCCGGAGGAGGCGCGCGCCCGGGTGATCGCCAACGCCCTGTTGGCCGAAAAGCGCAACCTCGTCACATTCGAAAAGCTGTTCGACAGCGGCGATTTCCATCCGGCCCCGTTTACCGAGGCCGAGGGCCGCTTGGCCCGGGCGCTGGAGCATCACACCCTGGAGCATCCCGAGATGCCCGAGGAGATCCGGGTTGAATGTCCGGATTGGGCGGAACCGGCGCTGCGGCGTTCGCTCGGCTCCCGCTTCGGGGTCGAGATGCTGGCACTGACCGGCCCGGCGCCGCTTGATCTGCGGGTCAACCCGTTGCGGGCCGGGCGCGAGGCGGCGCTTAAAGATTTGGTTTCGGCCGGGATCAAGGTACAGCCCTGCCGGTTGTCACCGCTCGGAATCCGGGTCGAGGGACGGCCGCCGATCGCCGCGCTGGAGCTGTTCAAAGGCGGCGCGATCGAGATTCAGGACGAGGGCTCGCAGTTGGTGTCGCTGCTGGTCGATGCCCGCGCCGGCCAGCAAGTGGTTGATTTCTGTGCCGGGGCCGGCGGCAAGGCGTTGGCGATGGCGGCGGCGATGGATAATCGCGGTCGGGTCATCGCCTGCGATGTGCTCGGCAATCGGCTGAAGCGCGCGGCGGAGCGGTTCCGTCGGGCCGGTCTGCATAATATCGAGACCCGCCCGCTCAGCTCGGCGCGCGACCCTTGGGTCAAGCGTCACAAGGGCATGTTCGATCGCGTCCTGGTCGACGCGCCCTGTACCGGCACCGGCACCTGGCGGCGCAATCCCGATGCCCGCTGGCGCCCGCTCGGGCCCGGGCTTAGCGAATTGGTCGGCTTACAGGCCGAAATTCTCGACAGCGCGGCCCGGCTGGTCAAACCGGGCGGCCGGCTGGTCTATGCCACCTGTTCCTTGCTGGCCGAGGAAAACGAGGATCGCATCACCGCTTTCCTGGACAGCCATCCCGACTTCGCACCGTTACCGATAACCGAGCTGTGGCCGGCTTTGTTCGGGACACCGTCGCCGCTGGAGGGGCCATGGCTGCGCCTGACCCCCGCCCGCCACGATACCGACGGTTTCTTCGCCGCGGTGATGATTCGGACCAAGGCGGAAAAGGTACCCGAGTCCGAAGAGGCGGCCATGGAAGATGTCGTAGCGGAGGCGACAGCGGAGGCCGAACCGGACGTCATGGCGGAGGCCGAACCGGGGTAAACCCATGGTGCTGAACACCGACCATCTGCATCGCTGCGTTAATACTCTTGATTCGGCGCTGGTGCTGTACCGGAAGGCCGAGCCGAACAGCGTCGAGCGGGAGGTGTTTCGCTCGGCCATCGTCAAGAATTATGAATTGGCGCAAGAAACGACGCTGAAGCTTTTGCGCCGTGCGTTGCGGGAATTCGATCTTGGCCGGAGAGCACTGGAAGCGATGACCGCGAGGGAAGTTCTGCGCCTATCGGCACAACACGGGCTGATTGAGCCGAGCCGGGTCGAGCCTTGGTTTGCCTATCGTGACAACCGCAACAGCACGGCGCATGAGTATGGCGAGCATTTCGCCAAGGAAACTTTGCTGTTGCTCCCCGCTTTTCTGGAGGATGTAAAAGCGGTCGAGCAGGTTTTGCGCACCCGGTTCGGTGTGGAGGCGTGAACGGCCATGCCTCAGCTGAATAGCTCCGCGCTCGACTTGCCGGAACGGTATCTGAAAATGGTTCGGGAGCTTTTGCATCGTCTTGTTCCCGATGCTGAAGTAAGGGCCTTCGGTAGTCGGGTGACCGGGACGGCGGACGAGGTCAGCGATCTTGATCTGGTGATCGTCAATCCTGCCGGTCCGGCCGAAGAGACGGCCGGGCTTGCCCGCTTGAAATCGGCTTTTATTGACAGCAATCTGCCGATCCGGGTCGATATTCTGGATTGGGCACGGATTCCCGATAGTTTTCGCGCCGAGATTGAGCGGGCCTATGTGAAGTTGCAGGAAGGCCGCACCCGATGGTGCTGATCCGGCGGGCGCACAGTGCCGATGCGGCCGACATTGCCGGTGTTTTTGTCGAAAGCTGGCGCTCGACCTATCCGGGGCTGATCCCCGATGATTATCTGGTCGGGCTGTCGGTGCGGAAATCGACTTTGCGCTGGTATACCGAACTGACGCAAACCGAAGAGGGAGCCAACGGCGTGTTCGTGGCGGTCGACCCGCCGCGGGGCATTGTCGGATTCGGCAGTTGCGGGGTGCAGCGCACTCGGTTTTCCGATTTCGAGGGCGAATTTTATACGCTTTACCTGCTCGACGGGGGGCGGGGGCGTGGACTCGGTCGGCGCTTGCTGGCGGCGATGGCGGGCGAATTGGTCGGGCGCGGGTATTCCTCGGCATTGGTTCGGGTGCTGCGCGACAATCAGGCCCGCTGGTTTTACGAGCGGATGGGGGGCGAGTGGATCGGCGAGCAGACAATTTACCTGGCTAAAACCCTGCTGCCCGAAATCGCTTATGGTTGGCGTGATCTGACCGTGTTGGCACGCTTGCCGGTGAACCCGTCCCCGGGGTAGCAATGGGCCTCCCGTTGCAGTCCGGACCCGGTGCCATGTCAAGCGATCGTATCCTCATTCTCGATTTCGGGTCACAAGTGACCCAGCTTATCGCCCGTCGGGTCCGCGAGAGCGGGGTCTATTGCGAAATCCACCCGTTCACCCTGAGCGCCGAGCGGATTCAAGCCTTCGCACCCAAAGGCGTGATTCTGTCGGGCAGCCCGGCTTCAGTGATGGACGAAGGCGCGCCGCGCGCACCCGAAGCCGTGTTTGAACTCAAAGTGCCGGTGCTCGGTATCTGCTACGGCCAGCAAACCTTGTGCCATCAATTAGGTGGCCGGGTCGAGGGCAGCGATCACCGCGAGTTCGGCCGTGCCTTTCTGGAAATCCGCGAGACCTGCGCGCTGTTCGAAGGGGTTTGGCAGGTCGGCGCGCGCGAGCAGGTTTGGATGAGCCATGGCGACCGGGTGACCGCGCTACCGCCGGGCTTTCGGGTGGTTGCGGACAGCGAAGGCGCCCCTTTCGCCGCGATTGCCGACGATACCCGCCATATTTATGGCGTCCAGTTTCATCCCGAGGTGGTTCACACCCCCCATGGTGCGCAGTTATTGACTAATTTCGTTAATCATGTGGCCGGCTGTCGCGGCGACTGGACCATGGCGGCGTTCCGCGAGCACGCCATCGCCCGAATTCGGGCGCAGGTCGGCACGGGCCGGGTGGTGTGCGGCTTGTCGGGCGGAGTCGACAGCGCGGTCGCCGCGGTCCTGATTCACGAGGCGATCGGCGAGCAGCTGACCTGCATCTTCGTCGATACCGGGCTGATGCGGATGGGCGAAGCCGACGAGGTGGTCACTCTGTTCCGCGACCATTACAATATTCCGTTGATTCATGCCGAGGCGGCGGAGCTGTTTCTCGGCCGATTGGCCGGGGTCACCGACCCGGAGCGCAAGCGCAAGATCATCGGCGCCACCTTCATCGATATCTTCGACGCCGAGGCCAAGAAGATCGAAGGCGCCGAGTTTCTGGCCCAGGGCACGCTTTATCCCGACGTCATCGAGTCGGTGTCGGTGACCGGCGGTCCCAGCGTCACCATCAAGTCGCACCACAATGTCGGCGGCTTACCGGAACGGATGAAGCTGAAGCTGGTCGAGCCGCTGCGCGAACTGTTCAAGGACGAGGTGCGCAAGCTTGGGCGCGAGCTGGGCCTGCCCGAAGCGTTCGTCGGGCGCCACCCGTTCCCCGGGCCGGGGCTGGCCATCCGTATTCCCGGCGAAGTCACTCCGGAAAAGCTCGATTTGCTGCGCCGCGCCGACCGCATCTATCTGGAGGAAATCCGCAACGCCGGACTTTACGACGCGATCTGGCAAGCGTTCGCCGTGCTGCTGCCGGTGCGCTCGGTCGGCGTGATGGGCGATGGCCGTACCTATGATTATGTATTGGCGTTGCGCGCCGTCACCGGCACCGACGGCATGACTGCCGACTATTACCGCTTCGATCATGATTTTCTGGCGGGGACCGCAACCCGTATTATTAACGAAGTCCGCGGTATTAACCGCGTTACCTATGATATTACCAGTAAGCCCCCCGGTACTATTGAATGGGAATGATAACCGTAATTGGTGCGCCGCAACATTGCTCTGATGTGCTCAGTTAAGATTTGCGTTAATTGCATAACAGCGGGCTAAGGGGGTATGGTAATTTACATTGTGTAATCGCAATCCACGCTTGATTTGTGTGGTACGGAGAGGTGAGGATAGCGGCTCTCACATTAACCGGTTTTTCCGATTACTCTAAAAGGCAAAACACCGGCGGAATGACCGGTGAACAGGGAGAGGCGGCCATGAAGTGCAGCGAAACCATCGAGACCGGATCCGCGATGCGGCTCCGCTTCTCCGAACGTATGACCTTTAACGACCATGTCGAGATGAAACGAATCTCCCGCTATGTCGGTTCCAATCGTGTTGCGCGGGTGAATATCGATCTATCGGCACTCAGCTTCATCGATTCGGCGGGGCTCGGCATGCTGCTGATTCTCGGCGAGACCCTGCGCGAAAGCGGGGGAACCATGGTTCTGGAAAGTCCGCAAGGCCAAGTGGCGCGCGTGTTCGCCGCCACGAAGTTCCTTCAGTGGTTTTCCCCCAAAGCGCCGGCTTCGTGAAAAACCGCGTTGTCCGTCACTCCCGCCGGATCAGAGTTCCGGCGCCGCCTTCGGTGAAGATTTCCAGTAGCAGGGCATGAGGCACCCGGCCGTCGAGTACAACCGCAGCATCAACCCCTTGCTCGACCGCGGCGACGCAGGTTTCGATCTTGGGAATCATGCCGCCCGAGGCGGTGCCGTCGGTGATCAGTGCCCGCGCCTGCTCGACCGTCATGGACGGAATCAGCGCCTTGTCCTTGTCGAGCACCCCGGCAACATCGGTCAGCAGGAAGAACCGGCAGGCCTGAAGTGCGCCGGCAATCGCCCCGGCCGCAGTATCGGCATTGATGTTATAGGTCTCGCCGCCCTTGCCGACCCCGATCGGGGCAATCACCGGAATAATGTCCGATTGTTCAAAGGTCTCCAGGATATCGGGATTGATGTGGTACGGCTCGCCGACAAAACCGAGGTCGAGGATTTTCTCGATATTGCTGTCTTCGTCGCGCTTGGTCCGCCGCAATTTACGCGCCTGGATCAGTTGGGCATCCTTGCCCGACAAGCCGACCGCCCGGCCCCCGGCTTCGTGAATCATCGACACGATCTGTTTGTTGATCGAGCCCGACAGCACCATCTCGGCGATCTCGACGGTTTCCCGGTCGGTGACGCGCAGGCCGTCCACGAATTCGCTCTTGATTTGCAAGCGCTTCAGCATGTTGCCGATTTGCGGGCCGCCGCCATGGACCACCACCGGATTGATCCCGACCTGCTTCAGCAGCACGATGTCGCGGGCGAAGCATAAGCCCAGTTCCTCGTCACCCATGGCGTGACCGCCATATTTAATGACGAACGTGCGGCCGGCATAGCGGCGCATGTAGGGCAGCGCTTCGGAGAGGGTTCGGGCCTTGGCCAACCACTCGTCGCGCGAGGTCGGCTCCGGCGAAGTCTGTTTGGATTCGGTCATGACGCTCTTTTACCCGAGCCTTCCCGCTTTGCCAATGAGATTTGATGTCAGGGGGAATGAAGCGCTAGGCATCAGAATTACTCTCGGGTGACTGGTTTTTCACTCATACCATGCCTATCGGCTTGACGCACACACCCACTAGATATAGTATTTTCCAGAA
>JBAWVF010000214.1:0-6172 GCA_037147415.1 Rhodospirillaceae bacterium | reverse complement strand
ACTGGAAGCACACAACATCTAGTGGGTGTGTGCGTTAACCCGATAGGCATGGATGGTTTGTGCTCCGGTACCGCAGTGTGGGCAAGTATGGTTTCGATAAGTTCGGCTCGGTGCCGATGTAAGAAGAAATGGTCGCCAGAGAGCGTTCGGTGAGTAAAGCCGGCTCCCGCCAGAGCATGCCAACCCGCTACCGTGGACGGCGGCGCCAGCGGGTCGTTGCTGCCGGAAAAAGCCAGCACCGGGCAAGGCAGAGGGGCGGCCGGGTGACGGCGATAGGTGTCAGCCATGCGGAAATCCGCGCGCAGCACCGGGGCCAGCAAATCCATCAGGCTGTGACAGGTCAGTACCTCGGGCGGGGTTCCGCCTAACCGGCACAGGCACTCACGAAACTCCTTTTCCGGAAGATTATGGACAGATGAAGATTTTCGTGGTAAATGCGGCGGTGGCGCACCTGAAATCACTAAGAGATTTGGCAAACATCCAAGATCAGCCAATGCATGGGTAAGATCATGAGCGATAAATGCGCCGAGACTATGTCCGAAAATCACAAACGGCAGATCAAGCAGTGGCCGTAATGCCGTAACCATTCCCGGTATTACCGCGGCGACTTCGGTAGCGCAAGGCTCGTTTATTCGGTTCTCACGGCCGGGCAACCGGATTGCCACCACTTCCAATTGGTCCTCAACCGCCACTGCCGCTGGCCATTCGCGCCAAGCGGCCGCACCCGCCCCGGCATAGGGCAGGCAGATCAGCCGCAGTCGGGCGACGGACTTTGAACGGAACAGCGTGAACCAAGACGATGCGGCCTTGGTATTTGTGGAAAATGTTTTCATAGCGGTCCATCCCCGACCACGGTCAAGCGGCCTTCGTCCATGTGTAAGATACGGTTGGCGGTCGAGAAATAATGGTCATCGTGAGTAACGCAGACCACAATTCGGCCCCTGGCGCGGAATTCCGGTAGTAATTGCTCGTAGAAAATCTTGCGAAAGTGCGGATCCTGGTCGGCGGCCCACTCGTCAAGCACCAATACCGGCTTGGCCTCCAGTTCGGTTACCAGCAAGGCCAGTCGTTTACGTTGACCGGATGACAAGTTCACGGTGGAGAAACAATTGTTGGCAATCGAAACCTTACCGGTCATTTCCAACCGCGCTAGTAAAGCTGTACTCACTACGGGGTCGGGATTGACAATCCCGTAAAGTCGGCGCGACAAGTGCAGATCGGAAAACACCGCTGAAATCCGGTCACGGTAGGCTTGAAGCTGTTCGGGCTCGACTTCGGCCCCGTCGGCGCTGAGCCTGCCTTGCTGCGGCGGAATTAACCCGGTCAACAGACGCAGCAAAGTTGATTTGCCCGAGCCGTTGCCGCCGGTGATAAAGGTGATTTCCCCGGCACGAAAGAAAGCTGTCAAAGGCCCGACAGTAAAACCAGGACCATCCCCGTCACCGGGATAAGAAAAACACACCCCGTCTAAAGCGATTTCTTTGGTTGGACCGGGCAATGGCCGGGCGCTTTCGTCGGGCGATTCCGCCCGGGAATGACGCAGGCTTGTACGCAGAGCCTTGATACTGCCGAGCGCCGCCTCGGTTTCACTGACCATAGGGGTGACATGGGCCAGCGTGCCGATCGGGCCGACAATAAACAGCGCCAAGGTGGTGATTTGAACCACAACGGCATCATAACCGCTGGAAAACAGGGGGACGACGAACACCACCAGGCCGATTAAAATATAAAATAGCGACTGAAGCAGCGCGAATTCCTGTCCCCACAGGCTTTTCGTCTTAGTCTTAACCTTGCGGGCTTTGGTTGAAACCGCGGCAAGGTCGGCCATCAGGCCGTCGGAGCAGGCTTTGCTCATGCGTACTTCTTTAAAACCATGCAGCAGGTCGGTCAGACCGTCGAATACTTGCGCCTCTTCTATCATGCTGGCGCGCATGGCCTGACCCAGCATCCGCATGCGCTGGAAACGGATCGCCACCGCCAGCCCGGAAAAACCGAACGACAGGATAAAGGCAACCGGTGACAACCAAGCCATGTAAACGCCGATAAACAGCAACATCACCGCTTGTTGTAAACCGACCGCCAGCAAGGGTAGCGTGCGGGCCAGGGTTTGACTGTCTTGTGTGAGGGCGGCGTGCAGGGCGCTCCGCCCGACTTGCTCCAGAGTCGGCGGGTCGGTGTGGCGAACTTCATCGAACAACGCCACTCGCATGCGATGAATCATGTATTCTATATCGTGAGACGAAGTAAGCAGGACATAATTATGCGATATTGCAAATAAAAACATGGTAATCAAGAATAATATAAGCAAGGCATCGGTGGATTTACCGGCCGCCGTCGCTTCGGCCGCACTGTTGATCTCTGCCAGCATCGCAGCGGTGGTCACCGCCGAAATGATGTTCATCACGATCATCGGGCGCAGATTGGCGGTGGCTTCGCGGCGCAATAAGGCGACCAGTTCCATCGTTCAGGGCTCCTTCCGGACCGGTTTTCTGCGCGGCCGGGATTTTGCCGGTGGCTTTACTTTTTGTTCGGGCTGTATTTCGATCAGTCTACCTTCTTCCAGGTGGAATCGCCGGTCGGCGACATCAAAATAATGATCATCATGTGTCACGGCGATCACTGTTAAACCGCGGCGCTTTAAGTCAGGTAACAGCTCACGATAGAATTTATGCCTGAAATAAGGATCCTGGTCTGCCGCCCATTCATCGAGCACCAGGATCGAGCGCCGTTCCGCCAAAGCCGCAATCAGTGCCAGCCGCTTGCGCTGCCCGGCCGACAGCGCGCGACGCGTGAAGCGGTCGCCCTCCAGTGTCGTAATGCGGTTCATTTCCAAAGTCACAAGCAGGCTTTCTACCAAAGCGACATCAACCTCTCCATCGGCATACAGTCTGGGGAAAAGGTGAAAATCCGAAAAAACCGCGGCAATAAGTTCCCGGTAAGATTGCAGGTGACGCGGGGAGACGGTGATATCGTCAACCGCCAACCGGCCGCCGCCCGGCGTATAAAGACCGGTCAATAGCCGAATCAGGGTTGATTTTCCCGAACCGTTGCCGCCGGTGATGAACAGGATTTCACCGCGTTTCACCGTGAGGTCGAGCGGGCCGATGGTGAAGGGGCGCTCGCCGGGCGGCGCGGGATAGGCGAAGCTGACGCCCGCCAGCGAAATTTCGCTGAATGCCACCGGCACCGGCAGCGGCGGACGATCTCCACCGGGCTCGAGCATGCCGTCGAGCACGCCCTCCAACTCCAACATATGCCCGGCCGCGGCCTCCGCCTCGCCCATGACGGCATGCATCTGCATCAGTCCGAACATCGGCCCCATCATGAACAGCACCGAGGCGGTCACTTTGACCACCTCGGTGCTAAAATTCGGGGCATAAACCGGAACCGCGAACACCACCACGCCCAGCATGAAATTAAAGGCCAGTTCTCCGAATATAAATTGCTGCCAGCCATGAACATGCACATCGAAACGACGATCGGTTGCGGCCAGCGATGCCGCGGTGAACTCGCGTCCCAGATCGCTGCTGCGGGCGCTACTGAGTTTTTGTTCTTTGAAGCCGTCGAACAGGTCGGTGATGCCTTCGAAAAGCTGAGCTTCCGTCTGCATCATCTGTCGGCGGCGTTCGTTGAGATGATGGCCGAGCCGGACATAGGCCCAAGCCCCTGAAATCAGCATCAATGAAATCAGGGCAAAGGCCGTTAGCGACAAGGTTGCGATGTTGAGCAGAACCAGCACCGAAAGAATAACCGATCGAATCGACAGCGCCAGAAATTGCGAGCTTTGGGAAACGGTTTGCGTGCTGCGCGTAATGCTTTCAAACAGCGGAGCTTGACCGAAATGCTCGATCTGCCATAACCCGGCGCGGCGTAAGCGATCAAGCAAACCCTGGCGGATATGGTCAACCGCTTCTTCGGCATCGGTGGCCAGCCGCGACACCATCCGGGATTCCGTGAAGAAATAGAACGCGACCGCCGCAAGGAACGCCGCGGCCAGCATCCGGTTGATCTGATCGGACCGACGGGCGGCAATCTCACCGGCGGCGGCGTTGACGATGGCCAGCACCAGCGTGCTCGACAGGCTGGACAGCACCGCGTCGGTCAACAGGCGGTTGAGGGAGCCCGATTTGGAGCGCGAGAGCAGACGCAACAGGTTCATGGCCACGGGCTCCACCGCTTCAGCGTCAGGGCATAGCCATCGCGCGGGGTGATCGTGAGCGCTCCGAGTGCGGGCTCGGCGCCGGGGCCAAAAGTTTCGGCTCCGGCCAGGGCCAGACGGTGTCGGGCGGACGGATGATGACGCCAAAGCCGCCAGCGCCGCACAGTCGCTGGGGCGGTGATGGTGGCGCCTCGGCCGTCCCGATCCAGGGAAATCGAAGTGAACGGCAGCGACAGGCCGCGGCCATCGGCTTTCGCCACAGCCTCACGGGCGGTCCAGGCGGCGAAAAAGGCCTCGGCACGGGCGGTTTCGGATAATCCGGTCAAGGCCGACGCCTCGCTTGGAGTCAGCGCGAACGCGATCAAGGCATCGTCCAAGTCGCCCGGCCGATCGACCGCTTCGACATCGACACCGACCGGCCCGACCGAACTCAGCGCCGCCGCTGCCATGCCGTCGGTGTGTGACAGGTTGAAATGCAAGCCGGTCCCGGTCGGCGCGGCCAGAACCGGCTTGCCGTTGCGGTCGCGGGTCAGAACCGGGGCGGCGGGCGGTAAATTCAGCGCTTTTCCCAGCACCAGACGCAGCAAGGCGTGAGCGGCGGCAAAGGCCAGACGGTCACGCAAGCGGCGCAGCCGGCAACACCGTTCGGTCTCGTCCGGATCGAGCAGTGCGATCCAAGCCCGGGGCACGGCGTCGGGAGCGGGACCGGCCCTGCCACCGTCTTCGCTCAAGCCATCGAGCCCGATGGTCCACACCTCGATCGTCCCGGCCGGAATCATATCAAAGCTTCCATCATGCGCCCGCTTCGTCGAGCCAGGCGCGGACATGAGCGGCCAACTGATCAAGATAGGGCTGTGTCAGCATGTGCCCGTGAGTGCCGTCGATCCAACGCAGGTCGACGCCGCGCCTGGGCAGGGAGCGCCAGCCGCTATACTCGTCGCCCGGAATGGAGGGGGCCTGACGCGAGGGCAGGCGCGGCCGGATCAACAGCATGCGTCCGTCCAACGGCGGCGGGCGATAGCGCACCGCGGCCAGCGCGTTGTTCTGAAACAGGGTCAACAGGCGGCGCATGTCCTGACGCTTCATATTATCGGGGAAAAAATGTCCGCCCTTGCCGTGCGCCAGAATCATGTCGAGCCGTTGTTCCGGGGTCAAACACCGGAAGGCTTCGGCATCGCCCAACCCCATTTCGTCGAACAAGGCGGCCAGATAGTCGGTTTCATCCTTACGCAACAAGTCCCGCATGGCATCGGGCGCGGCGATACTGTCGAACAGGATCAGTGCCTTGATCTCGGTGCCGGCCTGTTGCAACCGGCAGGCCGCTTCCCAGGCTAACAGCCCGCCGAAACTCCAGCCGGCCAAGGCCAGCGGGCCGTCCGGAACCGCACCCTTCATCGCCGCCAAATAGCCGGAAACCATCGCCTCGACCGTAGCGTGAAGCGGCTGATTATCCTCCAGGCCATAAGATTGGATCATATAGACCGGCTGATCGGGACCAAGCAGATCGGCCATTTCCCGATAGCACAGGATATTGCCGCCCACCGGGTGAAAGCAGATCAGCGGCGTGCGCGCACCGGCCGCATTGACCGCAACCACCGGGTGCCAGTCGCCGGCATGGCTGTGGGCTTCGATCCGCTCGGCCATCCGTGCGACGGTGGAGGCGGTGAACAGCTCCGAAAGCGGCAAGCGAACGCCAAAGGCGGTTTCCACCGCCGCAACCAGCCGAACCGCCAGCACGCTGTGCCCGCCCAGCAGAAAGAAATCGTCGTCGGCATCTTCAACCGGGACGTCGAGAATGGTTTGCCAAAGTAGCGCCAGTCGGCGTTGAGGCTCGGTCGTCAGCGGCCGGTGCGTGCGCCGCTGCTTAGCCGCCGTGTCTACTACTACAGTGGCACTTTCTGAATCCTTGCAATCTTTCTCTTGATATGGCACCTGCGTGCGATGGCTTGGTGCCATCGCCTCCAGTTTGACCAACCAATGACGTAGTCGATTGAGCGTGCCAGGACCAAGACG
>JBAWVF010000213.1:0-6219 GCA_037147415.1 Rhodospirillaceae bacterium | reverse complement strand
AACGATCTTATCTTGGCGGAACGGCCTGGTCAAAACGCGGATGACTACGTTCGGCGACTGAAGCGGTTGATGGTGTCGCCGACATCAACGTCAAGGCAGGATGCACTTTGTCTTGATAAACTTCATGGTTTCGGCGAGGCGGCGAAGTGGGGCCTTGAACTCGCCGAAGACCTCGCCGCATATCGCAAAGGTCGTCTGTCGTGGAGTGATGTAAGCCGTGGCGCGCTCCTCGCGGGTCCTCCCGGCGTCGGCAAGACCACATTTGCACGCTCACTGGCCCGTACTTGTGAGCGGGAAACCGGTGTTGAAGTTCCCCTTGTCGCATGTTCTTATGCACAGTGGCAGTCAGCCGGCCACCTTGGCGACTTTCTTAAGGCAATGCTGCGTGATTTCCATCTTGCATCTTCGAGTACCCCGTCAATAATATTTGTCGATGAAATCGACTCATTCAGTGACCGAGAGAGGTTGTCTGGCGACAACGCGGATTACGGGAGGCAATGTGTCAACGCGCTTCTCGAGCAAATTGATGGGGTCGGTAGCAAAGAAGGGGTCGTCTGTATCGGCGCGACCAACTCGCCGAGCAAAGTCGACCCCGCGCTCGTCCGGCCTGGGCGTCTCGATCGGGTGATTGTCATCTTGCCTCCGTCCGCGGCGGCGTTGAAGGGGATTTTCCAGCAATACCTCGGCCGCGAGCATGCTCTTACCGATGTCGACCTGAACAGGGTCGTCCGCGGTGCGCGAGGTGCGACCGGTGCCCATGTCGCCGGCTGGTGCCGGGATGGACGCCGACGTGCACGCAAAGCTGGTCGCGTGATAGAGGTTGGGGACATCCTGGCTGCGATTTACCAAGATGATGTTGGCCCTCGGAACCCGAGCTCCCTTCGACTGGCGGCTGTGCACGAGGCTGGCCATGCGTATCTGGTTGTCACCGAGCGGCCAGGTACGCTTGAGATGGTTCATGTCCGGAGCCGTGGCGACACTGGGGGTCAGACCAGTGTCGATCAGCCGAAGGAAGCGCTCACACTTCATGACATCATGTGCCTGATGCGACAGGGCCTGGCGGGGCGTGCTGCCGAAGCCGTGATGTTCGGCGAGGTGTCCAACGCTGCAGGTGGTCCGGCAGGTTCAGATTTGGCGCGGGTAACGGCGCTGGCCGTGTCTGCGGTGGTTTCCTATGGCCTGGATGATGGTGCGGTGCCGATTTGGCTCGGTGCTCCTAGTCCTGACACGGTTCAGCAGATTCTCCTCATGCGTCCAGACATCCGTGAGCGCGTCGAGCAGATGATTGCCCAAGCGGATGCCGATGCGACCGCCGTAATCCGGGCCGGACGACGGACGGTGGCGGCGATTGCGGCGGTGCTACGCCGCCGGGGTGTTTTGGTCGCCGATGAGGTCGAGGCCATCGTGGCACGCCACCAGCGGTCGGTCGGCAAGTGAAGCTACAGCTTCGGTTCTAAAATCGGGTAGAATGTCCGACGCTCCGGATTCGTTTCAGATGCTGCGCCTCAGGTCAATGGCATGCCCTTGGATGTCCATGATGACGATGCCGGCGGCGCGCAAGACCTGCTGGCGGAACCGACGCAGGCTCCAACCCTGGCTGGTTTGGCCTCGACCAGAGTACGGCCGATGTGCATCAAGTTGTTGGCCAGAGCCGCCATGATCAGCGACGCCTCATTGCGGGCGAACGCCGGATCGGCTGTGACATCGGCTCGGTTCCCCAAGCGCTGAAACGGTTCAGCACATTCTGCACATGCGTCCAGACATCCAGGATCGCGTCGAGCAAATGATTGCCCAAATACCCAAACACCGTGCGCGTACGGTATTTTACCCATAAATTAACGTGTTCGTACGGCCCTTTACCGTAAAATACCGTACCAAAGTCCGAGGCGTTGGCCTTGTCTGACGCACATCGGTTTGACGAGAACGGCTGAAATGTCTGGGTCATGGATGCGAGATCGCAAAATCTCTGGTGATTTATGTCAAAATATTCACTAGTTATAATGTTGACGACACGTCCACTTTTTTCAAAATACTAGTCTCAGGGTATCACGCATAATATAGTTGTCAAGATTTTATAGCGCGCCTACGCAACGAAACCATTTCTATATTAGGCCAGCTAGCTATACTGGTTACGTCAGCCCGACAAAATAGGCATCGAAACACGATTGCTTTATCAAAGCAGCCGTCATCTGGACGGTAAGCAGAGAGTACTGTTGTCACGAGATTAAAAAAGGTGGGCAGTGATGCTTGTAATACCGAGATCGCTGTGATATCTATATTATTATGGCGCTCAACATGTGAGCAAGTCATGATGATTTCCAGAAGTTCGAAAGTGATCGCATTGCAAATAGGAGTGCGCCGCAACAAAATAATCAACAGACGCAGCAGGAATTATCAGAACAAGATAGCGGTGAGAATTATAAGCGCATGGTTTATGGAGATTGCGATGAGTGGCAGGATGGGAACTGAGAAAAGGGCGATGAGCGAGCACATTTATGTGAGGATGACAGTCGATCTGTCAGCGCGAGTGCATGCGATTGCGACACGCAGAGGAATGTCGGCCGCGTCATGGGTGCGCGAGCAACTGATCGAAGCGGTCGGCGGAATGCCAATCGAAGAGCATGAGCTCCGACCCTCTCCTCCGCCACCACCACCGGTCATTCCGCGCGCGGATTTGGCGGAATTGAGCCGCGTGGTTGGCTCAGTCGGTAAGTCTGTAGGTGCGGTTGTTCAGTTGGCTGCGGCTCTTCGTCAAGCAGATGATCGACCAGGACATGCAGTTGCGGAACATCTGTTAGAGGAACTACGGCATACAGCGGCTATGATCCGAAGTGTCATGTGCAGAGTAGGTAACTTAAAAGATGGTGGTGAAGCATGATTGTGCCTGATCTGGTCATCTATATCGTAGACACAAAACAAATATTGTGGACTATTCACATGGTGCGCCTCGAAGCATCGTGCCTTCATTGTGAGGCTCGAGAATCAGTTGTCGTAGGAAACGTCTCGCCAAGGATCGATGTGACTTGGCCCAGGCCGCGCATGTCCGGACATCGTATGCCGGCGGCGCGATGATCACCGGGGCGACACGGGGTTCCGGTGGGCCCGGATTGGCGGCATACTGGGGGAAGCAAGAAAATGTCGAGGTTGTCCTGCTGGCGGCCCGGGATATTGCCGCCGAGACGCTGCCCGAACAGGTGTCGGAACTTACTTGCGGCACTATGCATGCATTTTTTCGCCAACCGATTTGGCACATCCATATCGCCCCGAGTCCAGGGGATCGTCGCCCGACCAATGCCGAGTTGGCAGACTTATGGCGGCGGATCGAACAAGAGTTTAACCTATGGGACCAACCGTATGTCGGTGTCCGGCATGTTCATCCCCGTGTCATTGACGTGGATATGCGGCATCCATCTTGGCAGAACGAAGACTATCACGAGCATCGCGCCTACTCGCTGGCGGGTGTTGATGGCCACATGGTTGACACTCTCGCGCATGATTACGTCAGACGAGAGAGGGTAGTTGCCGGTTGGGAACTTGATAACGGGTTCACTTTGACCCCCTTCAAACATGAGCGAGCAATCTTGGCCTGGGCCGTGGAACATCGCCCAGATCTCGCGACGGCCCTACAAGCGGCTGGGATGTCCGGTCAGGGTGCCACACGGGTTGCCGCCGTGTCGTCAAGGGATCGCCAGCGTCTCGAGCGTGCCGGTGTGCGGGATGTCGTCCGCTACATGAACGCGGTAAGGCGGGATGTTCTCGGGGCATGGCTGCAGACGACGACGGCGGCGGAGTTCCGAGCTGTGCTGGGTGGGCGTGCTTACCGGCTGGCTGCAGGGTCCACCGCGATAATGATCGTCGACCCCGCGGGTGTTGAACATTCTCTGGCCGCACTCTTGGTTGCCGCATCCGTGGCCGATGATGCCGTCAGGATAGCCCCCTTGGAGGTTAAGCGGCGTTTGGCGGGTGCGATGTTGCCCGCGTTGAAAGATGTCAGATTGAAAAGTAAAAAATCTGCGGAGGAAGAAGATGAAGGAAGGCACGAGTGGGGAGAAGGCGGAGGTAAAGGCAATGGATCTGGGGAAACGGTTGCTGCAAAGTTCGATCGAGATTCAGATCGCGGTGGACAAACTGCAGGTCCTGGTGGAACCGGCCGAGGAGCCATCACGTCTCGAAATGATTGCGGATCTGTTGATGGCGATCGGCGAGAACCAGGAGCGCCAGGAGCGGAAACTGGACGCCCTGCTGCGATTCCTGATGACGGAATCAAACGATGCCCTGTGATGGCTCCAATGTCCCCGCGGCGGCGTCTGGGTGAACGGCGCCTCTCAGAGGCACTCCGGCCAATCGATTTTTCACCGATGCTGGAACTGGCGGCCGCGCTCCGGATGCCGCCCCGGCCACCCGGCAGGATGGTGATCCCTGAGGCTGAGCGCCAAAGGCGAGACTTGCTTGCGCGACCAGCGTTGCTGGAGTTGGCAGTATGGCGGATCACAGCTGAGTCCGTTGACGAGGATAGTGCTGCCAGATTTGTTAGCGCCGTCGGATCGAAAACGTATCAACCGGCGGTACAGGATGCCCTTGTGGATGAGATAATTCTAAAGCCAAATCTTGGTCAAGTGTGGGTACGACTGGTCGCTGGCGGATATCTGGTTGAAGAAATCCAGAGCATGCGCCTTCATGGTGCAATCAACTCTCTTACGCCCGAGCAGATATTGTCTTTAGTCGTCGCCAGAGGGTGGAAAATCGTCAGTTTAGTCGGACCTGATGGTTTCAAGAATACGATGACAGTCAAGATGGCGCTAACTGATCCACCAGTTGAAGTGGTCAACCACATCCTACCGCTAGAGATCGAGTCCCGTGTTGCGGCTTTTATTGCCCGCCGCAATGAGTTTGGCTCAACACAATTGGGGCCGACATGGTGATGCCACCTCCTGCGTCAGTATGCGGCAGTGCCGACGGCGTGCATCTCCGGCGACGCCAGCCTGCGGCCGGTTCACGGCGACCTTGATGTCCCGGCGCCATGTTGGCGACGTGTCGCGCACCGTTCTGGGCGAACGGATCGGGGCCGATGGTCATGTGCTCCTGGCTGCGGTTTACGAGCCAGACACCGCGGACACCCGGCTGCTGCGGCTGTGGAGTGGGTTCGTCCAACTGTTGCTGTTTCGTTGCGGCCACCGATGGATGCGGCAAGAAACCGTCACCTAATGATGTTACTCAATGATTGTGCTTCCGGATGCACGTGTCCGGCATCCTTTTTCTTGACGCCCGCTTCGTCGGAGTGCACAGGAGTTACCGCATTTTAATCATCGGGGACGACGCGCAAATGAACCGGAGCGAACTGGCCGAGGCGCTGGCAGCGGAATCGACGCTGACCAGAAAGGATGCCGAAGCCCTGGTGACGTCGACGTTCAAAATCATCTCGTCCGCCATGGCGCGCGGCGAGGATGTCAACGTTGCAGGGTTCGGAATCTTCACGGTGGCCGAATCCGCGGAGCGTGACGGCCGCAATCCGCAGACGGGTGCGGCGATCAGGATTGCGGCCTCGAAAAGCCCAAAATTCCGAGCCGCGAAGGCCCTGAAGGACCTTCTGAACACGAAGTAGGGATCGTCTACCTGGGCTACCGGCTAAGGCATGGCCCTGACGAGCACACGCCGCGGAAGGCGCTCGGTGGACCGATGGATGGCGACAGGGCATACCCTTGTTACGCTAACTTCGCTCCGGAAGCTCCGGAAGCGAAGACGGCCGTCACGGATACGGGCATCGGAGTCTCGCCGGCTGAGGAAAGACGTTTCGAGGAGCCTCCTTGCCTGGGTGTCTGCGAGCGCGACCCTGGGGCGGACACCATCGCCGGCCACTGGCCGGGCCTACGGTTTGGAGCGGGTGTGCTCCACGTGGGCAATGCCTCGGTCTTCGTTCTACGCTCGCCGAGCGACGGCCAACGATGACGCCAAGCCGGTGCCGGGCAAGCGGGGACCGAAGCCCACAATCTCGGACGAGGACCTGCTCGCCGCCATCAAGGCCGATCTCGCGACGTCACCGTTTGTCGGCGAGGTCCACCGCAAAGTGTGGGCCAGGCTGCGTATCCGCTCGGGTATCCGCGTCGCCGCCAATCGGGTTCCGCCTGATGCGACAAAAAAAGCTGCTCTCGCCGCGTCGAGGGCGTCAGGCGCCGGCCAACCTGCATGACGGCAAGATCATCACCGATGCCCCGAACATCA
>JBAWVF010000212.1:0-6277 GCA_037147415.1 Rhodospirillaceae bacterium | reverse complement strand
TGCGTAGTTGACAGTCAAACATCCTCAAGACCATGATCAAGCGTGACGAATGATTGAACCTCGTTCATCGCGAGTGGTCATCGGGGGCGGGGAGGAATTAATGACGGAAATGACCGGAATCCGGGAAAGATTGGAACGCGGGCGGTTGGAACTGCTCGATCTGTCGTCCCGCAACCGGCTGCTGAACGTGCCTCGCCGCAGCAAGCAGGCCAAGACGATCGAAATCGCCGATGAAAAATCGGAAGAGGTTTACCGCCTTCTGGTCCGTGAAACCAAGTCGATGAGCTTTCTGCCGGCGCTCGACAAGAAGAAAGACCCGGACGCGGAAAATGGTGAAGAGGATTCCAGTGACGACGAGTTCGGAGATTTGCCCCAACCCGATGACTCCGAACCGATCGACGAACGCGGCATTGCTAAGCGTCACGGTGATCTGAGGCTCCAGACTCTGGTGACTTCGGAAAAGCTTCAAAAGCGGTTACTTTCTTTATATTATGATGCGCAAACTTTTCGCGAGGAACAAGGAGTCAATATCCTTTATCTGGCGCTTGGCATGCTGCGCTGGTACGAATCGCCGTCCTCCGAAATTGAGCGCCATGCGCCGCTGTTGCTGATTCCGGTTACCCTTGAGCGTAAAAGCGCGGCCGAGCGCTTTCGACTGCGTTGGGACCAGGAAGACCCGGCCGGTAACCTGTCGCTTCAAGCCAAACTCAAAGCCGAGTTCGGCCTGATCATCCCGTTGCCTGAAGACGAGGACGAGCTTGAGCTTTCCGGGTATTTTGCATCGGTTCAGGATGCGCTCGCTTCGCAGCCGCGCTGGGAAGTCCTGAACGATGATATGGTGCTCGGTTTCTTCTCCTTCTCCAAATTTCTGATGTATCGCGATCTCGATTCGGACAATTGGCCTGAGGGGCGCCGGCTTGATGATCACCGGTTGATTGCCGCGTTGCTTCGTGACGGTTTCGAAAGTGGAAACGGTCCGGCAATCGGTGATGATGATCACATTGATGATCATATTTCTCCGGCTCGGATGATCCATGTCGTCGACGCTGACAGTTCTCAGACGCTCGCCATCGAGCAGGCCCTTGGTAATGGCAGCATGGTAATCCAGGGGCCGCCGGGGACCGGAAAATCCCAGACCATCACTAACATTATCGCCGCTGCTGTCGCCAGAGGCGAGAAGGTCTTGTTCATGGCCGAGAAGATGGCCGCGCTCGAGGTCGTCAAGCGTCGCCTGGAGACAATCGGCCTCGGTGCGATGTGCCTGGAGTTGCACAGTCATAAAATGACCAAAACGGCGGTATTGGCCGACCTTCAGCGCACAAGCCTTCTTGGTCGGCCGGCTCTTGGTGAAAACCCGCCCTTGATCGAACGGCTTGAGAGGCTCCGCGACCGCCTAAACCGCCACAGCGCGCGCATAAATACCCGCTTTGTCCCGTGTTCCCTGACCCCGTTCGAGGTCATCGGCCAACTGGTCGAGCTTCAGCAAAAGGGACGGTCCCCGTCCGCTCGGACTTTAACCGATGCTGAGACCTGGACACCACAACTCTTTCAAGAGCGAGAAAGGCTGCTCACCGAAATCGCCGAACGCATTCGCGACGAAGGCTTACCCGTTCAGCATCCCTGGCGCGGTGTTCGGTGTAAGGTTGTCTTGCGTATGGACCTGGACCGCTTGATGCCTTTAATCAGCGAAGCGGCAGGGGTGCTCGACCGTCTGCGGCGTAATTCTGAACGTTTGGCAACGCTAACAGAATTGCCGACGGCGCGGACTCTTGCTGCTACGGGAAATACGGTTGCTGTTGGCAGAGTTCTGGCCACGGCCCCGCCGGTTTCCGCCGACTTACTGGTGGCTGCTGGTTGGGGCGAGCACAGAGGCGCTCTCGATAACCTGATTGAAACAGGATTGGCGCATCGTGCGACAGTGACCAGGGTCGTCGATCAGATTACCGAACGGGCATGGACGATTGATGTCACGAATAGCCATCACAGTCTGATGGTTCACGGTCGAACATGGTTGCGCGCTGTCAATAAAGAGTATCGGCGGCTTCGGCCGATGATCAAAACAGCCGCCGCAAGTGTTGAACACCTTAGATCGCACCTTAACCGCTTGGCGTCTGTTGTTGAGCAGCCGATGCCGAAAACTTTTGCGGCAACGCAAAGCTTGATTTCGGTTGCGCGAGTTTTAGCTAATGCTCCTGTTGCGCCATCCTATTTTTACGCATCGAGCGCCTGGGCGGAAAATCGGCTTAAACTCCTTGAGTTGATTAAAATCGGGCTTACATACGGGGCTGCCGCAACCAACCTTTCCCGTAGCATCAAGGACAAGGCCCGAAACACCGATGTTTCTGCCGCCCATCAAGCCCTTGTGAGCCATGGGAATTCCTGGTTGCGGGTGTTCAAGGGAGACTATCGTCGTGCCTTGGCCTTAGTAAACGCCATTGTAGAGGGCCAACCCCCGAAAACACTGGCTGCTCGTCTTGGTTTGTTGGATCGCATACGGGCCGCACAAAAAATTGCGGCGTCTATCGGTGAAAGAGAGTCGTTCGGACGGGATGCCTTCGGCCAAGACTGGCAAGGGGCCGATACGGATTGGCAGACTCTCGCATTTGTGCGCGATTGGCTGGAGTTATTGGTCGAAACCGGATTTGATCCTGAATTACGAAAGGTTGTGGCAAAACTGGCGGAACGACATGACGCCAAAAGTGAGCTAAACAAGCTTACAGATGCTGTCGACACCGGATACAAGGCTGTTAATGAAAGTATAGTTGCGCTTGCAACGGCCATGAACCTGGATTTTGATGCGGCATTTGGAACGCCAGAGCTGTCCGATGTTGACTTAAGCGTTCTTGGCTCGCGGCTGGACGATTGGGTTGCTAGGCCTTACGATATCAGGCGCTGGATAAGCCAAGGTATAGTTTTTGATACAACCATCACCGATAGCCTTAAGACTATCGCGGCCTTACAAAATTCCGTCTTGTCTGTTCCTCCGCCGAAGTCTTTGGCGGGAAAACTCAGTCTCTTCAGGCGACTTGCCGCCGCTCAGCGACTTGCCGCAACGCTTGTTGATCAGGATGAATTCGGACAAAGCGTACTCGGCCCCTTCTGGCGGGGGACCGAGACCGATTGGAACCTGATCGTCGAAGTGCGGAACTGGCTGGCGGGTCTGGAGAAAGACGGGCTGGATCCCGGATTGCGTCTGGTCGTCGCGCGCCTTGAGGACCGGACGGAGCCGAGCCGAGTGGCCAATGCGATTGAAACCGATGTCGGCGCTACCCTGGAGAAGCTTGGCGCCCTGGCCGACGCGCTCGACCTTGATCGGGGAGAGGCTTTCGGACAGCCCGGTTTTGATACGATCGAACTGGCGGTTCTGGCCGAACGGTTGGCGGCATGGCAAGCCCGGCCGGATGATCTCAGCCGTTGGATCAGCCTGCGCGCGCGCCTGGACGAGGCGGCGGGGAAAGGGCTCGGTGCTTTCATCGATGTCTTGCGGACCGGCGCTCTCAGCGCGGACGACGCCGTGCCCGACTTTCGCTTCGCCTATTTCGAGGCGCTTCTCCGCATGATGGCCGGTTGTGAGCCGGACCTGACCGCGTTTCATGGCGACGAACACGACAAAACCGTCGAGGACTTTCGAACGCTCGACCGTGGACGCATCGAGCTGGCCCGTCTTGAAGTGGCCCATGCACACCATCGAGGATTGCCCAAGGTAGAGGGCGGGTTAGGCCCGCTTGGCGTGCTGAGAGGTGAATTCGCCAAGAGAAAGCGTCACATGCCGATCCGAAAACTGATCCGCACGGCGGCTCCGGCGATTCAGGCCTTGAAGCCGGTGTTCATGATGAGCCCGCTATCCGTGGCACAATTCCTGGAGCCCGGCTCGATTGCTTTCGATCTTCTCCTGATCGATGAAGCCAGCCAAGTCATGCCGATCGACGCGCTGGGCGGGATTGCCCGCTGTCACAGAATGGTCGTGGTCGGAGACGACCGTCAGCTTCCCCCCAGCCGCTTCTTCGCCAAGGCGGCGAGCGAGCAGTCCGGAGATGAAGACGACAATGACACGGGGAATTTGAGCGCAGGTGATATCGAGAGCATCCTCGGGCTATGCGAGGCCAAGGGGCTAAGCCGGCGCATGCTGCGCTGGCATTACCGCAGTCGGCACCAGTCGCTGATCGCCGTCTCCAACCGGGAGTTTTATGAAAATCGGTTGTTCATTGTGCCCAGCCCGCACATGGCTGAAGCCGGGATGGGGTTGCGCTTTCATTACTTGAAAAACGGCGTGTATGACAGCGGCAATACCGCGACCAATGCCGTCGAGGCTACGGCGGTGGCCGAGGCGGTGATCGCTCATGTTCGGGCGACGCCGAACCTGACGCTTGGTGTCGCCACCTTTTCCATCAAGCAGAAGCAGGCCATTCACGACGAACTGGAACGGTTGCGCCGCGCGCATCCGGACACCGAAGAATTCTTTCAACCCGGCGGACTTGAGCCTTTCTTTGTCAAGAACCTGGAGAACATCCAGGGTGACGAGCGCGACGTGATCATGATTTCAGTCGGCTATGGCCGCAATAAAACCGGAGCTTTGGCCATGCGCTTCGGACCGCTCAGTTCAGAAGGCGGGGAGCGGCGCCTCAATGTGCTGATCTCGCGCGCCAAGCATCGCTGCGAGGTGTTCGCCTCGATTACCGATGAAGACATCAATCTCGATCGTGCTCATGGCAAAGGCGTGGCCGCACTCAAGGTTTTTCTCCAGTTCGCGCGAACCGGGCGGCTTGAGGTTGCCCGCTCCACCGATCGTGGCCATGACAGCGTGTTCGAAGAGCAGGTGGCCGAGGCGCTGCGCCGGGAAGGCTATGATGTGCGCTGCCAAATCGGGCTTGCCGGTTTCTTCATCGACCTTGCGGTTGCCGACCCCGAGCGGCCGGGTCGTTACGTCCTGGGCATCGAGTGCGATGGCGCGACCTATCACAGCTCGCGCTCGGCACGGGATCGCGACCGGTTGCGTCAGGAGGTGCTGGAGAACCATGGCTGGATTATTCACCGTATCTGGAGGACCGACTGGTTCCAGCGTCCCGAAGAGCAACTTCGCCGTACGGTGGCGGCCATCGAAGCCGCCAAGATTGAACTGGAGAGCCGTCAGGAAGAGCGCCGACACCATCTCCGTGCCGTACCGTTGGAGATCGTGTCGATTGATCGTGAAGAAACCGATGACCCTGCCGATGAAGCGGTTCCGTTATCCGAACCTTACCGCCAAGCCACGATGACGGTTTCCGTTCAACAACAACCGCACGAGGTTCCGGCCGGGGTGATGGCACGGATCATCCATAACATTGTCGAGATCGAGGGGCCGATCCACACCGGCGAAATCATCCAGCGGGTACGAGGATTGTGGGGTTTGAAAAGAGCCGGCAGCCGGATCGAAGCGGCGGTTCGCATCGGCTTGCGCATTGCTGCCAAGGATGGCCGTTGGCAGGATGAAGAGGAATGTTGGATGTTGCCCGGCACCGTTATTACGGTGCGCGATCGAAGCGTTGCGGAATCATCAACCCTGCGCAAACCCGATACTCTGCCGCCCCAAGAAATCCGGGAAGCCATCCGTCGGTTGATAACCGCTCATTATGGCGCTACCCTCGATCAGCTGACAACCGGGGTCGCCCGCCTGTTCGGTTTCAAGGCGACCAGTATTCAATTGAAAACCGTGATCGAAGCCAAGATCGAGCAAATGAGGCAAAGTGGAGAGCTGGAAGACACCAATGGCACAATCGGCTTCAGCCGTGAAAAAGCCGCGGCGGAATAAGATGCCGCACGAGGGCGCCGGAGTTTTTTGTTAATGGCCGACTTCGATTCGGTTTATCATTGCTATAAGCGCCGGTGAGAAAGTAGGCCACAGAAGCGGCGCCGTCGTGACGCTGCGGGCGGCGTAAAAGGCTGCCAGTGGTAGCCTCTCCCCCTTATTTTGTTGGGAGGGAGGCGGGAGCGTGAAATCCGTGGACCTTTATTTGCAAGTGCGGCGTTCGGTCTTCAATGAAGGCCGGAGCCAACGAGAGACGGCGCGCCATTTTGGGATCGCGCGCAAGACTGTCGAAAAGATGTGCACATTTTCGGCACCTCCGGGCTACCGCCGTAAATCGGCACCGGCCAAGACGACGTGAATGGAAAGCCACGGACGCGGCAGAAGAAAACCGGTTACCATCATCAAGACAACTAAAAATGCAAGAAGCCAATAAAATAGCCCATGCCTATCGGCTTGACGCACACACCCACTAGATATAGTATTTTCCAGAAA
>JBAWVF010000211.1:0-6323 GCA_037147415.1 Rhodospirillaceae bacterium | reverse complement strand
CTCAAAACTCCTTAAAGGAATCTCAAAACTCCTTAAAGGAATCTCAAAACTCCTTAAAGGAATCTCAAAACTCCTTGGCGTTTCTGGACATCCGTCTGGCCGAGGCGCTCGATCAGGTCGAAGCCGAAAAACAGGCAGTGGCGAAACTGACTGGCCTGCTGCATGCGCGGGACGCCACCTGCCAGACCCAGCAAATTCACATCGTGCAATTGACAGACAAGATCGCGGCTCTTTACGCATCATCCTCGTGGCGGATAACCGCTCCGTTCCGAATGCTCGTTCAGGGGCTCAAGGCGGCGGCCCGGGGAAGAAGTCCGCGGACTTCGCTGCCGGCTGGCTATTTAGGAACCCTGGAGTCCGCCACCAACGGTCAAGTGATTTCTCACGACACCGTGCTTCCGCTACACGGTTGGCTGTTCTGTGTGAATGAGCCGATTCAAGATATGGTGGTCATGCTGGATGACAAGTTTGCCGCGGTCATTCCGGTCGAACAGACACGAAGGGACGTGGGCGATACCTTTCCGGGCCATCCCGCCGCCCTCAACTCGGCTTTTTACGGTCAGATTCTGCTCGGCCAACCCAAAAAGAACCGTACCCTGCACGCCACGCTCGCCGCACGTTTTGCCGATGGGCGGACGGTGCCGTGCTTTGCGGTGCGCATCCGTCACCGGCTGCCACCCGATGCCCCCTCTCTGAGCAATTGGCTCCGGCGTTCGTTGCGGGCCGGCATTTTCGTGTGCAACCATCTGCGGCACGGCCGGTTGCCGTCGCGCCAGGAGATACGGACGCACCTGGACGGGCCGCAGACGCCCACCGGCTTACCTATTCTGCACGACTGGCAGCGCCAGACCGCCTATCGGCGTTGGCAGGGCATCAACCGGCTTACGAAACGCCTGGTGGCCTGTATGCGTGATGATGCAGCGCGCCTGGCTGCTGACGGGCCGCTGATCAGCCTGATCGTTCCGACCTATAATACCCCGGCCACATTCCTGATCGAACTGCTCGACAGCGTTACCGCCCAGATCTATCCGAAATGGGAACTGTGTATCGCCGATGACGCCTCGACCGATCCTTCCGTGCGCACCACCCTGGAACGGGCGGCCAGTGCTGACTCCCGGATCAAGCTGGTGTTTCGGCCGAGCAACGGGCACATCTGCCATGCGACCAATTCAGCTCTTGAGCTGGCCACCGGTGACTTCATCGCCCTGCTCGATCATGACGACCTCTTGACCGCCGACGCACTGTTGCACATCGCCGAAGCCGCAGTCCGGCAGCCCGGCCTCGATTACATTTATACCGACGAAGACAAGATCGACAAATCGGGTAACCGCTTCGATCCTCAGTTCAAAGCGAACTGGAGCCCCGAAACCGCGCTGACCCACAATTATACGCATCACCTGTCGGTGATCCGGCGGACTCTGGTCAACCGCGTCGGCAACATGCGTCCGGGCTTTGAAGGCGCCCAGGATATTGATCTGCTCCTGCGCGTGTTTGAACTGACGGACGCCGACCGCATCTGCCATATTCCCCACATCTGCTATCACTGGCGGGATCATCCGGGCAGTTCGGCGTCTGCCGGCAATCAGAAAAGCTATATTTTTGATTCTGCCCGGCGAGCGATTGAGGAGGCGTTTAACCGCCGCAACCTCAAGGCCAGCCCGGTTTTGCCGGAGATCGCCGAGAAATACCGTATGTGCCTGTATCAGCCGCAATGGTCGGACGATGTCTTGTCCGGACATGTGGTAACCGTGGTCATTCCAACCAAGGACCGTGCTGATCTGCTCGAAGCCTGCGTCAAATCTCTTGAGAGCACGCTACCAGCCGGAGCGATTCACCTGATCATCGTTGATGATCGATCGACACAGAAAGCAACATTTGCCCTATTTGAGAAATTTAAGGAAATCAAGAATTTTGAAGTTACGGTTATTCGAAATGAGCCGGCCGATAATTCTTTCAATTTTTCCAGTCTCGTCAATCTGGCGCTCCGGGCAACCCGAACGGAACATGTTCTTCTTTTGAACAATGATATCGTCGCGACCAAGCCCGGATGGCTTACGGACCTGATGGGTTGGTTGTCGATCCCGGGTGTCGGGGCGGTTGGGGCTAAGCTCTATTATCCCGACGGTAAAATCCAACATGCCGGCATCGTCATCGAGGGTCCGGCTGGCCTGCCTGACCACTTCTTCCATCGGTTGCCTGCCGATGTCCCCAGCTACTTGGCTCTGCCCCATGCCGCGCGCAACGTTTCGGCGGTAACCGGCGCCTGCATGCTGTTCCGCCGCTCGGATTTCTGGAAAGTCGGCGGCTTCGATGACACCCTGTTCAAGGTTGAATTCAACGATGTCGATTTTTGTCTCAAGTTACTGAATGCCGGCCTGCGAATCGTCGTTTCGCCCCAGGCCAGCCTGATTCACGTCACCAGTGCCTCGCGTGGGTTCAGCTTCCATCCCCAGGAGCATCTTAACTTCCTGACCAAATATGCCGGCATCCGGGACACCTATTTCAATCCGAACTTTGATCGCTCCCATGTCACAATGGAAGTCGACCCGCTTCGCTTTGCCTACGCTGACCGGATCGGACCGCTCAAGATTTTGCTGGTGAGTCACGAATTGACCCTCACCGGCGCTCCGATCGTGCTTTACGGTTATGCCCGATATTTCGTCGAGCAGATGGGCTGTGCCGTCGAACTGGTATCAGTCGCCGACGGCCCGCTCCGGGAGCGTTTCGCCGCCCTAGGCGTTCCCATCCACATCCTTGAGGATATGAAACCCTATCAGACCGCTCCGGCCGACACCATCGCCGGAGAACTGATGGCCGCGGTCTCGGTGCTCGCCCCGGCGCGCTTTGACCTGATGGTGGTTAATTCTCTTCTCTCGATGTGGGCGATTCATCTGGCCCAATTGGCCCGCTTGCCCAGCATCTGGCACCTGCATGAATATCCGGCATCCTTTAATATCAGTGATGAAACGCTGGACACGGCCTTGAACAAAGCCAACCGGGTGGTGTTCCAGGCCGATCGTACCCGGACTTATTATCATTCGTTCGATAGGAACGGCCGCTTCCGGACCATTCGCGGTGGCCTGCCGCTCGATGACATTGATGCGTTCCGAGCCCGCTGGTCCAAGATGGAACTGCGGGCCAAGCATAGTATTCCGGTCGATCATTGCGTCATTTCCCTGATCGGAACCTTTTCAGAGCGCAAGGGCCAGCATGTGATGATTGATGCCATCAAGGCCCTCAAAGAGTTGCCCGGAGTGTCGCTGAACCGGACGACATTCACTCTGGTCGGCGCCCGTCCAGGGGCGTATCTCACCTACATCACCCAGCAAATAGAGGCGGCTACTCTAAGTAATGTGCTGATTTTTGACGAGACTCCGGAGATTTATGACTTTTTCCATCTTAGTGATGTCTTCGTCTGTGCCAGTTGCCAGGAATCCTATCCAATGGTTGTTCTGTTGGCGATGGCCTTTGAGCTGATCATTGTCAGCACGGATGTCGATGGCATCCCGGAGATCATCGACAATAACGGCGAGGGCATGCTGTTCAGGAGCCCGGACAGCGCGGCACTGGCCGATCATCTTGCCACGATTGTAGCCGAACCCGGGAAGCCGGAGATCCGTCAATTGGCCCAGCGTGCCCGCGCCCGTGTTTTGCGCTGCAATAACAACATGTTCCTGATGCCCAGGCATGGCGAACTGTTAAAGGAGGTCTATTGCGAAGGCGTCGTAGACGGCTGACACCGGCCTACATTTCCGGCACGCTCACAGGCCATTGTCTTGCTTGGCGGCCCCACCGGGCAAGCCGTCAACCGTTATGATTATGGGGATGAACGGCTATGAAAGTGCTGGTTTTGGGTGCCGGCGGGTTCCTTGGAAGTCACGTCGTGACCGCCCTGCTCATCCGAGGGCACAGCGTCTCGGCGCTGACCCGGAGCCAGCCGCGCGACCCCGCTTTGTTGAATCATCCCGGAGTTGTCTGGCACTTCGGTGACTACACCGACGGCGCAGTTCTCGACCGTGCTCGCGCCGATTGCCCGGTGATCATTCATCTGGCCAGTTCCTCGGCCCCGGCCCTGTCCAACCAGAATCCCCTTCGTGACCTGGACGAGGGGGTGACCGCAACGATACGCTTGTTGGAACGGGTCAAAACCGGGTCGACCCGGCGGATCATTTTCGTGTCATCCGGCGGCACGGTCTATGGCAGCCAGCAGCAGATGCCAATCTCGGAGGATGCGCCGACCAACCCGATTTGCGCTTATGGGGTGTCGCGGCTGGCCATCGAGAAATATCTTCTCCTGTACCGCCACCTCTACGGACTTGATGCCGTCATCCTGCGTGTCTCCAACCCCTTTGGCGAATTCCAGGTTAACAGCCGCCAGCAGGGCGTCATCGCCGCCTTCAGCAGGGCGCTCCTGGAAGGCCGCCCCTTGACCATCTGGGGCAACGGTACGGTAATTCGCGACTATGTCTATGCCGGCGACGTCGCCGAGGCCCTGGTGTTGGCGGCTGAAGCCACAGCTCCGACCGAAACAGTGCTTAACATCGGCAGCGGCGTCGGACGCTCTCTCCTCGAAGTGCTCGACGGTTTTCGCCATCTAACCGGTCAGATCATTACACCAAGCTTTCAGCCGGCCCGCACCGGAGATGTCGCCGAGGTCGTCCTGGATATCCGCCGCGCAGTGCGCGTCCTAGACTGGTGCCCCAAGGTCTCCTGGCACGATGCCCTTAACCGAGCTTGGCGTTGGCATGGGCAGAACCTCATGAACAATCGGGGCCTGGGGTAGCATGTTGCACGGATGGCCCCGCCGGGGTAATGAGAGTGCTCCGCACTCCGTTGAGGTCGTCCCCCATGGCCCGAACTAACGAACGGTTCCGATTTGTGGCATAAGCGGACAAATAGGGAACTCACGCGGCTTTGCGAAGGACCTCCGGGACGTCACGAAGCAAACGCATTCCGTCATGGGGGTCTACGCTCAAACCCTCGGAATTTATAATAACGAGCAAAATCAGTACGATATGCGGGATTCGCTGGGCACCTTCCTCTTTCAGTCCTTCCAGAACCCATTGAACCGATCGGCTGCAAGCTGGGTGTAGAGGACGGTGTGCTGGATATTCCTGTGGCCCAGATAAAGCTGGATCGCTCGTGTGTCCTGGCCGTCGTTGGCCAGCTTGTATCCAGTCGAGTGCCGAAGCATGTGCGGGTGGATCGGCATGCCCAACTCGGCAGCATCCCCGGCTCGTGCGACGATCTTTCGGAAGGTGGCCTCTGTCATGGGGGAGCGGCGCTCGGAGACGAAGACATAGGGCGTGTCTGGGTAGTCACGCAGCAGCTTGCGCAGAGCGCGGATTTCCGGTCCCCGCAGCGGATGTGTGCTCGGCAGGCAGCAAAGGTGGGCCGCGTCCTGCTGCTCTACGTCGACGAGGCCGTCGACGATGCCACGCCGTTCGGCATGGTCCGGAAGCAGGCCTTCGCCATCCTGCCACGGGAGGCACTGCTCAGTGCCGGCCAACGGTTGTGCGATGAACCTGTCAGCCAGATGGAGTTGCGTTGGATCGAGATAGATCGGGCTGCGCCGCGGATCAAGAAGAACCTTCGCCCGCTCGTCATGGCCCTGGACATCTCGGCCGTCTCGCCGGCCAATCCCTGGCATGCGACGCTGTCCTGGATGCGCGCGGTCTTCGCCCGTGTGCAACCGCTGGCCCAGCGGCCGATCACCGAGGTACCGGCGGGCACGATTCCTAAACAGCTGCGCCGTCATCTCTACGAACTCAATGAAGCCGGGACCCCGATCCGTCTGCGCGGCGACCGCTACGAGTTCTGGATCTACCGGCAGCTCGCCAAGCGGCTGGCGACAGGCGAACTTGCGGTCGACGACAGTCTGCGTCACCGCCGCTTCGGTGACGAACTCGTGCCGTCCGAGAAGACGGCCGCAATCCTGCAGACCCTCACGATCCCCTGGGTGACCAACCCCGCCGGAGCCAGAATCGACGAGCTCTGCACCGCGCTGGACCGACAATGGGAGGGCTTCGACCAGGATCTCCGCGACGGGCGGCTCACGCATATCGACTTCGACCCGGAGCGCAAAAGCCTCATTTGGCGCAGGCCCAAGGCCGAGCAGGCGAACGGGGGCCAGGACGGCTTCTACGATAACCTGACGACCCAACCCATCGTCGATGTCTTCCGCTTCGTCAACCAGGCTTGCGGCTTCCTGTCGGCCCTGACGCCGCTTCAGCCCCGCTACGCCAAGAAGGTCGCCGACGAGGCCGAACTGATGGCCGTGATCATGGCCCGCGCCATGGGCTTCGGCAACTTCGGCATGGCCC
>JBAWVF010000210.1:0-6346 GCA_037147415.1 Rhodospirillaceae bacterium | reverse complement strand
TTGATCAACTCGATGCCGTTGAGGTTCGGCATGTTGAGATCGGTGACGATCATGTCGACCGGGGTGGTTTTGAGCAGAGCCAGCGCGGCCTTGCCATCCTCCGCCTGGACCGTTTCATAGCCGACGGTCTCCAGCACAAAGGTCACCATCTGGCGCACGCTCGCGGAATCGTCGACGCTGAGAATCTTCTTCGTCATTTTCGATTAGCTCCTTCCCCACCAAAATCCATCCTGCTCGGCGCTCGGCCCAGCATTGGCCGTAGAGCGAAAGCCGGTGGTATACAGCGCCAGCAGCAATGCCTCGTTGGGAGGGGTCGCCAGCCGAACCGATTTGCCAGCCGCCGCCGCGCTGCGTCGGGCTGCGATCAGGAGCTGCAATCCCGCAATATCCACCTCTTCGAGAGCGCTGGCGTCGAGCGTCAGTTGCCGGCACGAAGCCAAAGCGCCCAGGACTTCGCCCCACATCTGTCCCGCCCGATGGATGGTCAGGCGCCCGCCAAGTTCCAGCCGTCGCTCGGCGCTCGGCCCAGCATGATCGGTTGTGTTTCCGGGCGGATTATTCGAAACAGCCTTATTCATCCGAAGGATACTTCATTGGCAGGATAGCGTATGCTTGATGATCCGATGTCAGCGGAGCTGGCTCTCTTATCAATTAAGAAAAACGTGTCCATCAAACGTTCAATAGAATCATAAGAAGCCGGTTTAGGAAGCGCTCGCGTCGCGCCGAGCAAGGTGGCATAACGGAGATAATCCATCTCAGAATCCGGGCCGCCGGAAGAAATAACTACAATAGGAACTTTTTTATCAATTTTCCTGATTTTCAGGATTGTTTCCAAGCCATCCTGATCAGGCATAAATAAATCACAAAATATTATATCTGGACTCAAAGAGGTCGCCAATTTTTCGCCATGGCGCCCATTCTCAGCCTCGAATACGGAGCAGCCCATGCGCTCAAGCATGTCTTTTAGCAAGATGCGGCATGATCGACTGTCGTCGATCACCAGAGCCTTCAACCTCATTTTGCCAAACATAGGGCTTGTCCTCGACGTTAGTATTGATTGACATGCCGAAAGCAAACCTGTAATGTTTGACAGGAATGGGCAAGACATGCCAAAAACTATAATTTACGTAACGTTTGATGACAGCCAAGATCGGCGTGGTCAAAGAATTTGATAATCGCCATATTAATTACAATATTTATCACAACCTAAAGCTAAATTCAAACTTATACGCATATTGAAATAGTTAGCCTTTGAATATACTCAGTGAGAAATTTATTTGAGTACGCAATTAGAGGTTGGCAGTAACCCTTAGAACCCTGCGGGAGCTGTAATATTCATTACATTACTTCGGGCGACTCGGGGCCATTTTCGCGGAGCACCACTCACAGCGATACACTCAACGCACAAGACAGCGATCATATCTGTAATGTTATTAGCCGCGCTTGCTTCTTGAGCGCTGGTTTGGTATAGCTTCTACTATCATCGAAACAGCTCCACGCTGGCGTACCGCTGTACCAGTCGACCTTTGCTTGTCCAAGATGTTTACACTTTGCGTATTGCGAGCTTCAGCATGAACGATGACGCGCCGCTTCCTGTCGCCGTTGTCGACGACAGCATCAGCATTGTGACTATGATGGTCCAGTTGCTGGAAAGCATTGAGGGCTGCCGGCCGATCGGGTTCACGGATTCAGCCAAGGCCCTTGCCTGGTGTTTGGAGAACGAGGTTGCGCTGGTGATCGTCGATCACCAGATGCCGCCCCCCGATGGCATCGTCTTCATTACCGAGTTCCGCCGCGACCAAAGAAAGGTTGCGGTTCCTGTGGTGATGGTCACATCGAGCGCAGACAAGACGGTTCGCTACACCGCCCTGCAAATGGGCGCCACCGACTTTCTGGCCAAGCCGGTCGACCGCTTCGAGTTCACCGCCCGGATGCGCAATCTGCTGGGATTCTACCGCACTCACAAAGCCTTGGAAGAGGCGTCGCGATACCTGACCGATGAAGCGCGCAAATCATCCATGGTGGTCAAACAGAGCCCGGCTTCCGTCATAATCACCGACCGCGAGGGCGTTATCGAGTATGTCAACCCCAAGTTCGTCGAGGCGACGGGCTACAGGTCTGACGAAGTAATTGGCCAAGAGTTGAGCATTATCAATTCAAGACATATGAAGGACGGCCTTTATCGGGAAATACTGAATACGGTCAGATCCGGCAAGGAGTGGCACGGAACCTTCCATAGCCAGCGCAAGGACGGCAATCTATTTTGGGAATCATCGATCATTTCGCCGATCCGTGATGACTGCGGCATGATCACCCATTTTGTTGCAATCAACGAGGATATCACCGCACGCAAGAAACTCGAAATGGAGTTGGTCGCCGCCAAGGAGCACGCCGAGGCCGGCAACGAAGCCAAGACCCAGTTCTTGAGTATCGTCGGCCATGAACTGCGCACCCCCCTGAATGCGATCATCGGATTTTCCGATATGATGGCCGAAGATAACGACCCAACCTGCATCAATGATCGCTACCGAAGCTTTAGTAAAATCATCACGGAAAGAGCCAAATCTCTTCTAGAAATACTGGATGGCATTCTCAAATTCTCAAATATTTCCTCATTGTCAGTTATCCAGAATCCTGAGCGTGTCTCAGCAACCGACTTGTGCAAAGGCGCCGTCGACTCCGTCAGGCTGCGCGCCGAGGACGCGCGCGTTCGTTTGGTTACCGATATTCCCGATCTAGACCTTTACATCAATGGCGATGAAAGCGCGCTACGCGATGCCTTGGTCCGCATCTTATTGAATGGCATCAAATTTTCAAAAATGGACGGTATAGTCGAATTTCAGCTTCGCGCCGAACATGACGGTTATCTCACCATGGTTATTGCCGACGATGGTATCGGCATCGCTGCCGACAAAATCGAGCAGGTAATGATCCCGTTTGTCCAGGCCGACAATTCATATAGCCGCCGCTACGAAGGCACGGGGATCGGGTTGCCGCTGGCGCGGCGTCTAATCGAATCTCACGGCGGCACCCTGGGGATCAAAAGTGAAATCGGGGTTGGCACCACCGTCACCATCGGCCTTCCGCCCAACCGGCTTGGGTAGGCTATCGCGGTTACGGTGTCCCGAGATCAGTTGTGGTCCGCCCCGAAAAGCGAGTCCGGTTCGGTAGACTCCGGTCACGGATGCGGCCTCTATCGCCTGCGGGTTCTTGAATATCGTGCACGGCGCCAAGGTCGTGTCCATTAACTGGCACTTTATCAACTTTGAACTTTTGCCGCCAAGCATAAGCTGGTTCGAATTATGGCCATAGCGTCGGCAGATCGCGCGGACGCTTGCTCCGGGAGCGCGGCTTTCAGCGACAATTCGCGCTTTTTGCTCAAAAGTCCACTGCCGACGCCGACCAACCCCGGTGATAACTTTTGTCCGCTGAAAGGTGTTCGGCCTGGAATCAGAGGCGTGATTTGCGCTAAGACAGACATTATGACTGACTTATTTCATCGTTGCTGACCTCCGTGGACAGGATTAGCCAGTTTTTTCCCCATTGTCTTTACCGTGATCACCCCCTGCATCTTCCCAATTCTATTGACATTGCGAGCAATTTTGAATCAACGTAAATATCGAGCGGGTTTAACCGCTAAAGTAAGCCTGCATGAGTCATAGTTACCAGCTGTTAAACAAGCATTGCATGCATATGCATGTTAAAACTTGACAAAGATTATCTTGTAAACGGTAAAACTATATGCCACTATCATACTGGCATCCTAACGCGCGATTAACATGCAACAGTGAAGTCCTTAAGATGGCTACGAAGACGTTTCTTGTTCCGAACTTTAGTGCCGGGCTGTTCATGTGCTGGGACATGTATACCCAGGCCGGTTACAGAATTAACGTAACTCTTAAAGATAGCGCGACCACTTATGTCAATGCATCAAAGCAGAGCACAAGCATCATGCCGGCATTGGCTGAGGGCAATAGCAACATTAATGGCAGTAATCTTCAAATTATTGTTGATATTCCCCAGTCGTCATCGATACAGCCAAGCCTGAACGCCTATACTATCGCCCGGCCGGATGGATCGATCGCCGGGTATGGCTTTAACCTTAACATAGAAGATGCAACTGATCAGGATTATAATGATTTGTACATATCAATGACTGCATGGAAGTCAAAGGGCTAACCATAACTCCAATAGACACTCAATAGTACTTGAGGAGAACACGCCAATGCCGAATGTAAGCATTAAGGTCATTGTTTCCAACAAAGGAGCTTTGATCAATCTCTATGGACTGAACAACTTTAACCAAGTGATTGATCCAAGCCTGACCACCCTGATCGGCACTGATCAAGGCCGCTTCATTCAGACCAGGATCGTCTATCCGGATGACGCCGCGACCATGAATACGCTTAACGCGCCGGTCGTCGCTAATCCGGCCGACGAACGGCAGAACAAAGCGGCGATTGATGGTGTCTATAACGCTTTGAATCCCGATTACCTCGATATCCTTGGCGCGATCGACATCATACCGATGCAATCCTTGATCAATCCAGCGGCCGCCAACGATGGAGAGGCGACGGTTCCGTCGGATTTGCCCTATGCTTGCGCGCAGGCCTACAGCACGAGCGTTAATGACTTTATCGGACCAACCCGGGTGATCGCGCGAATCGCGGGCATTACCGGAGATGCCAGTCCTGCCAGTCTGGTTGCATCCATCAACACCGCCTGTTCCTTGCAAGCCCGTCCGGCGGCGAAATACCAGAATCCCTATTTTGCTCTCAGTGCGGCCGTGTGGCAAGGCTCGTCAAGAACGAGCACCACTAATATCTTCGGCAACGCCAACGCGCTTCAGTTGTCGCCCCCAAGCGGTCCTAATTGGACCAACCCGCAAATGCTGTCATTGACTCACTTCGTCAACTGCCACGGTGGTGATCATGATCCGCAGTGGTATGGACAAAATGGCGGAGGCTTTCCCGTGGCGGAAAGCGCGCAATTGGTCGCTGGAAAGACCGCCCACGGCGGCATTGCTGCGGCCGAATGTTGTTATGGCGGCCAGCTCTATGCTCCGAATGGGGGGCAAGCGGGGCTCTGCAACACTTACCTGATGAATGGGGCGGCGGCGTTCTGTGGCAGCACCAATATCGCCTACGGGCCGGCGAATGGGCAGGGCAACGCGGATTTGATCACTCAGTACTTCCTCATTGATCTCCTGAACGGCGCATCCGCCGGCCGGGCCATGTTGCAAGCCCGGCAGAAGCTGGTTCAAACCACCAGTCCCATGAACATCTACGATCTCAAGACCCTCGCTCAGTTCAACGTCTTTGGCTCGTCTTCCAACACACCGGTTCAAATGGCGGCGCATTTGGCGGCCAAAGGCATCACCGGAACTTCCGACGCCGAGGTCGCCATCGCGGAACGAAAGGATCGGCGGCGCCAGTTGATGGTTCGGGGCCTGGAATTGCTGACATCAACCGGTATCGCGGAGCATGATCCCAATCACCGCCTCTCGGAAGCGCTGCGCAACAGATTGCTGGCGTTGGCTGATGAACACGGAATCCCCGGAGCAGGGATTCAGTCGTGCCCGGTGGTCGGTGGCAGCAACTTCCTGCTTGCCCACTCCCTGACCCAAGCGTCCGATACCATCCATGTGGTTCATGGCACGAAGCCGGAAGCCACCTTTGGAAAGTACATGGCATTGATCGTTCGGGAAAGAGGTGGTATCGTGATCAGCTCTGAGTTGCTGCTGAGCAAGTGATCGGCTCTTGGGGGCGCTGGACGCTTAAACGTTTGGCGCTCCCCAGGTCTCAACCCGTCAGGTGTCGCCATGCGCCATGTTGGCACCGTGTTTCGAGCGCGATACGCACCAGGCTCGAAAAGCGACCACGTCGCGGTCATGATCCGGACCTCGAATGGAGAGTTTCGGCTGCGTCGGCGGGGCGGCAACGCATTCCAGGATGAGATGTTGGAGGCTCTGGTCGGAAAAACCATCTCCGCCAGCGGTCAATTGACCGAGACGACCTTGATCATGGACGAGTGGAGCACGCTCTCGGAGGCGGACGGCGCGCCTGCGGCGTCTTGAACATCGTTGATACAAAAGCTTCGTACCGGCAGCTGGCTCGAAGCGAACTACAACTTGCCGAACAGGCACCACCTTTCAGCTTGCAACAATCTCCTTTATCTTGAGATCAAGTATCAACGCTCGGAGTACGTCCCGTGTTGATAGCAGGCGGTAATTGATGGCGTTGATGACGTCTCGATTATACTCCCAGCCGACGTTAAAGATTTCGTCACTGTTGTAGACGCCGCGATTGAAGCCGGAGCCGTCGGGCGAGGCCCAGCCGGTGATCGG
>JBAWVF010000209.1:0-6373 GCA_037147415.1 Rhodospirillaceae bacterium | reverse complement strand
CCAAGCGCAGCCATAATCTGGCTGCCGCCGTGAAAGGTTTTCAGGCTCTCAGCCCTCACCCGGCAGAATTTCGGGCGGCAGGGTGGCGTCATGGATGATACAGCCGAGCTGCTGGAAGTCGCGCCCGAGCTGGCGGCAGACCTGTCCGCCCAGGGTCGGTCCGAGCCAGCCGCCCCAGAAAAACCAGACCCGGGCGGTGAGATTGCAGAGCGCCAGCGCGGGATGGGCGACGGTGTTGTGGATGAGATAGGGGTCCATCGCTCAGCCCTCCGTCCGCGTGGCCCGCGCATGTCCCCAGGCTCGATGCGCCTCCAGCAAATTCGGCGCGCCGGCGGGGCAGCGCCCAGGAAGCACGCTCCAGCCCGCCTCCTCGAGGGTAGCCAGCATGGTGCCGACCGCCCGAAACCCCCGAACCTCGTGTTCGGCGCCCAACCCGAAAAAATGGAAACACACCTGCTTGACCAGCAAGGACGCCAGCTCCGTGGTCTCCATAAAATCGGTGACATCGTCGAGGGCGCCGGCTAAGGCCGCCGAGGGCGCAACCACATAGTTTTTCGGCGGGACCATCATGTAATCGAGCCCGGCGCCGCCAAAGAGCGACATCACTTGGTCGAAGAGATACGGGGCGCCGCCCGGCGGGGCGGGCTGTGCCTCCAGCTCGGCCAGCTCGCGGGCGAGTTGGTGCAAGATTTGCACCGCCCGTGCCGGCAGTGCGGCGGGTAGAGCCATGACAGGCAGCGGCGGCAGAGCGGCGCTGCCGAATTTTGACGCATTCGTAATTGCGGGATCGTTGGCGGGACGGGGTTCGGCCATGGGGCGGACTTTCGGTGGTCTGTATGGCGGTCCCGGCTTGGCGGCCCTCGGGTCTGCGCTTGCGGCTCACCGGGGCGCCTCGGTCGGGCAGGCCATATTCGTTTTATAGCTCGAATTATGTCAAGTCGTAATTTCGAGCTAAAGGGCGAATGTGTTTGATCGTTAGATATGCGACAGTAAGTGCTTACTTATGACAACCTGATGGTGTCAGCATGGGAAAATTAATCGCGGTTATCGTGTTGTCCGCAATGATCGTCGGCCCGGTCGCGGCGCAGGGGCTGGGCACCTATGGCGGCGGGACCAATCCCCAGACCCTCGGTGGTAGTTATGGCGGTCAGGGCGCCTACGGCGGGCAGCCAGCCGGCTTTGCCCTCCCATGGCGAGCATGCGGTCGGCGGCTACACCCGCCAGAACGGCACGTATGTCGAGCCGCACATGCAGACCAACCCGAACAACAGCGCGCTCGATAATTGGAGCACGAAGGGCAACAGCAATCCCTATACCGGGCAACCGGGAACCCATAACCCGTATCGGTGAGGGCAAGATAGTGGGACACTATATCCCTGCGGCTATCGCTGCGGCGATACTGGCCGCGCGCGGGCACGGTTACATCATCGTGCCTGTTCTGGCCGTGCTATCGTCGGCCGGGTATTTGTACGGCAATCGTCGCGCCCTGGAACTGTCACGCCGGAATGCGTTCGGGGCCGACAGCGTGCCGACGCTTTATTCCCACTTCGTCACTCTGTTGATTTTTATTGCGCTCTGTGTCGTCAGCGGTGCGGTACTGAGCGGAATATTCTATTTGTTCCGGTAAAATCGAACCCACTCTGACAAAACTTTCAAAATTGCGGGTTATTGCAGGAATATCCGTTCCCCAAGCTCGGGAACGGCGATGCCTTTTACCGTGACGTAGCCCGGAGGGCTCAAGGCATAAACCACATAGAGGTGGCAAACACCGACACCTTGGTTCTTATTATATTCGACAATGAACCAGCCGTCGAGTCCACGAAACGGGGTTTTCCGCTCCGGCTGAAACGCCAGATCATCGGCAACGGTTTGAACGCTCTCGACAAGGCCGTACATCCGGTCTTCCCGTCCGGCGACCCATTTTCGTATTTCATCGGGAACGACAACAACGTGAGTCTTCCGGGGTTCACCCATTCCCGACCGCATCCCAGGCCTGCATCAGATCGGCGCGCGGCCGGGCGCGCACGGCGCGCCGCAGGTCGCGCTTTCGCTTATCCGAAAAAAAGGCGCGCATTTCGTCCAGGGACAACGGCGTTGTCGCCTTGGCGGTGGGCGGTAAACTCCCTCGTGCCGTACACCACGGACCGGGCTGATGGGTCAGCTCGACCAGCTGGTGCGAATTCATCCGACTGTATTTCGTCCAAACTTGATCCAGCAGGTTGCGCACCCCTTCGGGTAAAGCCCGGGCGGCATTCGGCGCCGCCTCGGACGCGGGAATCGGCAGGTCGCCGTATTGTTCCAGGCGGTGATAGACCTCTTCCACCGCCGGGCCGTAAATCCAGGCCCGGATCGGTTCGGCGAACAGAGGCTCGCCGCGCAAGGCCAGATGCCAACCTTGGGCTAAGTATATGATCTTCTGAATATCGATGTTGGTAACGCCATCGCCGTTGGCCTTGCGCCCCTTGGCCAGCAGATAGTCGACGATATCATCAATCCGATACATGGCCGCCTCCCCGCCGCCGTATTTTGTACGATGTTATTCTAGCACATGATTCGGGCTCGGTCGAATCCGTTTGGCGCGATCGGCCCGGCGCCGGTCAGGACAATAAACCGCTAATGGATAAAAAGTTTCCTTGCAACAGATTGACGGCTTAATCCGTTCGTGCTAAGTTCCGGTTTGGCTGAATTTTGGCTTTGAGACGAACCATGGAACCGAGCGATGAGCCGAAGGCTCAACTCCGTGAGCTGTTGCTCACGCTGCCGGAAGACTGGCTCGCCCGCTATGAAAGGCGGCTGTTAAGGCGCCGAATCATGAACCGCTTCGTGGTGCGCAGACGGTGAAGCTCGACCGCATCGGCGATGCGCTGCTGTTCGCGCGCCAGCGCCTCTGCCGGCAGCTGCTCCAACAGGGTCAGGATGCGTTCGATGGTTTCGTTTTTCGGTTTGTCGTCATGCTCCGCTCCGGTCAGTTCCGATACACTGACTGGACGGTTGAGTAAGCTTGATGCCCCGGCCGCAAGCTTCTCCAAAGTATCAGAGCGCATGTTTTTGGGGCGGCTACCATTAAATAATTGCCGAATTGTTGACTCCCGAAGCCCTGATATTGTCGCCCAGCGAAGGACACTTTTAAGCCCATGAGGCTTATTCAGCTCATAGAACTGTTGAAGCGCTTGACGCCTGCGTTCTCGATTGGTGTCGTCTTGTCTCATTTCCATATTCTTACCTAAATTCGCGTTATCGCACGAACGTCTTGTCGCTCGAAATTATCCTTGACAATATTCGAGCTATAAAACGAATATCGCGCCCATGACGCTTGCCGCTGAAATCGCCCGCCTCCGCACTTGCCTCGCCGCTCCCGGCACCAACCGCCGGCGGGTGGCGCTTGCCACCGGTTTGAGCTGGCACGCGGTCGACGCGGTGCTGACCGGTGACCCGCGCTTGTCGACTCTTCTTAAGGTGGCGGCGGTGTTGCCGCCCCCGGTGGACGGGCCGATCCTGCCCCCGTCGGCGTGAGCGCACCCCATGACCAACCGCATATCCTCCGCTAATCCCCCGCCCGTCCGGGCACCCGCTGATCCTCGTTGAACAGAAAGGTTTGTAAAATGACGAAGGCCGTTACCGAAGATGATGTCTTGGCACTCCGCCGTGAATGCATGGCAATGGCGTTGAATTATAGTTCGTCGATGATGAACCCGGTGCAACTGGCCGGTCAAATCGAACAGTATCTTCAGACCGGAGCGTTTGAGCAGGGGCAGAGCCTGCGCGAACGTTTGATGGAACGGATCGCTTTCTCGCTTGCTGCGAGCCAGAACCTCGATAGGGTGATGACTTATACGCAGAAAATTGAACAATTCCTGAACTACGAGGCGGTCGAGCCGAGCCCGGCGGTTGCGGACGCGGCAACCGGCCCGGCCGAGGCCGAACCGGTCGTGCGGCAGGACAAGAGATGTGCAATGGATATAATGCTTGGGCGTTATCCTACGTCTTCTTGATCGCCTCAGCAATCCGACCATCAATAGTTCTGACTGTTCTGTCAATGCGGGCAAGATAGCCGGCAATGCTTTGGTCCGGTATTTTTGACATTTCGTTAGCTCCATCGGTTGTTGGCACTTCTGATGGTAGCGGCGACCGGGGCGGGCGTCGAGTCCGTCCCGGACTGCGTGTAACGGGGTAACTCGGTGATGCGGAAGCGTAGGCATGGTGCGACCCTCTAAAACCGACCGCGTGCTGCCGGGGCTCGACTGGGTCGCGGTGGCCCGAGTGATCAAGCGCGGGCAGCTGTCCGGCCTGCGTTACGGCTACGGCGCGACCGAGGCGGCGGCGCGCCAAGCGTTGGCGTCCGACATTGCGGCGCGCAAGGAGACCGCGGTCAGCCCGGTCGAGGCCGCCCCGGATCGGGAGGATATGGGATGACGGCACGTCTGCCCGGCACCGCGGCGCGCTTTCGGCCGGACACTGAGTTTGCTTTGCGCGTCACCGGTTATCTGGCGGCGCGCATGGTGGTCGGCAAACGCTATGACCGCGAGCGCGCGAGCCGCGAATTGAGCGAGGCGCGCCGGCTGGCGGCGACGTTGGCGCCGGTCGCGACCATGCCCGAATTGTGCGCGCTGCTGGCCGCGGTGCTGGCCAACGGCCTGCCCGCGCCCGAGCCGTTGCGCGCGCTGTTGCAAAGCTGGTGTCGGGCGGTGACCACGCTGTCCGATTTGCCGCCGGCCGGATCGAGTGCGGCCCATTCGGTCCCCGCTGAATCATCCCCCTCCCCGAAAGGATAAGCCATGAGCGAACCGCGTGATGCCGCCGATCGCCTGCCCGACATTGTCAGCCCGTTGCAGTCGGTCAACCGGGGCGATGATCTGGCCCTGATAAACGGCGCTATGAATGATTTGATCGCGTTGCTGTCGGAGCGGGTCACCGAATATGGCGGCATTCACAAGGCGCAACTGACGGTCACCTTTGCGTTTGCCGCCGATCCCGGCGGGGTCGATCTGCTGATCTCGTCGAAGATCACCCCGCCGAAGCGCCCGGTCGGCAAGGACCGGATGTTTATTTCCGACCGCGCCGATTTACGCCAAGAAAGGACGAATTGATGGACGCACCCGAGACCCGATACAGCCCGGCCGATGTCGGTTTTATTGTCGGTAAATTGCAAGAGCTGGTCGAAAAGGCGCGCAAGCCCGAATTGATCGAGCTGCCGCAAAATGCTGCCTTGCCCGTGACCTCTACCAATCATGTGCTGATGGTGCCCAAGGGCATGGAGCTGCAATCGCTCCGGCCCTTGCTGGCCGAGTATTTCGAGCGACCGCAGTATATTCGGGGCGAGGCCCGGCTGGACACGCTGGAGAGCTTTTCCCACTATGTGTTGCGGTTCGCGCGATGCGAGACGGTGATTTACGCCGACACCGCGGGCGCAGAGCCGAAATTGGTGGCCTTTATCGACTATCACGGCATGGGCGGGGCCGCCTGGCCGGATTGGTGCCAACACCGGGCGCTCTACCCGTTCCCGCTGTCCGCGCAGTTCGAGGCTTGGCTCAAGGCCAGCGATAAATTGTTCAAACAAGCCGAGTTTGCCGAATTTATTCAAGATCGCGAATACGATATCGAAAACCCGCCGGCCGGGTGGTGCACCTGCCCGCCCGAAGACTTAGCGACCGTGTTCGACCTGCTCAATCTCCGGCCCGATCACGGTGCGGACAACCCGGCGCCCCGGTTGATCCTACCGAACCCCAAGTCGCGGCCGCGCACCGCGCTGGAAAAATTGGTGGCGCTGCGGTTCGGCCGGATATCCGACCTCAATGCCTTGGCCCGCGGGGTCGAAATCACGGTCGGACAAAAGTTTTCCCAAAAATACAATCCAAAAACCGGAGAAAAAGAGCTGAATTTCAGCGAACAGCATAATGATGCCCAACGCAGCGACGGCACCAAGATCATCGTCCCCAATCTGTTCTTGGTTTATATCCCGGTTTTCGATGGTGGACCACGGCAACTGTTGCCGGTGCGGCTGTATTACCGGAGCGCGGGCGGCGGCATCAGCTGGGGCGTCGAGCTGATCGACGCGCCCCGGCTGTTGCGCCGGGCGATCGAGGCCGCAGTAGAGACGGTCAAGGTCGACACCAAGGTGCCGGTGCTGTGGGGCGAGCCCGAGCCCCGAATGCTGCCGGGCGCCCGGTGAGCGAGGGATAACGGTGCGCCAGCCACACTTACTAACCAGTGGAGTTCAGCGCCGCCCCTCGGTGAGGGGCGGTTGCCGGTCACCCCATCCCGGTCCGGCGCGGCTCGGGCGGTTGGTAGGCGATCGGAACCGGCAGGCGGGCGTTCACGGGGTCTGTCAGAAATTTCGTGTGTGGGCGGGCATAATGGGAAAAAAGGAGACCCC
>JBAWVF010000208.1:0-6425 GCA_037147415.1 Rhodospirillaceae bacterium | reverse complement strand
CAAGAGAATCACGAAGGAGCATCCCACTCATGCGTACTACCAACACCATCCGCCTGCGGGGCCTGATTACCGCGGAAGGCCCGATCATGATCCGCCGTCCCGATCTCGAGGAAGGCCGTGTGCTGACGATGAATATCGTCGACATCAACTCGGTCAACCGAGTTCCGGTCATCCCCGGCGAAACTTTCAAGGGTCTGATACGATCACTGGCCTACTGCGTCGCCGCTGATGCCGCCGTCCGCGCCAATCCCCGGCTTAACGTTAGCCTGAGCCGTATCTATGAGCAGGCGAAGGGCGGTCTGAAGTTCACAGAGGAAAAGAAGGAATTGGGCAGTGACCGCGCTCTGCGCGATCGACATCCCCTCCTTTCGCTGTTCGGGGCCGCATCGCCAATCCTCGAAGGCCGCTGCCAGTTCGGCGTCGGAAAGTCCACTGTGCCCGCTGCCGCCTATGGGACCGGGATGCCGGGCGGCGCCCGCCGAGATCCGGTGACGACCAATCCGATGGTTGCCGATCTGCTTTCCGACGAGGAAAAGGCAAAGTTTGCAAGCCGGAGTATCGCCGTTGCCGACGGCTCCGCCGCCAAGATGGCAGAGAAGGCCGCTGCCACCCTGCTTGCCGCTGCCAAGAGGAAGGGTCTCGGAGAAGAGGAAATTGCCTCACGCGAAGCCGATCTGGCCGCTGCCAAGGACGCTCTTGAGCAGATCAAGAAAGGCGCCGACTTTGATCTCGCCATGCAGCGGCCGGTGCCGGCCAAACCGGCGGCGCCGATCGGGACCGATTTCAGCCAGACCATCACCATCCGCGACGTCACCGACATCGAATTGGGACTGCTTCTGGCGGCGTTCGAACTACTCGGCCGGGAACCCCTGATCGGTGGCGGGGTGACTGCCGGATGCGGGGGGATATCAGTCCTCTACGATATCGATGTCCTCACCGACACCGATGAAACCGGCTCGCGGTCGGCTCAGTACAAGTCCGCCGGCAGCTTGGTGATCGAACCGCCGAAGTGCCCGGCTCATGTTCGGGAGGACGATGGATCAGTCACGCTGAAAAGCTATGATCCGGAAAAGATCAAAGTCGTGCGTTCCGAACATCCGGTAATCCTCGGCGCCGTCGCGGCTTGGGCAAAGGCCGAAGCATCCATCCTCACTGCCTTCGACATCTTCGCTCCGACGAAAGTTACAACTTTAGTGTAAGTCGCCCGTTTCCGAGACCAGACAACCCCGGCCCCGTACCGGGGTTGTCACCCCGAAGGGATACACCATCATGGCCGACGGCCTTGTTCCTCTCACAGCCGATTTCCCGTGCATCGACGGCTCCCTGTGGGCCGATAACGGCCCGGTCGCTGCCGCGCACAGGACGCTCAGTCTTCCCTACAGTTATCGGGAGCCCCAGGGCAAGATGGGGAACCTCATCACCAAAGCCCTGATTCGCCCCCGCGGACAACCGCGCATTTTCATGATCGCCGCTTCAACCGGTGTCGGCAAAACCCTCGCTTACCTTATCCCCGGCATGCTGGCTATCGCTCGCGATGGTGGGCGAATGCTCGTCAGCACCCACACTCTTGCTCTGATGGAACAAATCGCCTCCCAGGACGGGCCGGTTGCCATCGAAACCGTGAGGCAGCAAACCGGAAAAACTCTTGTCATCGCCCAGCGACGTGGACGGCGGAACTTTTCGTCGCCAACCCGGTGCCGGGCCTTGGCCGCGTCACTCCAGGCCGACGGTGCCGATGCAAGCATATGGGAGCCATATCTCAGGCTCGCGGATATCGCAGAGAACGCCAATCGTCAGGCGGCGATCATCCTCGACCAGTCCGAGGACGTATTGCCCGGTGGCGCCGCAACAGTCATGGTCAGTGCTCTTTTCGACAGCTTCGAGACGGATACCGGCTTTGAAGTTTCTCGGGACGACTGCGCCCTTCTCGCGACATCTCCCGACGAGGAGCAGGCGGCCTACAAGCTCGGCGTTTTGCTTGTCAGTAATGCCGACGTCATCTTGCTGCCGCATGCCACCACCGCGATTTGGCTCGCCGGCCGCACGGTGCCGGGCGGCAAAGCCAACGCCGAGCCCTTCCGATTTCTAGTCATCGACGAGGCTGATCAGTGGGCTGCCGCAGCCGAGAACGTCAGCATGACCAGTGTGTCTCTCGACGCGATCGAGCAATCGCTCCGGTCCCTGATGCATGTCAGCCGCACATCCAGCATTCGAGACATCGGCCTTTCCGCCGCCGAGGCTATCGCGGCTATCAGCGATTTGCGGGCGATGGCGCCGGAAAAAGCCGACACTCGCGTTCGAATTGATGCTGGGGATGGCGCTTTCACCAAGCTTCGCGCGATCAACACCCGTTTGGCAGAAGTGTTGACCTGTGCCGCGCAGGCGCGGGAGGTCACCGCCTCCGTCGCCGGCCACGTTGAAGGATATACCGACGAGATCGACCGCGTGTTCAACAGCATCCGGGGCAATTCTGAATTTTGGGCCGTCGAATGGCAGACATCTCGCGTCCACGGGAAGCCGTCCATCGTCGTTCGTGGCAAGGCGCCGGGCCGCATTTTGCGGCGCGTGTGGAAGACCGCCGACGGCAAAAGCCCGTTGGCAGAAACAATTTTGCTCACTTCCGCAACCTTGGCCACTCCGGGCTTCGAGCGGCCCTGGTCTGATGTTGAGATCAAAACCGGCATTGCTGCATCGAAGGAGGAGATCAAAGACGGGAGAGGCGCCGCGATCGAGGCGTTGGTTGATCGCGACCTCAACGCGGTCATCGAGCCCCGTAACTTCGGCAGTCTCAAGGTCCGCTTCGCCGACCCGCGCGCGCCCATCCCGAAACCGGATGATAATGGCAAACTTTCCGCCGATGCGATTGATTACATTGCCGCGGTGATCGCTGTGGCGCGCGCCAATAAGGGGCGGACACTGGTTTTGGTGCCGTCCTATCAGGATGTGGCCCAACTCGCCCCTGCGCTCGATGGTTCTGTTCTGCTCCATAAGCGCGGTACGAGCAAGAAAACCATGGAGCGCCGTTATCGCGAAACAGAAGGGGCCTGCCTCGTCACGCCTGCGGCTTGGGTCGGCACCAACCTTCCCGGCCTCGTCAATCAATTGGTCATCCCGCGTCTTCCCTTCCCGCCCGGCAAGCCCGGCGACGGCGAGACGCGCTTCGCCTCCTCCCTTGCCGACATGCTATGCAAACTGGCGCAGGGGATTGGCCGCGGAATACGAACACATACTGATTCCTGCATTCTCTATTTCGCCGACCCACGGATGCCACCTCCCGACGATCTCATCGAACGGACGCTTGAATACCCATTCCCGACCCCCTTGGCGCGGCATCCCTCGGCAAACCCGCTTTATCTGAAGGCGCTCCCGGCAAGGTTCGTGGAGCGGTTCTCCGCTGACGAAGCCGCAGCCGACTTCTCCTTCCTTTTGCCCGATGAAACCAGGGCCGCAACCCGTGTGCCGCGAGCCCAATCCAAAAAGAAAGGGTGCTAACATGGCCGCTTCTTCCTTTGCGGTGCGCATCGGGGTCAGTGTCCCGGTCGTGCTCAACAACCTTCTCCATCTCGACAGCTTGCTCGGCAAAATCGTCACCCGTGCCGGCGGGACAATTGAGGACGTGCCGCTGACGACGACCCGGGGCGTCGCCCACGGCTCGGCGGCCATTCTCGAAACTGGAAATTATGGGGCTATACAGGAAAGCTGGCCGCGCCTGAAGGCCATCAAACGCTCCGACGTGCCTGCCGGTCTGACGGTTGGGACCAAACCGGCGCACCGCACTATTGATGCCATGAGCCCGTACCGCAACAGACTCACCTACCACACCCAGTATTCCTCGGTGCGGGCTATTTGGTTTGCGGGGCATGGAGACGCGGCGGCCGTCGCCGATCTGCTCGCCGATCTTTCGAGTGTTGGCGGGTTGTGGACGGTCGGGCACGGCGAGACCACTAAAATCGAGGTATTCGCCCTCGATAACGTTGCCGACGCCGGCCTCATCCTGGCGGACGGGCTAGTCGCCCGCGCCGTCCCGGCTGATTTGTGGGCAGACCTCGGACATCCCATTCATCCCCGCGCCGTGACGTCGAATCAGCGCTGGAAAGGCCCATACTGGGATGGACCGAAAGACACCTGCGTCAGTCCCACTCAAGCCGACCTCATCGGGCCACGCCGTGATGTGATGGCGATGGTTGGATTGCACTAGACTGCGCCTAGTAAAATTGCTAGTATAGTATAATTGCTAGTATAGTATAATTGCAAGTCGGGCAATAGCTAATAAACTGAGCTGTCATGACCGACAGCGGGGTCTTGAACATTGTTGATATTGGCATCTCCAGCAGGCAAACCTGGTGGTGCCTAGTACCACGCCTTCCGCCCACTAACTATTTCATTTGCGGAAGGTCGCCCAAGTTAGCGGGCGGATGAAAGGCAGCTTGCCACAAGCTGTATGAGGAAAAACAGGCCGTGAAATAAACGTATTGGGGAGATGCTTATGTTGAAGGGACGTCTTGGTCTTGACGGCGCTCGTATTTTGCACTCTGACCGTCATGGCCTGTTATGGCTCACCATGGGAGCGCTATCCGTCGAAGACGGAACGCTGATCTTCCACGCCTCGCCCGGATTTGAATGGGGCGTCGGTATCTATGACATTCCGTACCAAACGGTGTCGCTCATTCTGCTTGGTCCAGGGACGTCGGTCACACAGGACGCGCTCAGACTGATGGCGCGGCATGGAACCGGACTGGTTGCGGTCGGAATGGACGGGGTACGGGCATATTCGGCCCCCCCTCTGGGATCGAACGATTCAACGATCGCACGTCGTCAAGCGCGTGTCTGGGCGGATGAAGACGGGTCGAGACTGATGGTCGCCAGGACGCTTTATGCTTGGCGATTGGGAGAAATCCTCCCACACACGGATATCTCGATCTTGAGGGGAATAGAAGGGTCGAGGATGAAGCAGACATATAGGACTCTGGCTGAGAAGTTCGGCGTCGAATGGTCTGGGAGGAGATACGACCGGGCCAACCCTGGGGCCGCAGATTTGCCAAACCAAGCCATTAATCATGCGGCATCGGCCGTTGAAGCGGCGGCGATGATTGCGGTGTCCGCCGTGTCGGCAATTCCTCAACTCGGCTTTATCCATGAGGACTCTGCGAATGCGTTTACTCTTGATATCGCTGATCTTTTTCGAGAGACGGTAACAATACCATCAGCATTTCAAGCGGTTACTAATTATAAGAAGAACTCCGATGTTATGCTGGAGCGTCATGTTCGAAAACAGGTTGGGCGCGTTCTGCGCGATGCGTCGGTCATCGTGTCTATGATCGACAAGATAAAGGAGTTGTTCGATGCCGATGGTCGTCATCGTCGCGCGTGATGTGCCGGATCGTTTTCATGGTTTCTTGGGATCGTGCTTGGTCGAGATATCGCCTGGAGTTTATACATCGCCGATCATTACGAGCCGTGTTCGTGATCAGATATGGTCGGTGATGACGGATTGGTTCGCCGGGCGCGGGTCGATTGTAATGACTTGGCGCGATCCTCTTGCACCGGGACGACAAGGACTGGCGACGCTTGGCATCCCGCCAAGAACGCTGGTGGATGTCGACGGGTTTCTCCTGGTCAAGCGAGAAAGCGGGGGGGCGGTTCCTACCATCTGAGAAGAATCAACATCAACAAACAGTGAAATCACAATGGGGGCAACCTGGAATCGAAAATCTGCGGAAACGCTTTCGTTAGAAAGCGACGTGAATTGAATGTTATCATAGTGTTACATGGTAGAGATCGCCCAGTACGCGGGCGGATGAACCTGGGTCTAGTTATGCTGTTATCAGGGTTGACAGGATCGCCCAGTACGCGGGCGGATGAACCTTAGGTATTTGACGACGTGATATCGCGCCTTATGATCGCCCAGTACGCGGGCGGATGAACCCGAAGTAAAACTATTCTTTTGTGGCGCACTTGGGATCGCCCAGTACGCGGGCGGATGAACCCTTGATAAGGATGGGAGGTGGTCGTACAATAACGATCGCCCAGTACGCGGGCGGATGAACCTGATACAACGAGCGGGCGAGTGGAGCGCGTCTCGATCGCCCAGTACGCGGGCGGATGAACCCGTGCCATGGTTGCCCAGCTTGAATTTTCGGGTGGACGCCCAGTACGCGGGCGGATGAACCCAGACCTCCCAATTTTGACGAACTTTGGCGCGTGGTCGCCCAGTACGCGGGCGGATGAACCTCCTGGCCATGGCATGATGACATCGGCGATGTCGGTCGCCCAGCACGCGGGCGGATGAACCTTAGATGGACGCGACGGGGGTCCAGTCCCTATGATCGCCCAGCATGCGGGCGGTTGGTTATATCACTGCGTTTCTGTCTGCATCGAGCTTGCTTTCCGGCCAACTGCTTTTCTTGCGCCGTGCAGCGGCCTTG
>JBAWVF010000207.1:0-6437 GCA_037147415.1 Rhodospirillaceae bacterium | reverse complement strand
CCGCCTCCGAAGCAGGCCCTCTTGTGAAAATTTACAGAAAACAGGTTGCTCTGCCCTACGGCGGCGAGGCTTCGGTCGGGAATCATCATCCGCACGTGATCTCCGGAGCGCCCCACCGCGCGGCAGCGGCATCGTCGGCGGCCTTGGCTTCGACCCAGTGCGACCCGGCAGTGGTCTCTTCGCTCTTCCAGAACGGGGCACGAGTCTTCAGCCAGTCGATGAGAAACTGACACGCCTCGAACGCCGCGTTCCGGTGTGCGCTCGCCACCGCGACCAGGACGATGCGGTCGCCGGGTGTCAGTCGGCCATAGCGGTGAATGACCAGAACCGTCTCCAGCGGCCAGCGGCGCCGGGCTTCGGCATCGATCGCCGCCAGTTCCCGCTCGGTCATGCCCGGATAATGTTCGAGTTCCAGGGCGAGAAGCGGCCGCTCGGACACCATGTCGCGCACCAGTCCGACGAAACTCACCACCGCCCCGACCCCGGGCCGCCCGCGGCTCAGGCTTTCCAACTCTCGGCCGACATCAAAATCTTCGCGTTGGACCCGTACGCTCATGGCGCCCTCATCCGCCTGAAACTGGGGGGAAAAGGGCGATTTCATCGCTGGCGGTCACCGGATGATGGGGGCGCGCATAAATCTGGTTGACCGCAACTCGGATCACCGCCGGGTTTGCCAGGGCGGCCGCGTAAAGAGGTCCGCGGTCGCGCATCCAGGTCATCAGATCGGCGACATCGTGAACGGTCTCGGGCAGTGTGACCTCTTCCTCGGCAAGCCCGAGTTTGGTGCGTAACCAAGCGAAGTACAGCAGTTTCATGGTACATCCACGACGAAAAGTCATCCTAAGTTCACACTATCGCTTTCTGGCTGGCAACGTCTTGACGATAATCAAGGATCATCGACAATAATCAAGTTAAGAAATATGTAACCCACCTGCAACATTGCGAGCATCCCATGACCGTACCGCGAATTGGCATCGTCACCATCTCCGACCGCGCCAGCCGCGGCGTCTATGTGGATCGCGGTGGTCCGGCGATCGTCGCAGAGCTGAAACGCATCCTGTGCTCGCCTTGGCAGCCAGAACTGCGCCTCATTCCCGACGAGCAGTCGGAGATCGAACGGACGCTGATTGCCCTCAGCGACGAGTTGCGCTGCCCACTTATCGTGACCACCGGCGGCACCGGCCCGTCGCCGCGCGACGTCACCCCTGAGGCGACGATGGCGGTCTGCGACAAGCTGATGCCCGGCTTCGGCGAGGAGATGCGCCGGGTCAGCCTAAAATCGGTGCCGACCGCGATCCTGTCGCGTCAGCTGGCCGGCATTCGCGGGCAAACTTTGATCATCAACCTGCCGGGCAAGCCCGCCGCCATCACCGAGTGTTTGGGCGCCATCTTCGCGGCAGTGCCCTATTGCATCGACCTGATCGGTGGACCCAGGCTGGAAACTGACCCCGCCGTGCTGGTGGCTTTTCGGCCCGCTTCGTGATCACTTGGTTTCGAGAAAGCCCATGCCGATGTCTGATCTGACCCATTTCGACCAAGCCGGCAACGCCCTTATGGTCGACGTCACCGCCAAACCGGAAACCGAGCGAACCGCGAGCGCCCGCGGCTCGGTCCTGATGCGGCCGGAAACCTTGGCCATGATCCAGGTCGGCGCCGCCGCCAAAGGCGACGTGCTGGGAGTGGCGCGTCTTGCTGGCATCATGGCGGCCAAACGGACCGCCGACCTCATTCCACTGTGTCATCCGCTGGGTCTGACCTCAGTAACTCTCAATTTTACGCCCGATGCTGGTCGGAGCGCCATCGACATCGTGGCGACTTGTAAACTGGCCGGACGCACCGGTGTCGAAATGGAGGCTCTGACCGCAGTCTCGGTCGCGGGTCTGACCATCTACGATATGTGCAAGGCGGTTGATCGCTCCATGGTGCTGACCGACATTCAGGTCATTTACAAAGCTGGCGGCAAATCCGGCGAGTTCGGGAGTTTGCCCTGACCTGGGAGCATCAAGCCCTTGTTTCACACATTAACAAATTTTTAGAAAAACTGGCGTCTCGACATAAAAGAGCAGTTCTGGATAGCTGCTATCAAGCCATGATAGATTATACGGTTATGCACTTTTCCCATGAAGATGAACTTATGCGCATCCATAAATTTTTAGATTGTCAAATTCATCGAATCTGCACGCGAAACCTCTCCCTTCAGGGGGAGGTCAAGGCGTGCCCTAATCTCTGTTGACGGACCTTGCCGAGTTCGGCAAGGTCCAATCCAAGCAGCCGTAACCCGGTCATTCATGGCCGGGAGCTGCGGTCGCGGAGGCGCTGAAATGCGCCGATGCGTGGATTGAAACATGAATATCGTCATGAAAAACTGCTAGAGGAGCTTGGGGAGAGATCGCGGTGCATTCTCGGTTGTGCTAACGAGGATTTGGCAGACATTATGTCGTATTTTCATGATTGGTTTGTGTTCCACATCAAAACTTGGGACGCAAAGCTTGCCGATTTTCTCAATCGCCGAAGGGCACTGGAGCATCCGTGTGGTCCGCACCGCTGCGCCGCCGTCGATGCCCCGTACGACGAAACGCCAACCTCCGGCTCGGGCTGTTCCGGGTTCGGCGGTTAAGCTTGGGGGAGCCACGCAGCGGCTGCTGCCCGAGCTGGTTCCACTGCGTTTTTTCGGCGTTGCTGTCTTCGCCCATGCCGCAACCTGGGCCGGGATTCTTCTTTTCGCTGAAGCTTTTCCGGGGTTTCACGGCGGGATTGGACCTGCGCTCGCCGTTCTTCATGTTGCCGTGCTTGGGGTTCTACTCGCCAGCGCGATGGGAGCATCATTTCAGATGCTGCCCGTAGCTTTCGCACTGCCACCGCCGCCGAAATGGATTTGCGACGCCGCCTTCGTTCTGCTTGTGGGCGGCGGTGCGGGATTGGTGCTCGGTTTCAGTCTGACCGAGCCGCTGCTGATAATTGGTGGTGGCGCACTTCTGGGCGGGGCAGTCGCCTTTCATCTCGCAACGGTGGCGAGGCTGGTGTGGCGGTCGGGTGATCATTCGCCGTTCCGCTGGCACATCGCGGCGGCGCTGCTTGCTATCGTAGCCGCGGTCACTCTTGCGATCGGGTTGGCCTTGGATTTTAGGCTTGGCGGGCTAGAGAACCATCAGGGTGTGGCTCTGACCCATTTTATCCTGGCCGGGTTTGGTTTCATGGGCCTGTTTGTGATGGGATTTTCCCAAATACTAGTCCCGATGTTCGCGGTCGCCGAGCCCGTCGGTGAGAATTGGGCTTGGGCGGCTTTCGGCTTGGCGGTGTTGGCGATCGCGGGTTCGGCGGCAGGGGCTCTGGCCGACGCTTCCCCCCTCCTGACCGCCGGGGCTGTGACCGGGTTCTGCGCAGCACTGTGCCACGTTCGCCAAATGACGCTCATCCTCAAAGGGCGGATGCGGACACGCCTGGGGCAGGAGTTCGTGCTGATCAAGACTGCCTGGATCGTTTTCCCGTTGTCGCTTGGTATCTCCCTTATGATAAGTCTCGATATTGGCCCTGATACCTTGCCAGTATTCTTCTTTTTTATTGTGATATTTGGCTGGTACCTGACATTTTTGTTTGGAGTCCTGCAACGGATTCTGCCATTTCTAGCTTCGATGCACGCCGCCCGCCTTGGCGCGAAGGCGCTGTCACCGGCTAAGCTAACATCTCCGGACCGTCTCACCATCCACCAATGGTGTCATTTCGTTGCATTGTCGCTGGTTGGTGCCGGCCTGCTCCTTGGCAACGTGGCGTTGATCAGACTTGGGGCGCTGGCCGGCATGGTCGGTGCGATATCCTTTATCGTTTTCGGATTCGAAGTTTTGAAAAGAACGCGGGCTCATCTTGCCGGCACCCCGACTTAACAAAATACTCAGACATGGAGGAGTTGTCCAAATGGTTGATCACATGCTGCATGACGAGCATGTTGCCTCGCTTGATATCATTAATAGGCTGGAGGTTAGAATTGGGAACGGAAAATGGGCCAAGCGCCTTGACTCGACGGTTCCCGCTGACCGTCATCTCTTGGAACAGCTTGTCTCGATGATGAATAGTGAGGTTCACCATCACCTGCCCTTCGAGGAAAAAGAACTGTTTCCGAAGCTTGATGAGCTTGGATTCGAGGATATAACCGGCATGCTTTTTGATGAGCATGAGGCTATTCGCTCGCTGGCGAAGGCAATCATTCTCGCCGCCAACGATGCTCTCGCCAATGGGTTCAATGAAGACAAGTGGAGCAAATTTTTTGATAACCTTGCCGAGATGATTGGAATCATCATTTTTCATATTCAAAAGGAAGAAATGGGCGTCATTTCACGGTTGGAGATGCTGCTGGGAGCAGAGACTTGTCATGAGATGGCCGTCGTGTATAGAAGTTTAATCAGCAAGGCGCCAACCTGAGCCCGGTGCAAGCATTCTGTCAGTAAGTTGGGTTGATTGGATGCCGAGATGGACCATGCCACTTTTAGAAATATAATTTATCAGTGCGTATTGACAATCGTCAAACAAATTTTCCTTCGATGGTGCTAATCGCTAATAGTTTAGCCCTGTCCCACCTCTCAAAGTGTCCGCGGGCCTTCATTCAGGCCGCTTCGGCGTCGGCCAAGCACGGCGTTGATGATGTTGTTCTTGAACTGGTCTTATCCAGAGCAAAAAACTGTCTAAACAAACCTGACCAGCTCTTTCCAGACATTCCAAGTGTGATGAGGCGCGATCATACTGCGCAGCTGATCAAGATCAAGGCTTCCGGCGGAGGAGTGGCGTAGTATCACCCGATACGGGTGAAACAACCGGAAATCGCGCCATGAGTCTGATGACCTGTCCCTGCTCTCCGGACGATAAGCCGGCCCGCCTCGGCGTGATTCTTCCGGTATTGCTGGAAGCGGTCACGCCGATCACGGAGACGGAATCCGTCCCTTTGGCTTCCGCCCTCGGCCGGTCTCTGGCCGAGCCGGTGATCACGAGTGCGGACGTCCCGCCGCTGAATAATGCCGCGATGGATGGTTATGCCTTTGCGGTGGAGTATCTCCGGCCGGAGCACGACACCACCTTGCCGGTGTTTGCGCGCATCGCCGCCGGCCATCCGCTGACCGCCATGCTGCCGCCCGGCCACGCCGTCCGCATTTTCACCGGCGCTGCGATGCCGGCGGGTGCGGATACCGTCGCCACGCAGGAACAGTGCCGGGCCGGCGCTGGCACTGTCACCGTGCCCGCCGGGATCGTACGGGGCGCCAATGTTCGCCGCGCGGGCGACGATCTGGCCCGCGGCTCGGTTGCGCTGCCGGCCGGCCGGCGGCTCAGACCGGCGGACCTCGGGCTCGCGGCGGCAGCGGGCGCTCCACGGCTTACGGTCTACCGGCAGTTGCGAGTCGCCGTATTTTCGACCGGAGACGAACTTCGGGAACCGGGACAGGGCGGCGCTCCCGGAACCCTGCACGACAGCAACCGCTATACCCTACTCGGTCTGCTCGAACAGGCAGGCTGCAAGACCACGGATCTGGGTATTCTGCCGGATCGGCCCGAGGTCATCACCGAAACGATGCTCCGCGCGGCGAACAATCATGACGCCGTGATCACTTCGGGAGGGATGTCGGTCGGCGATGAAGACCATATCCGGGCGGCGCTGACCGCGGCCGGCGGCCGGATCGATCACTGGCGACTCGCGATCAAGCCGGGTAAACCGGTCGGCATCGGCACGCTCGGCCGGGTTTTGTTTCTGGGCCTGCCCGGCAATCCGGCTGCAGTCGTCGTGACCTTTTTGCTGGTGGCGCGGCCGCTCCTACTGCGGTTGGCGGGGAGCAACGATGAAGATTGGCCGCGGGTGCACGCCATGGCGAATTTTTCCTACACCCGCACACCCGGCCGGCGCGAATATCTCGCCGCCGATTTGCGGCAGGATGGCGATAGCGGCGCCCTGGTCGTTTTGAGAGGGAAACAGGGCTCCCATATCCTGAGCGGTCTCGCGGCCGCCGACGCGCTGGTTGAGTTGCCCGAGAATTGCGGGATCGTGCGACCGGGCGATCCGGTCACCGTGCTTCCGCTGTTCATGCCATGACCCGTCCGATGGCAATCGATCGAAACAGGCTTGCGTACCAGTTGCTGCTTGGCGGGCTTGTGGTCGCCACAATTGCAATCTTCGGCTTCGATATTGCAACCAAGCAGGGAATTGCCGACTGGCTGCCCTATAACCAGTTGGCTCAATTCGCGTAAAGTCGGCACAGCAACTTTGAGTGGCGTCCCTACGGAGGCGCCGATGGCGGCATTGAGGCATGCTCGGGCTGTCGGGGCATGCTGGAGCCCGGTGCGATGTATCCAGCGGAGGTAGCTGTCGAGGTATTTGGTTGCGACACCGCGCCGATTGCGCTGGGCCGATTGCGCTGGGCCGATTGCGCTGGGCCGATTGCGCTGGGCCGATTGCGCTG
>JBAWVF010000206.1:0-6450 GCA_037147415.1 Rhodospirillaceae bacterium | reverse complement strand
TTGATTTTGGTGGAGCCAATCGGGATCGAACCGATGACCTCTACAATGCCATTGTAGCGCTCTCCCAGCTGAGCTATGGCCCCCGACTGAACTCTTTAACCACTGAACTCTTTGACCACTAAACTCTTTGACCGGTGCCGCCGACTCGGGACGTTTACCCGCACCCGCTCGGCAGCACCGCTCGTTAACCGGGATATAGGTCAACTCCGGCCGCCGGTGCAAGAGGAAAATGCAGCCGGCGAGCGTTTCGTTGTCACCGTCCCTCTTCGTCCTCTCCGACCCCTTCGACATCAACCACTTCGGCCATGTCATCCTCACCCAGCTCGGAGGTGTCTTCGATCAGCACATCCTCCTCGTCGGCATCTTCCTCGATATCCTCGACCGGAAGGACATCTTCGGCATCTTCGAGATCGACCGTCTCGTCGTCGCCACCGACGCCGGCTCTCAGGCCGACACCGACCAACGGAATCGGAGTCTTTTTATGATCGTCGGCCGGGATCGGCCGGGCGCGCCGCGATTTGAGCAGCGCTTCTGGATCGAATTCGGCGCCGCATGTCGGGCAAACCGGCGGATCCTTGCGCAAATCGTAATAGCGCGCGCCGCAACTCGGGCAGATGCGTTTAGTGCCCCATTCCGGTTTCGCCACGCTTTTTCCTCCGTCTTGCCACGACCGGGCCGGCCGCACATTTGCGCCCTTTGCCATGTCGCAGCCCGCTTGTCAAAAATAAATTCGACGAACGCCTCCGATGTGGTACTCGAACCGCAACTTTTTTACAGGTGCGCCCATGTCTTCCCCCGCTTCATCCCCTGTCGGCCTGCGCTCTTCGGCCGGAACCGCGCTGTCCGGAACGGTCCGGGTGCCCGGTGACAAATCGATTTCGCACCGGGCGTTGATGCTGGGCGCGCTGGCGGTGGGAGAGACCGTGATCGACGGCTTGCTGGAGGGCGACGATGTCCGCCATACTGCGGCCGCCATGGTGGCCCTGGGCGCCTCTGTCAGCCGCGAGGACGGCGGGCGCTGGAGGGTGCGCGGCGTCGGTGTCGGCGGCCTTGCAGAGCCCGCCGGCGTGCTTGATATGGGCAATAGCGGCACGGCGGCCCGATTGTTGATCGGGGTCGTGTCCACCCACCCGATCACCTGTTTTTTTACCGGCGACGCCTCGCTGAACAAACGGCCGATGGCTCGAGTCACCGGCCCGCTGGAGCGCATGGGCGCGGCCTTTGTCGGGCGCAAGGGCGGGCGCCTGCCGCTGGCCGTAAGCGGCACCGACCATCCGGTCCCGATCGAATACCGGTTGCCGGTCGCCTCGGCTCAGGTCAAATCGGCGATTCTGTTGGCCGGGCTGAACACGCCGGGCATCACCACCGTGATCGAGTCCCAGCCGACTCGGGATCACAGCGAATTGATGCTCCGTCATTTCGGCGCCAACGTCACCACCGGGCGCTTGGCCGACGGCGCGCTTTCGGTGTCGCTCACCGGCCAGCCCGAGCTGATCGGACGCCCGGTCAAGGTGCCCGCCGATCCCAGCTCCGCCGCTTTTCCCGCTGTCGCCGCCGTGCTGCGGCCCGGCTCCGATCTGACCCTGACCGCGGTCGGAGTCAATCCGCGCCGAATCGGGCTGTACCAAACCCTGCGCGAAATGGGCGCCGATCTGGAGTTCCTCAACCCGCGCACCGAAGCGGGCGAGCCGGTGGCCGATCTGAGAATACGCGGCTCGGCCCTGAAGGGCGTCGATGTCCCGCCCGAGCGCGCGCCCTCGATGATCGACGAATACCCGATTTTGGCCATGGCCGCCGCCTGTGCCGAGGGCACCACCCGCATGTTCGGGCTGGCCGAACTGCGGGTGAAGGAGAGCGACCGCTTGGCCATGGTCGCCAACGGCCTCACCGCCTGCGGCGTCACGCACGAGGCCGGGGCCGAGCATCTGTTCGTTCGGGGCAACGGCAAGCCGCCGCGCGGCGGGGCGCTCATCGCCACCGCGATGGATCACCGCATTGCCATGAGCTTTCTGGTGCTCGGCAGTGTGGCCGAACAGCCGATTACCGTCGATGACGGCTCGTTCATCGACACCAGCTTTCCGGGCTTCGTCGGCTTGATGAACGGCTTAGGCGCGCGGATCGAGGGGGCTTAGTTCGACTCGGGCTCCACAGCGGTCACCCGGGAACAGCCTGGGCGGCCGACGCACCGCTTAATCGGGGTAAAGCGCCGGAGCGCGCCCGCGCACAAGGTGCATTTGCGGGCATGAAGCTCGACTCGGCCGATTGTGAACACCGAGCGAACCTTCCCGAGTAAAGGCCATTGATTGGACAGATTTGTCCGATAGAGCAGCAAAAACAGAACCAGCGCCGCATAAATATAGGGCTCACCATTTTCATGGTTGGCTGCAAATATAAAGTGAAAGGCGATCAAAATATTAATCGGGTAAACTAATTGATGCAATTTCTTCCATTGCTTGCCCCCGATCCGCTTGATTTGCGTCTTTGTCGACGTCACAGCCAACGGAACCAACAGGATAAATGCGGCCAGTCCAAACAGAATAAAGGGCCGTTTGTAGCCATCCGCGACCATATGATCCAGGTTGAACGCCCATTCCAACCCGACAAAGGCCAGCACATGCAGCACCGCATAAAAGAAGGCGTAAAGCCCGATCATCCTGCGGTATTTTGCCAAGGTCTTAATGCCGGTTAATTCTTGAACCGGCCGCATGGCCAAAGAAATAATTAAGAAAGTAAAGGCCCAGTCGCCCAGATAGCGATTGATAAATCCGACCGGAGTTTCGCTAAGAGACACGTCAAAGATATAACCGCCAATTAAAACCCGCCCCAGCAGCCAGATAAAGGGCAGCGCCGCGGTCAGGAACACCAACGGCTTCCAATCAATCTTTCGGTTACTTTTCATGAAGTGCTGGTTGGTTTCATCAATACCGCTCAACACCAGCCAAGCCGCATAGAGGGTCACCAGAAGCTTTGCCGTCCCCATCAGCACGAACGGTGCGCGCGGGCCGACCGCATCAAAGTAATAGCCCCCGCTTTGCGTCAGCATGATGATGCCGGCACCACCGGTGAGATAGGCCATGCCGAGCACCGCCCCCAGAATCGGCTTCGGTGCGATATCGACCGTCAGGACTTGCAGCGTAACCGTGCACCCGGCGTAACCGAGACCGATCAACATCAACGGCAAGAAAATCAGCCAATTGAACGGATTGGCAAACAGGCCGAGCGACAGGTAGCCGATGCCGGCCATCGACAGGCTGGCACCGATTGCCGAAATCCGGCTGTGGCGCTCGATCACGATTTTCCACAGCGGAATCGAGGCGAGCACACTGGCCCCCAGCAACCCGATCATGACGGCGGCATGAGTCGCGGCAAAGGCTCTGGTCACTCCGACAATATCGGCAACGGAAATGCACCATAAAGAATAAAACAAACTCAGAATAATGACATCGACCCGTGTATAAAACGCGGCGACAAAGGCCAACTGCATGCGCGGGTCTTTACTGACGAAGTCCCACACCTGCCGCAACGGGTTGGTTATGTTTAAGTGTTTCGGGGCAACATCATAGAGATATTTTTGCGTCATGAAATAGCCGCTGATCCCGACCACCAGCGGCAAGGCGAGAATTATAAAAATACCGTCTTTTTGATCGGCAACCTGCATGATGATGGCGGAGAGCACCGTCCCGCCGAACAGCATCATGAAAATGACATCGGTCAACAGCCGCGGCCGGTTGTGAAAGTCGGACACGTCGCCGACCAAAGTCGACAACTCCAATTGAACCGCGTCCGCCCCGCCGGAAATAAGGCCGCGGGTAATGTACAGCAACGCCAGAGCACCGGTCGCAACCGTCAACCCGATTTGTAAACTGATCAAGGATAAAGCCGTACCGACCGAAATCGCCAGAAACCCGCCCATGATCACGGGAATCCGCCCGATCCGGTCGGACAGCAAGCCGAACCAGCCGACCCCCAGAATGGAGATGATTTCCGCAACCACCTGAATGTCGGCATTAATCGCGCCTTCTTTTTCAAAGGCGATCCCGAATACCGTGTCCAACAGCAAGGGCTGGATGCTGATGGTCAACGCCGCCACCAGCGCGCCGGCGCACGACAAGAAATAGATCGAGTTCCATTGCGAGCGGCCGAAGCGCCGCGCTGCCGAAGCGTCTTCGTTATTAGGGTTCTTCGACATCCGCGCCCCCTGCTTCTTCCCACAAACCGTTAAGGTGGGTGTCACGCAGTGTGCACAACTCACCATTCACCATAATGCTCTTGGCATAACCGAGTGCGGTTTTATCCGCTGTCGGGTCACGATAAGCCGTGCCCTTGACGAACATGCCGGGTCGAACCGGGCAGCCACCGGCTTGTAAAAACAATCTCGGCGCCAAATCGAGCCAACCGGGGGTGTTAATGCCATCGTCAACTAAAACATAAACATCGCCCCAGACCGAGCGACTGCCGGTGCCGGCGACTCGAACAATCTTGCCTTGGAAGCGATAAGACACGAACCACTCATGCGCTTCGGGCGAGAGTATCTCCGCGGGCGGCGGCCCCGCCGGCTCGGTTGGAAGCGCGACCGTAACCGCTTGCACCGAAGGCGCGCGAGCAACGGGTGCTTTCGGACTCGGAACCGGCCGAAGCTTGGGAACCGGCGCACTCTTGTCCTTGACCAAAATCGTGTGGCAATTAGAGCAGACCTGCTTTTCCCGACCGTCGATGTGCGGCGCCGGGGTGCCCTGAACGATCGGCAGACGCCAGCTTGCCGGCCCGGCGACCGGTTTGGCCGGCACCACGATATGACAGCTGGAGCACACCATTTTAGAGCGGCTGTCCCGATGTGGCGACGGAATACCGGCCACGATCGGCGACGCCATGGCATAGGTATGATCATTCCAGGGATTATTGTTGAACACGGCGGTCAGGAACATCGCCAAGCCGAAGACGATGCCCGTGGCCATGATCCAGGCGGCTAAATCCTGACGTGCGGGAAGTTCGAGCTTCATGCGCGCGCCGACCGGCTAAGGGAGAAAAAATAATGCATAAAGTGTAAATCCTGTATCCCTTAATCTGGCACCGGCCAGCCCGCACGAGCCGGAACGCTCGGCATGCGTCCTGCAAGTCGGCCCTCTGCATACCGGATTCCGGCCGGCACCGCATTGCGAATTGACAGCCCGCGTTCGATCTCAGCTCGTTACCCTGCGACAGATTGACGCACCGTGCCTCGGATCGACTGAAATAGCAACTGCTTCACTCGACCGAAACAAGTTGCGGCTTTCCGCCATCCACACCCGCCGCCCGGCGATAACGAGCATTTTTATACCAAATTTCAACTTTTGGCATCAGGGACATCAAGCATCAAAAACCCTCGCACCAACCGGATATCATCGAAAAATATGGTCACCGGAAACGGTTTTTATTGAGCGATTTCTTTAGTTCGGACATAATCTTGAAACGGTAAAACAGGTTCGGCAACAGATCACTATAAATCGCCTTATCCCGTCAGGAGCTTGAGATGAAATCTGAAATCAGGATACATCCCTTCCGCAAAACCATTACGATGATCGCCTGCGCGTCACTGGTGACCTCGAGTCTGGCCGGCTGCGGCACCACGCGCGAATCGCGGATCGGGGCCGACGATGGCACCGACGCCTGCCGCGCTTATGTGGTCGCCCTGGATTCCACGGGAAACTATTTTGCCGAAGACATGCTTCAGGGCGCCGCCGTCGGCGCGGTCGGCGGGGCCTTGCTCGGCGGCTTGGCCAGCGGCAGTTGGAAGGGGGCCGCGATCGGCGCCGCAGCCGGTGCGGTGGCCGGGGCGCTCGGCGGCTACTGGAAAAACAAGATGGAGCAGGGACGCGATCAGGCGATCCTGGGCGTCACCAACGATATGCGCCGTGAAAATGAGCAGCTGGATAAGACCAATGTGGCGTTCCGGCAGTTGTCCGATTGCCGCCTGAACGAAGCCAGGCAGATCAAGGCCCGCTACGCCGCCAAGTCGATCACCCGCGACCAAGCCAACATGCAGCTGAGAAATCTGGCGGGGCTGGCCCGGAAAGACCTGGAAATCGTCAATAAAATCACGGCCGATTCCGACAAGCGCGCCGGTGAATACCAATATGCGGTCGCCCAGATCGATCCTTCGGTCCCGGTGCCCGAGGAGCCGCGCCCGGTCACGGCGCAAACCACCACGCCGGTCAAGAAAGCGCCGGTCCGCACGGCGGCAAAGACCGTCAAGGCCAAGCCCGGCGCCCCGGCCCCGGTTCAGGAATTGGCGTCGCTTCAAGCTAAAAAATCCCAACTGGTCGAAAATAACGCGACGCTGGCTTCGAACGTATCGAGCTGGGAGCAAGGGGTTAGCTAAAATCGCCTCGCTCACCGTCATTCCCGCTTTCTCTCCTCCGTCATTCCCGCTTTCTCTCCTCCGTCATTCCCGCTTTCTCTCTTCCGTCATTC
>JBAWVF010000205.1:0-6452 GCA_037147415.1 Rhodospirillaceae bacterium | reverse complement strand
CGGCGGTCGGAGCGTTCCAGCGTTGCTCGCCATTATATAGAGTGAGCAGCAACACCGGCGGGAGACGATCGCCGGCCTTCAACTTCTTTTCAATCACGATGTGCTGCCACAGTAGTCCTTCATAGACCTGAGCCCGCACCGCCATCCACCAGTCGCTCCGGGATTGAAACTCAAAAAGCAGATACAGGTAGATTTCGCCGTCTTCGCCGGTCGGCAGGCACCAGATTACGTCGCCCTCGCGGCGCTTGCCCCGGCGCCCATGGAACTTGGCATTCACCCGCCGCATCCGGCTGAAATCGAGCCCGGCCGCCATGGCCTCGGCCACGAATTCCCGAACCAGCCCCTCGACCATGAGCGGATGGGAAAACAGCCTGTGGTAGAGCGAGTCGAAATCGGCCATCGTAATATAAAATTGTTATTGACCGTTCCGCAGACATATCAGGTTTTATCCCAGCCCGACAAGCCATGACTTTCGTTATCGGCCAACCTGCGCGCACCTGAAACCGGTAGTTGTAGACCAGCATCCGTTCGGCAAGCTCGTCTCCTGTTTCCCCTGCACCTCAATGTGAGCCAGTATCCAGGCTTCGCCGCTGCCGATCCGGGTGACTCGGGCCAGCGCGTCGACGAAGCGTCGCCCCAGTTCAGCGTCTTGCACGACCGCCTGCAGTTCCTTGTCCAAAAAGGCGTAGCCTTTGCTCCAATCGATCGTAGCATGCGCCGCCGGAAAGAAGAACGCCATGAACTCGGGCAGGTATCGCTCAGGCGCAGCGATCTGGAACTGCTGTTCCGCGGTTACAGGCGAGCCATCTGAAAAACTCAGGGTAAGTCCACCACGACAAACGGTGGTCACCGTGGCTTCCCGTTTGCCTCCGGGTAGCGTCACGGAAGCGGTAAACAGGGTGCCGAAACGAGGCGTTCTCCGACGGTCCAGTGCCGCCGCCTTGGAACGAAGCACCCGCGACAGTACGCATCACACTTTCATGTTTACCTGCAATTCGAAAACCCATAGAGTATGGCCAATTAGAATTGCCGACTGGCTATACAATGCAGACTGAGATTGAGCGTCGATTTATTGCATCGTCTCACGTCAAGCCATTTTGATACAACGGCACCAACATCGAACCAGCAGTTCTAACTGCGCCTGAATCGCATTCGCAAAAGCAGGAGAGGCGTTCCCATGACGCTTCCAACCGGGCTTTATCCCCACCCCGACCCTCCATGCGCACAGCCGGAAAATGCGGTTGATAGGAGATCATCACCTCAAGATTGCCACACTCCCTCTCCTCTGGTCTGTACCGCCGTTAGGTGGGGGAGGATCGGGACGGGGCTGGATTAGAACGGGTCTCATTTAGAATTGCTGACATCGAACAGGGTTATCTCTGGGCTGATGGTCAAATTACCGCAAGGGTCGGCGTCATCGGCACCAAGGGGTTCTGACGATTAAAGGCAAGCGTTGCGGTTGCTCGCGATTTGAACATGAAACCCATATCCCTCTTAGTATTGCAAAGGATATGCTAATCGGCATTCCCAACCATATGAAAGTCCAAAAGACCAGATATATAATTGATGTGTGCGGGCTGATTTGGGAGGTTGATAATTTTAGTGGTCTAAATACCGGCTTGATACTGGAAGAGATTAAAATGTTTCATCCAGATCAGTCGATTGAAATGCCTTCGCGGGTTATTCATGAGGTTACGCGGGATCGCCGTTACAGTAATTTTCAACTTGCACGACACCATTACACCAAATTTGCCAAGGAAGCTTAAGTTTTTTCAGAGTAATATTTGATGGCAGCAGCCCACTGGCTTACCGGGTATTGCTTATTATAGAATCTGGGATGGCAACAGCAGCGCGAATCATCAGGTAAACAGGAAAACCGCAGCGGCGACTGCACAGGTCCAGCGACCATCAGGATGGCCCTCGGTTGCTGACGTGATCGACTGGCTATCGATGATCAGGTGACTGTGCTCGTAGATGCGTTTGCGCTCATTCCACGCGACTTCGGGATCAAGGTCAAGTCCCAACGTGCTGGCCAGCATGCTTGCAGCCAAGTCCTCAGCAGTATCGCCACTTCGCTCTGCTGTTTGACCAAAGCCATGAATTTCTGAAATATAACCATATGTCTCGGGGTCAGCCGGGCGTGCAAGGCCGATGCTGGCATGGATATGGCGTCCGGGTTCGTTGGTCTCTGCTCGGGCCATGACGCAAAAAGTGATGTCACCCGGCTTCAGAGCTGCTACCCCGACTTCGCGTGGGATGACCTCGCAACGAGGTGGAAGGATGGATGATACATACACCAGATTTTGCTGTTCAATATCGGCGTCCCGCAATGCAAGCTCAAACGCGGCTAGGGCATGACAGTGAATCCCGATACCCCTGGTCAGGAACATGCGAGCGGGCGTTGGAAACATCTGGGGGTTCCTTGTACGATCGATTTGATTTATTGATGATCATTAGAGGGCACTACTCGCTCAAACAAGCATGAATACGTGAACTTATTATGACAAGTTTAGGCAAGGCTTGATATGGAACCATTGCCCCTGCGATATGGTGGTAACCTTTCAAGCTGCCCTCCAAACCCTTCAGATGCTCACAACATGACGCCCACTTTCGCCATCCCCCCTAGTTTTCTCGGTGCTCCTTTTGCGCCGCATGCGGCCCGTGTAAGTGTAGTTGGGGTGCCATTCGATCTTGGCACGACCAATCGCGCTGGAGCACGGGCGGGACCACTGGCCGTTCGGCATGCCAGTCGGATGCTGGTTGATGGCGATAATCCGGCGAACTGGCGCGACCCCATGTCGCTGGGACTCGCCGACGCTGGCGACTTCGCCATAGCCCTCGGCGATATCCCGGCCTCCCTGGCGTTGATTAAACAACAGGCGGCCAATTATCATCATCTGGTCGCTATCGGTGGCGATCACACGATTACCCTGCCACTGTTACAAGCGCTGACGGAGCGTACAGGGCGTCTCGGGTTGGTTCACTTCGATGCCCATGTTGACACTTGGCCCGATAATTTCGGTCAACCGCTGGGGCACGGCTCGGTATTCTACCGCGCGATTAACGACGGTCTGGTCGATCCCCGACGGATGATCCAGGTTGGCATCCGCTCTCCGGTTTCAAAAGATGTCTACGACTGGACGCTGGCCCGCGGTGTCAGAATCGTAACCGCAGAGGAGGTACACGAGCTTGGCCCACGGGCCGTTACCGATATGGTGCTGGAGACCGTCGGCTCAGGACCGGCTTACCTTTCCTTCGACATTGATGCGATAGACCCTGGCCAAGCTCCCGGAACCGGCACGCCCGAGATCGGGGGGCTTTTTACATGGCAAGTGATGGCGATCCTCAAGCGGCTTGGAACCGTAAATTTTACCGGCATGGATGTGGTCGAGGTCGCACCGGCTTATGACAATGCCGAAATCACAGCCCTCGCCGCCGCCAGCATAGTCTGGCAATATCTATGCCTGAAGCCTTGAAAGAAGATATGGTATGTTATAATTGTCACATCGTGCAGCAAGATGCCTAAGCTACATCATAATTTCGATTGCCAAATGTTGAGGTGACTGTTTTGCTTCTTTCTTTAGCTTGGCGATTGTGGTGAAGAGGCGGTCTATTGCAATTAGGCGGTCCCCAGCATGGAGGTGGACCATGGCCGCGCTACATGACAGCAAAGAAAATTCCTTAACAATACCATCGCGGCCACGACCGACGATGTAACCGCGTGTCCGCGACTCGTCATCATAGAGACTCTCAGCGGCATGTTTAAAGTTTTCAAGAACTGAGGCGACCATTATTTCAGCCCGTTCGGGTGACACATCCCGAAGACGTGCAAAGAAATCGTCTCCTCCAATATGGCCAAGGAATGTTTTATTGCAAGGCAGTGAGTCCCGCATGACTTCAGAAAACATAAGGATAGCCCGGTCGCCCTGCCTAAAGCCAAAGTAGTCATTGAATGGCTTAAAATTATCGAGATCAAAGTATACAAACGACCAGCATACCGATCTGTCTTCAAAAGCAGTAGAAATATGATACTCAATACTTCTGTTCCCTGGCATTCTTGTTAGAGGACTCTCGTCTCTTGCTTGAGTAATATTCTTTTCATTGATAACCCGTAGCAACGAGGCCGCAGTCAACACGCCGACATACTCGTACCCGTCAACCAAGATCACCCCAGGAGGGTTTTTGGCGTGAGAGAAAGCCTCAAGTATCTTCTCGGCATCTGTATTGATATCGCAGACCGGACATGGGCGCATAAAATCAAAAATGCCCCGATGCAAGGCCTTGTTGTGTAGAAGGTCCTTGCCGTAGCGGGAATAAATTACATCTCTTAGATCAATCTCGCGGAGAATACCAACAGGCTGTTGCCTATCATCAATAATAGGCAAGAATGCGTACTCCTTTTCTGATTTAAATGTATCAAAAACTTTGCTCATCGGGTCGCCAACGCTCACGGTTGGAAACACGGTCATTTCATCACGAAGTAGTCGTACGTCATTTTGGCGTTCACGCCTGTCATGTAAATTGGCCTTGGTGACGTCCACATATGAACGTGGGATAACTCCATCGGCAGTAAGGGGTGGGGAGATGAAACTGCCTTGTGCCAGATCAACACCGAGATTCTTGCAAGCCAGGAATTCGCCCTGGTTTGTCACACCGCCGGCGATAATCGTAATATTGAAGGCATGAGCGTGATTTACCAGGGTTGCCACCGTCAGTCGCGTACGTTCATCCGCGACTATTTCAGAGGCTACACCACTATCCAACCTTACCATCTTGATCCGGGGATCACGGAGCGTCATCAAGCCGCCCCCAGCGCTACCAAACTTATCAATGACAAGAATATTGGACTGATGTAGCCAAGTGTTTGCCGCTGTCTTAAATACATTTGAACAAGTTTGAAGTAGCCTCTCAGTCAGCTCAAGGCCTACAGACGTCGGGCTGATGCCAAAGCGGTTCATAAGCTCCAATGCCTGCTGCAGTTTATACTCAGACAACAACTGGATTTGCTTGTCAATACCAAAAAACAAACGCTCGCCCTTGCGACAAATACGACTGAAATCATAAAATATCCTCTCATGTATCACTAATACTAGTCGGTTTACGCAGCCAAGCTGTTGAGCTTCTTCGTATAAGTTATCGAGATTTGAAAAGTGCATCTGATTATTGAATTGCTGCTGCGCCTGATAACCATAGCATTGACCTGTTGATATACTAACAATTGGCTGAAAAATAAAACTAAAGCTGCTCTTAGCCTTTTCAATGAACGAAATAGTCGACTTGCTTTCGAACGCGGAGAGCGGACCACTGTCGGCGATGACATCTTGGTGCATCATAACGGTTAAACCTAGGGAATCGCTGATGTCCCCGAAGGGACATCAGCTTAGGTCTCGAAAACCGATCACAGACCCAGTACGTTCAGAACCAGATAGAGTCCGGCGGAAAACAGAGTAGCTCCAAGCAGAACACAGGCCGGTAGGGTCAGCACCCAGGCCAGCAGCAGGTTACGGAGGGTATTCATCTGCAAGCCCGACTGATTGGCAGCCATGGTGCCCGCAACGCCTGACGATAGGACGTGTGTAGTGCTAACCGGCAAGCCCAAGGCATCTGCGGCGCCGATGGTGGTCATGGCAACCAGTTCGGCCACACCGCCCTGCGCATATGTCAGGTGAGCTTTGCCAATCTTTTCACCGACGGTTACGACGATGCGCTTCCAGCCAATCATGGTGCCGAGGCCAAGTGCCAGCGCCACCGAGACCTTCACCCAAGTCGGAATGAACTGGGTGGTCGCTTTCAACTGATCGCGGTAGGAGGCAAGCGTCTTCTTGTCGTCTGCCGAGAAGGGATTTGGTGCCTTCAAGACTTTGGTCGTGGCCTCGGTAACGAGATAGATGTCGGTACGCAGCGCCCGTCTGGCTGCGGGCGGAATGTCGCCAAAGGTCTTGGTCCCGGCGACGCCTGCCCGGATGCTCTTGTTCTTGACCACCAGCGCTGCGTAGGTTTCATCAGCGACCACGCCGGTGCGAAGGGTTGCGGAGAGTGTGCTTTCTGGATCCGCGACGACGGCGCCAGTCTTGCCCGTATGGTCCAGGATCATCGCAACCTTGTCCGATGAGACGGTAATCGCTGCCAATTGCTCTGACGCGGTTCCGGGATTGAGTGCATATACTGCGGGCACGATGCCGATCAGGATCAGCATGATCAAACCCATGCCTTTCTGGCCGTCGTTGGACCCGTGGGCGAAACTGACCCCGGTGCAGGTTAGCACCAGAATGCCGCGAATCCATAGCGGCGGCGGCTTGTCGCCTTCCGGTGCCGTGTATAGCTCGGGCTTGCGGATCAGCGCCTTGGCCAGCAACAAAAGCAGTGCGGCGCAGAAGAACCCGACCAGTGGCGAAATCGCTAGAGCGGCCTCCGATCAGGTAGAATCGACAGAATTTTGCGGATTCACAAAC
>JBAWVF010000204.1:0-6503 GCA_037147415.1 Rhodospirillaceae bacterium | reverse complement strand
CAATTCTGGTCGCGGTCGGCGCCGATCCGATGCCCGACGCGGTCAACGACTACAAGTTGCCGACGCTGGCACAAGCGATCCACAAGAATCTGGCGGCTTGGGCCGACGGGTCGGCTTTGAAGCAGGTATTATCAAGTCTCAGGGCGGCGCCGAAGCCAAACGAACCGCCCCACAAAGTTGAGGCTTTGCAACCTGCACTTTCGGCCAAGACAGTGAATGCCGCACCGACTCATAAGTCGGTGAAAACTCAATCGGTAAAATCTGATAAAAAGCGGCAAACGACTAAAATAACCAGGGCCGTGAAACCCGTTAAGCCTGTGGTTTCTGCCAATATTCGAAAGATTAAACCCGCTACTTTGACAACTGCGCCTAAGATAACGGCTCCGGTTCAGGCTGCCGCTTCGGTTTCAGTCTCGAAGACAGAGATACCGTCTCATGTTGTTTCTGCCGCTACAACGACAGACTCAAAACCGGTGATTGAAAGGATTGCCAGATTCTTTGTTGATTCAATGGAATCCAGCCACATGATCGCCTCCGGTTACGACCCCATGCATCACGAATAACCTGGGCTGACCGCTCCGATATTGCTCTGTTTTCTTCGACCCTACACAAAATTTTGATGTATTAATATCAAAGTACGGCGCTATCGGTTCTCCTTTTCCGACTTTGCGCGTGCATGCCAGTCGACGGCCTCGGCCGGAACTTTCGTCAATTCAATTTCAGCGGGCTCACTGACGCTCCTCGGCTGGTCATCCTGCCGCTTCTGACGGCGGCGGCGGCGATGGATTTCCGCGGCCACGGCCGTCCTTATAAAGCCTGCCGGAGATTCGTCGGTATCAAGAAGGCTCTCTATTGCATTGGTCGTCCCGGTTCGGAAGCGTGCCGAACATACCTCCGGGAAAAGCTTCTTCAAACCCATCACGCTCTCTCCGAAGCTTGGCGACACGGCTTCAAATTATCCATATTGCCTCCCCATCCATCACACACCTGTATAATCGGATAATATAAATATAATTAACGGTTTAATTATAAAATTGCAAGGGGCTTCATGTCGGCTATCACGCACCGGATAAGGTGTGTAATGTCCGACACGCCATCAGGCATGGACCAGGCGAGTAACAAGTCTCAGCACATCCGATGGATTACAGGGCTTGTGCAAAATAGCACAGCCGGCTTCGGCAGCTTCTGAGACGAGAGCGGCCTGAGTGTCGCCGGTCAGCAGCAGAGCGGGAACCTTCCGCCGGCAAGCCAGACGAATTTTAACAATCCCGTCAAGGCCGTTGATGCCACCGGGCAGCCGGTAGTCGCTGATGATCAGGTCGAGCCGATCTGACACGAGCGCCATGGCCATAACCATGCTCTCCGCGACGGTTACGTGGTGTCCGCAGTCGGTAAGAATCGTCTTCATGGTGTTTACTTGAACCATGTCGTCTTCGACCAGCAGAATACGGGCCGGCCATATCACCATCGGCAAAGGAGGATGCTCTTGTTTGACATACCCCTTGTCGCCATTGTCGGCAGGCTCGGCGACCGCAGGGACTTCAATGGCAAACACCGAGCCATGATCAACCCTCGGGCGCAGAGACAATCGATGACCGAGCAGGTCGGCTGTGAGCGAGACGATGGCAAGCCCAAGCCCCTGGCCCTTGGTCCGGCTGCGTTCAGGATTCCCCAGCTGCCGGAATTCTTCAAAAACCAGAGCCTGCTGGTCGGGAGGAATCCCTTGGCCCGAGTCCCGCACCTCAATCCGGTAATATTGGCCGCGCCGCCGAACCGCAACCAGGACAGAACCACGTTCAGTATAGTGTACGGCATTGACCACCAAATTGCGCAATATCCGTCCAAGTAATACCGGGTCACTTTCAGTCCAGCAGGGAAATGCCCATAGCTTGAGATGTAGCTCTTTTTTGTCGGCTAGTGCAGAACTTTCATCAAGAATGGCCGCAAGTTGCACATCAAGCCGAAATTCTCGGCGCTTAACCGGCACTTTTCCAAGCTCCAGCGCGGTGAAATCCATCAAACGTGATAACATGTCTTCGGCACTCTCCAGCGCCTCACTGACCCGAGCCAATATGTTGGCCAGTTCCTGGGTTTCGGCCCGGGATTCTGCAGTATAGAGTAACAAGCGCTGTGCCATCATCGGCTGGCGCAGATCATGGCTGATCGAGGCAAGAAAGCGGGTTTTCGCGGCATTGGCCTGTTCAGCGGCAGCCTTGGCGGCTTGAAGTTCGCTTCGCTGGTTGACCGATTCGGTAATATCGCGGAAAGTTGCCGCCAAATTGCAGCCAAATGGGACAACCATGTTAAGAAAATGGCCGTGGATGCCGTCGGTCTGATACTCAAGCACATATTCAAGTGGCCGGTTATTAATCAAAGCCGAGCCATGCCGCTCGATCATTCCGCCGGACCCGCGCGTTCCGGGCATGATTTCGCCGATCAAACGTCCGATCATGGCTTCCGGCGTGCTCTCGCAGTACCGAGCTGCCATCGGATTGGCGTAGACAATGCGCAGGTCTTCAATCCGTCCTGCGGCGTCGAACGCCGGCTCGTAAATCATGAAACCGTCGAGAGAGGCCTCTCGAGCTGCCCGGAACCGCTCTTCGCTTTCTCGCAGGGCCGCCTCGGTCACAGCTTGGCGCGCCAGGGTTCGCTCCCGATCCTCCAGAGCCGCGGACAACTCGGCGGTGCGCTCAGCCACCCGGGACTCAAGGGTACGGTTGTTGCTTGCAAGCTTGCGGTAAAGTTGGGCATTGTCGATCAAGAACAGCACCAACACCGTACTTGAGCTTATCAACCCGTCGAGGCGGGCAAAATACCAATAAAGCGTATAACGAGACTCAAGAATAGTCACACAAAAAACTTCGCAGGCCATCGCAGTGAGAGATAATAATAAATAAAGATTCAAGGGACTCTTGCGCGGCTGCAACCTCATCAAGCCGATCCCGGCGCAAATAATTACCACGATATTCGATACCAACAACCATGTCCGCCAGGGAAGCCGGCTCATGAAACGGTCGCCCGCAACAAAGAAGACCGGCAACTTGTCATGACCCCATATCAGGCCGACCGTAATAATAATAACGGCTGCCGTTACCCCGACCACGGTCAGGATTATCGCCCGAACGGGGTGATCAAGCCGTGCATTCTGCAAACGCGCCACCGCGACAAGATAACCGAGAATTGACAGCGGAAATCCGAAGTGCCAAATCGACCAAAGCCACGGGCTGGACTGAGGTACCGCGAGATTGATCGGAAGAGTATCTGGAAAAGTCATAAACTGCGCAAAAGCAATAATTGCGCAGAAGAGATAGCTACCAGACAAAACAAGTGTCGTCTGTTGACGCAGCTGTGAGCATTGAATTAACAGTAAAACTGCCGTCAACCCGTCTGTAATGACCACGATCGCAGATTGAAACGAGACTACGGCGCTGATCTTTTCAAATTGAAGATTGGCCCACGGCAGGGTAGCAAGCGTGCCCCCTATCATCAAAAGGCAAAGGCCAACCACAACTAATTTTTGCAAGCGACCAACCTGCTGATCCATCGACATTGGCTCTTCCTGTATTCCGAGACAGCCGGCCGACTCTTGCCGCGCGATCGGAAACCGTGTCATAGCAAAATTCTTCGAGAAGCGTCACACTCCTTTCGGTGTAAACCATCGTTCGAATGGCTGTAATCAACATGAATTTTTCAAGCTCATTAGCTATATGTGTTATACATTAGGCAGCGAGCGGAAAGTCTTGCGGCCGAGAAAAGCAAAGCGATGGAGGGTAGCTTGATTCAACTTTCTTTTGATCGTACCATGACGACAATCCCCTGTCGGCGTCAAGACGAGGACAGTGTTGAAATGCGTCTGTTTATTGCCGACGATCACCCTTTGATCCTGCAATCGGTCAAGACCACTTTGGAATTTTATGACACCGCAACCGAAGTAACGGGCTTTGCCAAAATTATCGAGTTGGAGGCTGCGCTTGATAATCTTGCTTTGCCCGCGCCTGATCTGGTGCTGATCGACTTCAATATGCCGGGCCTCGCCTCGGTTACTGCGGTAGCGGCTTTTGTGGAACGCCACCCCGACGTTAAGATTGGCATAATTTCCGGGCAAATCGACGGTCCATTGGCGCGAGAGTTGATCCGTCACGGTTGCCACGGCTTCATCCCGAAAACCTTATCTTCCAAGGCCATCTACCATGCCATCCGCCTGATGGTCAGCGGATCTCGTTTCGTGCCCGACTTCCTGGCCGAGTCGGCGGGGCTCGCCCCGCCTCCGGCCGTCGTCACCGTCGCTTCATCAGCGGTTACACCTACCGATAACCCCGATAACCGGTTCGGATTGACCCCACGAGAGATGGATGTCTTACGATCCCTGGCGACCGGCATTACCAATAAACAGATCGCCTTCAATCTTAATATTGAAGAATCTACGGTAAAGCTTCATCTTCGCCGCAGTTTTACTAAGCTTGGTGTCCGGAACCGGGTAGGGGCGGCTCAAATGGTCTTAAAGGGGGCGCTTGACTGATCCGGTGTCGAACGAAAGAAATCATATCCGGCTATTCAATAGGCAAGCGGTCGAATTTTGCGGCAAGTAGAAAATCGTTGGCATGCAATCCATTGATTGCATGGGTATGCAGACTAACGGTGACATAGCCCCAACCAAAGCTGATATCCGGATGATGACCTTCAGCTTCGGCAATGGCGCTTAACGCGTTTACGAAGGCCAAGGCTTTGGCGTAATTCGGAAACGTGAAAGACCGGACAATACGGGTCGCGCCTTCATTAATTTGCCAATCGGGAACCACTGAGCCGAAGCGGGCGGCTTCTTCGGGCGTCAGGGGCGGCAGACCACCCCGGCACGGGGTGCAGTGCTGTTCATGAAACTCCATGGCAAACCCTCCATCGGCTCGAGCGAAAAAGATACTCAGTAATTATAGGCTTCAATCCGGCAAAGGGTACGGAAAATGACGCATTGCGGCAGCTATTCCGCAGTTGACGATTTGCACCACACCCATACTTCGTTTGTGCAGATGAGGGCAACCGGTTTGCTGTTGCGCGGACGGAAAGCCGACACGGTGCTGCTTTTTGAAGACGGGGGATTACTTGATGAATGATACACTCCTGCTTTCCATTGTGGCCGGTGCGCTGGTCGGTTCCGTGCTTTGGTCCGGGGCACGACTTAACCAATTGCAGCGCGCACTAAAGACTGCCGACGGCAAAACCCTGGCAATTCTCGGGGCAGCCGTAGACGGAATCGTGACTATTGATGCCAACGGACGGATTCAAAGCTTTAATCCGGCGGCGGAGCGCATCTTCGGCTACAAAGCCGACGAGGTTATCGGTCGTAATGTCAAAGTATTGATGCCCGAGCCCTATCACTCGGAACATGACGGCTACATTAGCCACTATAAAACCACCAACGAACCTCGTATCATCGGCATCGGTCGGGAAGTGACGGGCAAACGCAAGGATGGCTCGACTTTTCCGATGGAACTCGCGGTCGGAGAGAGCCGGATCGACAGCAAACGCCTGTTTGCCGGCATCGTCCGTGATATCACCGAGCGCAAGAGAGCCGAGGAGCAGCTTCGGCGCAGCGAGGAACAGTTTCGCCTTTTGATTGAAAGCGTGCCGGATTACGCGATTGCCTGGCTTGACGGTGACGGCCGGATTGCGACGTGGAACAGCGGCGTCGAGCAAATCTACGGTCGGGCCCCCGACGAACTGATCGGCCAGCCGATCTCCTCTTTATATCCGCCGGAGGCGCAGGCCGAAGCCCGTTCGGCCTTGCAAACCGTGCGCGATACCGGTCGATACGAAGGTGAAGGCTGGCAACTCCGCAAAAACGGCCAACAGTTCTGGGCTCACGCCGTGATTACGCCGCTCAAGGATCACGAGGGTCTGACCCGCGGCTATGTGCGCGTTTCCCGTGATATTTCCGACCGCAAGCGGATTGAGGAAGCCCTGAAGCTGGCCAAGGAAACCGCCGAGCGGGCCAATCTCGCGCAGGCGCAGTTCCTGGCGGCGGCCAGCCATGACTTACGGCAACCGGTGCAGGCGTTGGTGCTGTTTGCCTCCGCCCTTGAAGCCAAGGTCTTCGGTTCGCCGGCAGCGTCGCTGCTCGGGGATATGAAAGGCTCCCTCGATGCCCTTAACACCTTGCTTGATGCTCTGCTCGACGTTTCACGACTGGATGCCGGAACCGTCGCCCCGCGTGACACCAACTTTGCGCTGTCGACCCTGGTTGATCGGTTGATGACTGAATTCAACCAACAGGCTTCCGATAAGGCGCTTATCCTGAAATCGGTCGGCAGCCTGGCAATCGTGAGAACCGACCCTACCCTGCTCTATCGGATACTTGGAAATTTTTTGTCGAACGCAATTCGCTACACCAACCAAGGCAAGATTTTGCTTGGCTGTCGGCGTCAGGGTAAAAAACTGCGGATTCAAGTGGTTGATACCATGCCTATCGGGTTAACGCACACACCCACTAGATGTTGTGTGCTTCCAGT
>JBAWVF010000203.1:0-6511 GCA_037147415.1 Rhodospirillaceae bacterium | reverse complement strand
TGCCAGGAGGGCGGCGGAACTGACCAAGGGCCGGGCCAAGGTCGAGGTCTATGCCTTTTGATTTCTCGCCGCAAGGCGGTTTGATTTCTCGCCGCAAGGCGGTTTGATTTCAACGGTTGCTATCAAAGACACCCCCGCTTTCGCGGGGGTTCACTTTTATCGGGCGGATAATAAATAAGCGGCTGATAAAGCGATCAGTCCCGGAAGACTTCTTATGGCCCGTGCTGTGAGCCCATATGGCGCAGACCCAGCCGCATATAGTCAACGCCGGTGATTGCGGTCATCAGGGCCGCCAGCCAAAGCGCCAAAGCGCCGACCTGATCAAGCGGTACCTGATCGAGCGGCACCGGCAATAGCTCGGCACCGTGACGGCCGACGATCAGCAGCGCAATCGCCACCATCTGCACCGCGGTCTTCCACTTGGCCAACCGGCTGACCGGCAGACTGACCCGGATACCGGCCAGAAACTCGCGCAGACCCGAAATCAGGATTTCGCGCAGCAAAATCACCAGCGCCGGAATTACCGAATAGTCCGGCAGTCGCCCGGTCGCCGCCAGCATGAACAAGAGCGCCAACACCAGCAGCTTGTCCGCGATCGGATCCAGGAAACGGCCAAACGGCGATTCTTCGCGCCATAACCGCGCCAGATGCCCGTCGAGCCAGTCGGTGACGGCGGCGGCCAGGAACAAGGCAAGCAAGATCCAATCGGCCGCGGCTGATTGCATGAAGCACAACGCCACCGCCGGCGGTATCGCGGCGATGCGGGCAAGGGTCAGGATGTTGGGCAAATTGAGGCGCATGGCAACGGCTTGTAACCCCCTCTGCGGCCGGGAACAAGAGCGGCATAATGCCGAGGTTGAACCGGGTTGGAATCGGGCTATGCTGAAGGTGGAAGCAAAGAGGTTGAAGGCGCATGACAACGGCCGAACCGGCGAAAATCGAGATTGACGAACGGGAACCGCAGAAATTTTTGCTGTCGGTCACGGTGAATGGTCGCCGATTCGAATGTGGCTCCTACATCAGTCGAGCCGCGGCAATGCAGGCCGGACGTTTGTTCGTCGAACGCAAAGAACGGGAAGCTTCGGAACAGCGCCGTCGTCCACGGGGCAAGAAAAATGGTCGGGAGTAGGGAGTTATCATGAATCCGGAGTTATTGGCGCGCTATGATGGCGTGCGTGTGCCCCGTTATACCAGTTACCCGACCGCGCCCCATTTCAGCGCCGAGATCGGGCCGAGCCGTTATCTTGACTGGCTCGGGCGGCTTTCTTCGGGTAGTGCGGCCTCGCTTTATTTGCATGTCCCGTTTTGCGAGAGCATGTGCTGGTATTGTGGCTGTCATACCAAGGTGGTCGCCCGCTATGACCCGATTACCGAGTATGTCGGTCTGCTTAAACGCGAAATCAAACGGGTTGCCGGGGCGGTATCGGGGCGACTCCGAATCAGTCATCTGCATTGGGGCGGCGGCACGCCCAACATGATGAAGCCGGACGATTTTTCCGCCGTGATGGACGCGGTACGCGCTCGATTCGATTTTGCCGATGACGCCGAAATCGCGGTCGAAATCGACCCGCGCACGCTGAGCCCCGGGCATGTCCGGGCCATGGCCGCGGCCGGTGTCAACCGGGCCAGTCTCGGCGTTCAGGATTTCGATTCGGAGGTTCAACGGCTGGTCAACCGGATTCAGCCGCAGGCGATGACGGCTGAGGCGACCGAACGACTGCGTGCCGCCGGGATCCGGGCGATCAATTTCGATCTGATGTACGGCTTGCCTGGGCAAACGATCGAAAGCTGCCGGATGACTGCGGAGGCTGCGTTGAAGCTGGGGCCGGATCGGCTTGCGGTGTTCGGCTATGCTCACGTGCCCTGGATGAAATCGCACCAGCGCAAGATTGATGAGGCGGCGCTGCCCGACGCGGTTGCGCGCTGGCGCCAATTCGGAGCGATTACCGAGACGCTGACCACGGCCGGCTTACAACCGATCGGGCTGGATCATTTCGCGGTGCCGGACGATGAACTGGCGGTGTCGCAGCGCGCCGGGGAATTGCGCCGTAACTTCCAGGGCTACACCAATGATCGGGCCGAGGTGCTGATCGGGCTCGGTTGCTCGGCGATCGGTGCGCTGCCCGACGGCTATGTTCAGAACAGCCCGGACTTTCATAAATATGATACCGCGATTGCGGCCGGCGAACCGGCGACGGCGCGCGGGCTGGTCTTGAGCGCCGAGGACCGCTTGCGCCGCGACCTGATCGAGCGCCTGATGTGCGACTTGGCGGTCGATTTGGAAGCGGTCGCGGCCCGTCACGGCGCCTCGCCCGACCATTTCGATGCCGACATCGCCGGTTTGGCCGCGTTGGTGCAGGATGGTGTCGTCGCGGTCGCCGGACGACGGCTCACCGTGCCCGAGGCATGCCGGCCGTTGGTCCGTCTGGCCGCCGCCGCGTTCGATCCCTATCTCGCGCCAGCCAAAGACAGCGGCAAAGCCCGGCATTCAACGGCGATTTAATAATACGTGTTTCCGAAGCTTTCGGAAACACGTATAGGGCTGCGACGGCAGCCCCGCGCGCTCGTGCGCGCGAAGCCTGCGCGGCGTTTAAGCGCCGCTGGTTCGCATATCGAACCAGCGTACTATACGGAGTTTTAAAGATATGAAATCGGTTCTGGCCATTCGCCACGTTCATTTCGAGGGACTCGGGCTGCTCGGTGAGGTACTTGAAGATAACGGCTATCGGATCACGTATCTCGAAGCCGGGCTTGACGATCTTGGCGCACCGGATGCAATAAACTCCGATCTGGTCGTGATACTCGGCGGACCGATCGGAGCTTATGAACAGGCACTCTACCCGTTCCTGAAAGATGAGCTGCGGCTTATCGAGCAGCGGCTGAAAGCGGGGCGGCCGATACTTGGCATTTGTCTCGGCGCGCAATTGATGGCGGCGGCGCTGGGCGCACGGGTCTATCCGGCCCGGCGCAAGGAAATCGGCTGGGCGCCGGTGACGCTGACCGAGGCCGGGCAGGGCTCGATGCTGCGCTTCATTGACGGTGGCGTGTCGGTCTTGCACTGGCATGGCGACACGTTTGACTTACCGGCGGGTGCCACTCTTCTTGCCTCGACCGAGATTTGCCCTAACCAAGCCTTCAGCTATGGCCCGGCGGCGCTCGGGCTTCAGTTTCATCTGGAGGTCAAGGGCACGGAGATCGAGCGCTGGCTGATCGGCCATGCCTGCGAAATCAGCGGTTCAGGCCCCTCTATCACCGTGCCGTCGTTACGGGCCGAGACCCTGACCATGGCGCCCGCGTTGGTCGAACCGGCCAAGGCTTGCTTCCGCTCATGGCTGCTCGGGACCGAAGACGCCGGCGGCTAATTTGATGCTGATGAACCAAAGCACCGGGAAGGCCAGCAACGGCCACAGGCTGTGTTCGACCGTGAGCGCGTAGCCGGTCGCCAGGATGCCGAGCGCGACATACGGAATCAGCGGGCGGGAGCGACGACCGCCGCCGGTCAGTTCGTATTGAGCCAGAATCAGCGCGGCCAGGATGTTGACCACCAGCCAGACCGGCGACATCCACCCCAGACTGCCCCACAGCGGCAAGTGAACATTGGCAAAACCGATCCAGGCCCGCGGGAACAGATCGGCGGTCAGCGAGACCGAAACCCCCAGCAACATGCCACCGGTGGCCGGGCCGCGCAGAAAGCCGATGCCGAGCAGGGCGACCGGCACCAGAATGCTGTGGGTCAGGGCCGAGCGATGGGGCAGGAACGGAATCGCCAGATCGATATCGGGCCAGACCAACCCGACCAGCATCATGCCGAGAATCGTGGCGATTTCTTTGAAGTTGGGCAATCGCAACCGCATCAGGCGTTACCCCACCGCGCGCAGGGCTTCAGCCGCGCGCAAATCGACGGAAACCAATTGAGAAACACCTTGTTCGGCCATGGTGACGCCGAACAGGCGGTCGACCCGGGCCATGGTCAGGCGGTGATGAGTGATGACCAGGAAGCGGGTGCGGCCGGGCGCCGCCATTTCCTGCACCAGATCACAGAACCGATTGACATTGGCCTCGTCGAGCGGAGCATCGACTTCGTCCAGCACGCAGATCGGCGCCGGATTGGTCATGAACACCGCGAATAACAGAGATAGTGCGGTCAGCGCCTGTTCGCCACCCGAGAGCAGGGTCAGGATTTGAAGTTTTTTGCCGGGCGGACTGGCGAAGATTTCCAGGCCGGCTTCAAGCGGGTCTTCGGCCTCGGTCAATTCCAGATGAGCCCGCCCGCCGCCGAACATTTTGACGAACAAGTCCTGGAAGTGACCGTTGACGATCTGGAACGAGGCGAGCAGGCGTTCGCGCGCCTCCTTGTTCAAGGTCGAAATCCCGTGGCGCAGGCGGGCGATGGCGGCGACCAGATCGGCACGCTCGGTTTGCAGGCCGGTGACCTGCGTTTCCAGTTCGTTGGCTTCCATTTCGGCGCGCAGATTGACCGGTCCCATATTTTCCCGTTCGCGCACCAGCCGTTCCAGCCGACTTTCCACCGCGGTCTGCTCCGGCAGATCGTCGCCGACCGATAAACCGGCAAGAGTGAGCGCCTGCTCGGGTTCGCACTCCAACCGTTCCTGAATCCGTTCCCGCAGATCGGCGGCATGCTGGAGCGCGACCGAGACCGCCGCTTCGGCCCGGGCCCGGGCTTCTCGGGCGTCCGACAGACCGGTTTCGGCGTGCTTCAACTCCTTTTCGGTTTCAGCCAGCCGATTTTCCGATTCGGCCAAATTATCGGCCGCGCGTTTGCGTGTCCGTTCGGCTTCGGAAATCAAACTCAGCAGGCGCTGTCGCTCGGCGTCGATCTCGGCCGGGCGGTCGGCCAGTCGCTCCAACTCGGTCCGGGCCGCGGCGGCACGCTCATCGAGTTCGGAGACCCGGCTGCCCGCACCTTGTTGGCGGGTGCGCCATGAGCGTTCTTCGGCCTCGATCGCCGCCAAGCGGTCGCGCCGACTGCGGGCTTCACGGCTCAGCCGGTCGATTTGGCTTTGTCGTTCGGCCAGCAAGGTGCGGCGCTCAGCCAGTTCGGCGCGTAACTCGGCCACCTTTTCGCGAGCCGAGACGGTTTCGGGCAGCGCCGCCAGCGCCGCACGCGCTTCGGCAAGCCGGGTCTCAGCCTCGACCCGGTCGGCTTCCAGCCGGTCCAATTGCTCGACCACGGCAGCCAGTCGTGAGGCGGCGGTTGCCGTCTCGCGGGTCAGGCGGGCGTGACGGTCGCGCGCAACATTCAGCGCGGTCATGCCTTCGCGCATGGCGTGGCGGTGGCGGCGCTCTTCCTCGGCGGCATCGGCAGCGGCGCGTTTCGCCTCTTCGACCACGGCGCGCGCTTCGTCGACGCGATCTTCGACCCCTCCGAGATCGCGCTTGATATCCTCCAACCGGTTACGTTGGCGCAGACGGATCGCGGCGGCGGTCGGAGCACCGGCGGTGATGGTCAAGCCGTCCCAACGCCAAGCCGCCCCCTCGCGGCTGACCAGGGCCTGACCGGGCAGCAACCGCGCCATCAGCCGGGCGCCGGTTTCGCCATCGGGCACGATCCCCAGGCAGGCGAGCCGCCGGGTCAGCGCCGCCGGTCCCTTGACCTTGTCGGACAGCGGCGCCACGCCCTCCGGCAGCGGGGCGACCTGATCATAAGGCGGCAGGGTGCGCCAATGGACGGCAGCGGCGTCATTGACCGGGGCGGTCAGATCATCCCCGAGCGCCGCGGCCAGCGCGCCTTCGAAGCCGGGGGCGACGGTCACCGCGTCGATCACCGGCGGGAACAGGTCGCCGGCACCGCTGCGACCATAGAGCAACTCGGTCAGCGCCAGCGCTTCGGCCTTGAGTTTCGCGCGCACGCCCTCGGCATTTTGCAAGGTCTCGCGCAACCGTGATTGGTGCGACTCGGCGGTGAGCTTGGTCTGTTCGGCGGCGTCCGCCGCTTCGCGCGCCGCTTCCAACCGTTCTTCGGCGGCTTCGGTCAGGGCTTCGGCTTCGGCCAGATCGGGACTGGCGGCCAGTTCACGCTCTAAACTATCCCGTTGCGCGCGTTGAGCATTCAGCCTTTGGTCGGCGGTGGCCAGCCGCTGGCCATGCTCTTGTACCTGCCGCGACAAAGCGTTGCGTTTAGCCTCGTCGGCCGCAACCTTTTCGGTCAGTGCGGTCAGGCTGCGGTCGAGGTCATCGACGGCCTCGCGGGTATCAACCAGCGACTCGGTGGCGGCCTCGAGCAGCGCGTCTTCATCCTCGCGCGCCAGCAACAGCCGTTCGCGCTCCTCGGCCAAACGTTCAACCGCACCGTCGGCATCGGCCGCCAGCGATTGTTCGCGGACAAGATCGCCCTGGAGCTGATCCAGGCGGCGACGATTGACCGTTTGCGCCTCGACCACCCGGCGTTCTTCGGAGTCGAGTTGCTCGCGCGCCAATACCAGACGTTGCAAAGCCGCCGCGGCCGCGGCTTCGGCATGGCGCAGATCAGGCAGCCCGGCGGCCTTATCGG
>JBAWVF010000202.1:0-6637 GCA_037147415.1 Rhodospirillaceae bacterium | reverse complement strand
GCTATCGGAAGTCCCGACTCCTCGGTATGCCGCCGTCCACATCGATGAGCGTGCGCAGCCATCCCGTCAGGTCGGCGGCAGTGCGCACGATGACGTGAGTGACACCATCCTCACGCTGGACCTTGCCGGTGACGGCCAACAGCGACGCCGACAGTAGCGGTCGCCTCAGCTGCTCGGCGACATCCGGCCAGACCACGAGGTTGACGACGCCGGTCTCGTCTTCGAGGGTGATGAACATCACGCCCTTGGCCGTGCCAGGCCGCTGACGCACCAGCACCAACCCGGCGACGCCGACCGTCCGGCCTTCGGACACGCCAGCAAGCCGGGCAGCCTGCAGGATTGGCGGGCGTTCGCGGTCGAGGTGGTCGCGCAGCAGCGCCAGGGGATGGCATTTCAGGCTCAGGCTGAGCGTCCTGTAGTCCTCGGCCACGGCCTCACCCCGCGTCAGGGCCGGCAGCACGACCGCCGGCTCGACTGACGGCGCCGTCTCCAGCCCGGCGAACAGTGGCAAAGGCGCCTCCCCCAGGGCTTTGACCTGCCACAATGCCTGTCGACGGTCCAGGCCGACCGACGACCAGGCATCCGCCTCGGCAAGCAGACCCAGCACCGGTACGGCCAAGCTGGAGCGGGCTCGAACGTCCCGTGGTGATTGGTATGGCAGCGTTCCCCGAGCCGCAACCAGCCGCTCGGCATCGTCCTTGGGTAGGCCCTTGATTTGCCGAAGGCCCAGGCGAAGCGCCCTGCCCCGCCCGGTCGGCTCCAAGGTGCAGTTCCAGTCGGAATGGTTGACATCAACTGCCCGCACCTCGACACCGTGTTCTCGAGCGTCGCGGACGAGCTGGGACGGCCCATAGAAGCCCATCGGCTGGCTGTTGAGCAGCGCACAGGTAAATGCCGCCGGGGAATGGCACTTGAGCCAAGCGGAGACGTAGACCAGCAGGGCGAAGCTGGCGGCATGGCTTTCCGGAAAGCCGTAGGTGCCAAAACCCTCAATCTGTTTGAAGCAGCGCTCGGCGAACTCGCGGTCGTAACCACGTGCCGCCATGCCGGCCAGCATCTTATCCCGAAACGTCGTCACAGCCCCCGGATGGCGGTAGGCCGCCATGGCCCGACGCAGCTGGTCGGCCTCCTCAGCAGTAAAGCCGGCGGCGACCACTGCCAGCCGCATCGCCTGCTCCTGAAACAGCGGTACGCCGAGCGTCTTGCCGAGAACATCCCGGACCTCATCCGAAGGGAACTCGACCGGCTCGCGCCCTGCCCGGCGGCGTATGTACGGATGGACCATGTCGCCCTGGATCGGTCCCGGGCGGACAATGGCAACCTGAATGACGAGGTCATAGAATGTCTTCGGCTTCAACCGCGGCAGCATGGCCATCTGTGCCCGGCTCTCGACCTGGAACACGCCAACGCTGTCGCCCCTGCTGAGCATGGCGTAGACCGCCTGGTCCTCGGCCGGAATGTCGGCCAGCTCGTAGTGTCGGCCATGGTGCTCGGCCAGCAGGTCGAGACACCGCCGGACCGCGCTGAGCATCCCCAAAGCCAGGATGTCGATTTTCAGGATGCCGAGAGCGTCGAGGTCGTCCTTGTCCCACTCGATGGTCGTGCGCTCTGCCATCGCGGCGTTGAGGATGGGAGCAACTTCGGACAGCGGGCCGCGGGTTATGACGAAGCCGCCGGGATGCTGGCTGAGATGGCGGGGAAAGCCAACTAGCTCATGGACCAGTTCGAGGGTCTTCGCGAGTGTCGGCTCGATCGGGTCGAAGCCCTGGCTTGCGAGCCACTCGAGCGTCAGGTCCTCGGTGGTAATGCCGGATGCCGCGCCGATCAGGCGCTCGATGAGGTCGGCCGACAAACCCATGACCTTACCGACATCGCGCAGCGCCGCCCGCTTCCTGAATCGTATCTGCGCCGCCGCCAAGCCCGCGCGGTCGCGCCCGTACTTGGCGTAGATGTACTGAATGACTTCTTCCCGGCGCTCGTGCTCGAAGTCGACATCGATGTCGGGCGGCTCGCCCCGCGCGGCCGAAATGAACCGCTCGAACAGCAGGTCGATGCGCGTCGGGTCTACGGCGGTGATGCCCAGGCAGTAGCAGACGACCGAGTTGGCGGCCGACCCTCGCCCCTGGCACAGGATGCCGCGCGAGCGGGCGAACCGGACGATGTCGTGAACAGTCAGGAAGTAGGGGGCGAAACCGAGCTGGTCGATGAGCCGCAGCTCGTGGTCGATAGTCGCGCGGACCTTCGGCGGTGTGCCTGTCGGGAATCTGCCGACCGCGCCGGCCTCGGTCAGACGCTCCAACTCCTGCTGCGCGGTGACCCCTTCGCCCGCGACCTCGTCGGGGTATTCGTAACGCAATTCGTCCAGCGAGAAGCGGCAGCGGTCGACGATCTCCGCGGTCGCATCGATTGCGTGCGGATACCGGCGGAACAGCCGCGCCATCTCCTCGGCCGCCTTGAGGTGCCGCTCAGCGTTTGCCAGCCGGCGACGTCCGAGGAGATGGATAGTGCAGTGCTCGCGTATGCACGTAAGGACATCCTGGAGCTGGCGGCGGCCCGGATGGTGGTAGTGGACGTCGTTGGTGGCCACCAGCGGCACCCGGCAGCGGACGGCCAAGTCGGCGAGCCGCCTGAGCCCCGCCGCATCGTCACCACGACAGAGATGGTGGGCAGCCAAATACAGGCGTCGGCCGAAGCGATGCCGGGCGTCGGCCAAGAAGCCCTCGAACGTGGCGTCAGGCCTGTCTGGCGGCAGCGCGACCAGCACCATGCCTTCGGCATGGTCTCGAAGGTCGGCAGCATGTAGGTGGCATTCGCCCTTGGGTGCCCGCCGGTTGCCGACCGTAAGAAGGCGAGAAAGCCGGCCATAGGCGGCCCGGTCCTCCGGATAGGCAAGCATGCTCGGCGCGTCGGTAAAGTCCAAACGGCACCCGACGACGAAACGGATGCTGGCCGCTTTGGCTGCAAGGTGGCTGCGCACGATGCCGGCCAGGGTGTTGCGGTCGGTAAGGGCAATGGCCGAATGTCCGTGAGCAGCGGCGGTTTGGACAAGCTCGACCGGGTGCGAGGCTCCGCGCAGGAAAGTGAAGTTGCTGGTGACCTGGAGTTCGGCATAGCGCGCGCTCATCCGAACACCCCGTGGAGAAACCACCTCGGTTGCAGCCCACCAGCCTCATACCGCCCAGCCCGGAACAGCCAGTAGCGGCCGCCGGCGGTGTCCTCGACCCGGTAGTAGTCTCGCGACGGCGTGTCCTGGCCAGCCAGCCACCATTCCGACTCCATCCGCTCCGGCCCCTCGGCAAGGCGAACCCTGTGAACTCTCCCTTGCCAGCGGAACATCATGGGCGGGTCGTCAGGCATCTGGGCCATAGCGTCGACCGGCTCGGGCGGCCGGAACAGGCGGATGGGGCGCGGCCGCTCCAACGGCCATGGCGACGATGCCGTCGGCGAAAGCGGCTCGACCGTGCGGGATTCCCGTTCGGGCCAATGGCTGTCGCTTGGTGCCAAGCTGACCAGGGCGCCAGTTCCGCAACGGTTGACTACCTTGTCGACCAGCATACCGATATCCCCAGCCACCGCCTCGCCACCGTCCAGCGTGGCTTGGGTCGGCGACAGCGGCTCCACCCTGCCCGCCTCCAGCGCAACCACGTCCGCGCCTGGCCCGAGGTCAACCGCTGGCAGCTTCAGGGCGAGCAACTCCGCCAGTGATTTGACCCTGCGCAGCGGCCGGCCGGTGACGACGACGGCACGGGCGACCCGTCCGTCTGTCCGCCACGTGGACAAGGTCATCTCACGGATGCCGAGCTGGCGCTCTTCCAGGTCACGACACAGGCGGGCGAGTAGACTGCCAGCAATGCGCTCGAGAACGTCTGGTGTCGTGATCGGCTCGGGGAGGTTTTGGCGGACGAGGCAAGACGGGAGTGGCCGAACGGCATGAAAGGGTTCGTCGCGCAGACCCAATGCCTCATCGAGGCGCTGTAGGACGGTGTCGCCGAACCGCTTGGTAATGGACGCACGAGGGAGCGTATACAGGTCGCCGATGCGGCGCAGGCCGACACGAACCAACCCTGCTTCCGTCGTTCCATCGAGCCGTAGCGCCGAGAGCGGCAACGGCGCCAGCGCCTCCCGCTGGCCGCCGGGCAAAACGGCTGCCACTCCCTGCCCTGCTCCGTGGCGAGCGACCGCGCGGGCAGCGGCCAGAGTGTCAGCGACGGCAGCCCGGACGGTAAACCCCCATCGGCGAAGACGAGCCAGCATGTCCTCAGCCAGTGCGGCTTCGCTGGCGTAAAGCGGCACGCAGCCGGAGAACTCCAGGGCGAGACCGTTCGCACCGTCCAACGCGATACATGGCGACCATCGCCCCGACCACTCTGCCAGGCGGACCAGCGCGGCTGCGTCACCGGCCGGGTCGGCAGCAACGACATGGACACCGGGTTCCATTGCCCGCGCCTCAGCGGCGCCTCGGCCAGGAACAATGCCCGCCATCGCCGCCGCCCGCGAGACGGCGACCACAACCTGTCGGTCAGCAATAGTCGTGGCTGTCACCAACGGCCGCTCGTGGTCGAGCCGGCCGGCGCGGATGGCCCGGTCGGTCGCCCACTCAGTTAGCCACAGTGATAGCCAGCGACGGGACATGCCGCACCTCAGCCGGCCGCCCGCAGGGGTGCCGCCATGTCGGCCTCACCGATGACAACCAGCCCGTCGGCCGGTCCACGCCACTCGACCAGCCACTCACCGTCCCGGCCACCACGCGCCCGCAGCAGCTCCAGGCGCCATCGCGGCACCCCAGGCCCAGGCACGTCGGTCGGAATGCTGGGTGCCGACGTAACGCGCCAGCGGGTCGCCGCCGTTTGAAGTGGTGCCTTTGGGGTCGCGGGGTAATGCAGCAGGACCGTCGCACCTGAGGCGTGTGCACACATGCGCACACGCCGGCCGACTATCGGTGACGGCGGTGTGTGCACACTCGCCAGGACGGCTCCGACCCCTCGGCAGCGCGTTGCCTCCTCGACTGTCCACCACAGGTCAGTTGGCACAATCCGGCCGACTATGAGACGGGCAGAATCCAACCCAAACTCCGTCAACCCTGGTCCATGGACATCGCCGAGCCACATGACAGGGCCTTGTGCCGTCAATCGCCCGGCCAGGGCAGCAGCGAAGGCAGTCGCCGCCGCATCGGTGTCACCACCGGCCAGCACCTCGTGTATCTCTCCGCCGGCAATGCGACACCCCGCAGGCAACCAGTCCGGCGCCACCGAGGGTCGCATCCGGGCCTCCCCGCCCCTGCCCTCGATTGCTCGGATTCGCTCGCGCAACTCGGCAACAATCCGCTGTCTGTCTGGCTGCCCGAGAACCATGGCCATCACCTCATGCTGCTGTCCGAGGGGCGGCGCGTTCTATATTCGTTCTCTCCATCTGCACGCAAGGGAATTCGTCATTCCAGTGCCCCGACCCGTTGCTCAAAGGCCACCCCCACCCCGACCTGCGTCAGGCTGCCGTACCCAGTCGCTTGCCAACGACGAGCGAAGCGAGCGGGTATCGGCGAAGCTACGGGAATTCCAGAGCGAAATGGAGGCGTGGCGGGAGATTTCGCTCGGTGCAGATTTTCCGGCATGAGGGCCGGTGACGTCATCAGGCGCCTTGCCCAGAGCCAACTATACGACTGGCCAATTGCCTGGATGCCCACTCAGCCGCCGCTTCAAGGACATCGCCGTGGCAGGGCTTGGGCTTGCAGATGCAGACGAGTTGGCGGCCGTGGAGGCCTGCCAATTCCTCAAGAGAAATCTCGCCGCTCTTGATCCGCTCCCACAGCCAAACCCGGTACAGCGCAATGACGGTGTCGCGGTCGCCGTCCTTGTCCAGGATATACGGGTTGCCCCATTTGCTCGGGCGCGTGATAGTGACCGCATCCTCGTCGAGATACTCCCGTTCTGTGCGTCCGTTCATGACCGGCATGGAAGCGGCGGCGCCTCAAACAGCCGCGGCGGCATAACCGGCCACCGATGGTCCGGGGTCCAGCAATCCAGTGAGGATGGCTGAAACCGCCTCGTGGCCGTAGCGGATAGCGAGGTCGATGGGTGTTTCACCCCGGTCGTTACGGGCCAACACGGAGGCGCCACGGTCAATCAGAACCAGTGCCGCCGCGACATTGCCCGCGTAGGCTGCCACGTGCAACGGGCTATCGCCGCGCCGGTCAGAGGCATTGACGTCGGCGCCAGCAGCAATCAGCGCGGCATCGAACAACGGAGTGTCCCCGAACCGCGTCCTGGCGTCATCATATCCCCTGGGGGCGGATCGGCACCAAAGACGGACCCGCTGAACACTAGATGATGTTTGAGAAGCTCCGGCGCAATGGGTCAAGGGTGGGCGATCCCGACAGGTCGGCGATACCGCGAGCGGCGGGCGGCGGGCGACTTCTGCCGTGCGTCCAGGAAAGATGCCGACAGAAGTTAGCTCGACCACGGTGATGATGGCCGCAATCAAGATGGCTCCCCTGCGCTCAGTGAGTATAACTTGAACGCATGCCAATTAGTGATAAATCAATGAGAGGGTAACTACTCCTCATGAAAGCACATCGATGTCCACGAAATTAGAAATTGCGAAGACGTCAAACGACGTAAGGCGTTTGATGGTTCAGTCCGAA
>JBAWVF010000201.1:0-6735 GCA_037147415.1 Rhodospirillaceae bacterium | reverse complement strand
TGCAGTTTGCCGGCACTCCGGGCCAGACCTTTGATGTGGCGGGCAACCTGCTCGGCACGACCCCGGCGCCATCCCCGAGCCCGAGTCCAAGCCCGTCCCCGAGTCCAAGCCCGTCCCCGAGCCCGAGCCCGTCCCCGAGCCCGACCGGAATCGTGACCGAACCGACCGTGATTCATCCGGCGGCAACGGGTGATATCGTCGGCTTTAAGTTGAGCAACACGACCGCTGCCGCGGAAAAGGCCGGGGTAATCAGCTTCGGTCAGGTGTTTGCCGACGGTGATCTGACACCGGGAACCGCGCTGCACGCCCATATCGGCGGCGTCGACTATGCGGTGCAGATGGATGTCAAGGCGACCAACGCCGACGGCTCGGTGCGTCACGCTATTCTGTCGCTCGATGCCCCCGGCATCGCCGCCGGAACGTCGCTTGACGGCATGCTGTGCAAGGGCGCGGCGGCGGGTGCTCCGACCACTGCAATCACTGCTAACGATATCCTCAGCCACGGTTACGATCTCAAGGTCGGCTTGACCGTTCATAACGCCGACGGCACCAACTCGGCTTATACGGTCAACGCGGCGACGGCTCTGCAAAACGCTATCGCCAACCATACGGTGCAGACCTGGATGAGCGGGCCGGAGGCGAGCGAGTTCCGGGTCGATGTGCCGGTGACCGCCAATCTGCACACCACCCTGGACATTCGGCTCAACGCCGACGGCGGCATCAAGACCGATGTCATCTTCGCCAACGATCACACCTTTGCCCCGGAAGCGACGGTCAACTACGACGCCGTAATCACAGAGTCCGGGCAGACTCTGTTCAGCCACGGCAATATCGCCCAATATCGCAACTCGACATGGCATGACGAAGTGTGGTCGCCCGGCAGCGCCGGGGCCGGCGGGCAGGCGAACGTGATTTACGACATGGCCTATGTCGAAAAGTCGGGAGCGATTCCGGCCTACGATACCTCGGTCGGGGTCAGCGCCTCGGTGCTCGCGGCCAACAACACCGCGCTGGCCGCCGCCAACACCGGGCCGATGGGCAATGCCCTGGTGACCGAGTACATGCCACAAACCGGCGGCCGTCCCGATATCGGGCCGACCACCACCTGGGCGGTCGACTATATCGTGTCGCAGGACGCCGGCGCCCGGGCCGTGATGCTGGCCAATGCCGATGCTTCCGGCTCGGTGCCGTGGCACTTCACCGACGAGGCGACCGGCACCGCGGTGCGGGTCGACCAGCACCCCGGCTTGTGGATCGACTCCCGCGGCCCGACCACCGGTCCCGATGCGCTCGGCACGCCGTACACCAACATCGACACCACCACCGGCTGGACACCGGACACGGCACACAATCCCGACCTGACCTACGTGCCTTATCTGTTTACCGGTGATCATTATTATCTCGACGAGATGCAGGATGAGGCGTCATTCCGTATTGCCAGCCTTAATCCCAACTATCGCGATGTCGTGCCGAACGGTCAGGTGCGTGATACCGCCTGGGGCCTGCGCGACATCGGTAACGCCGCGTTCATCACCCCCGATAGCGACCCGCTCAAGGGCTATTTCACCGCCGAGCTGGCCCAAAAGCTGTCGGTGATGGAGACCGCATACGTTACCAACCACTTGATGGCGGGAGCGGGACAGCTCGAGGGCTGGATACAGGGCGACTACGGCACTCCCGGCGTCACCGCGCCCTGGCAGCAGGATTTCCTCGCCATCGTGCTCAACGATTTGGCCCAACAGGGTGTCGCCGCGGCGACACCGCTCGCCGCCTGGATGAATAACTTTGTTTCCGGGCTGTTCACCAACGGGGCCAACGGCTTTAATCCGGCCGGCGGCGCCACCTATAACCTGAACGTCTTCGATCCGACCACGGGAACCCCGTACACGACCTGGGCGGAGGTGTTCAGTCATACTTACGGTACCACCACCCCGACTCCGGATTCGATCGGCGGCTATCCCGGCTCCCCCACCGGCTATGATGCTGTCGCCAAGGCGGCGCTGGCCTCCGAGATCACCGCAACCGGCTCGATACAAGCGATTCAAGCATATGGCGTCGTGGTCGGGCAGATGGCGGCCGAAGGCGGGCTCAACACGTACAGCAGCGATCCGACCTGGGCGATCATGCCTAAGCTGGCCGATGGTCAGTTCTTGCAAAATTCCAACATTCATGTCGGCGGAAGCACGGCGGTTACTTTGACGGCCGGCGGTCAGGACTCGCTACTGATGGCCGGTAGCGGCGGCGCCACTTTGGTCAGTGGTACCGGCAACGATTATCTGTTCGGCGGCACTGCCTCGGATACCATGTCGTTTGTGGTTCCGGCCAGCGGACACGATACCGTGGTCAATTTCGACATCAACGCGGATGTTTTGCAGATCAAGCAGAACCTCAACGGCAACGGTTATATGACGGCGACCGACATTCTCAACCACGCCACCGCCAATACTCATGGCGATGCCGTGCTGCATCTGTCGGCCAATGACGATGTGACGTTGACCGGGGTGACTCTCAGTCAGATCAAGATGCACGCCAGCGATCTTCACATGGTTGCCTGATCGGGTATCCGGCGCATTGTTTCGATCACAATCGGGACAGTGCGCCGGGCCACCAACTGTGAGTCCGTAAATATTTGGAGAGTTCATCGTGAAAAACGATTCGCCGACGGCATTCACCCGAGCGGTGTCGGCTTGCGGCAAGGCTCTGGGTTTTGCAGGGTTTGTCAGCTTGTTTATCAATCTGCTGCAATTGGTGATTCCGCTCTACATGATGCAGGTCTTCGATCGGGTGCTGGTCAGCGGCAGCATGGAGACGCTCGGCCTGCTGTCGTTGATCGCCACGGCGTCGTTGTTGGTGATGGCGGCACTCGACGCGGTGCGTGGACAAGTGCTGATCCAGGTCGGGGTTTGGTTCGAGCAAACACTCGGCCGGGAGGCTTTTGCGCGTGTGATCGACGGTGCGGTCGTCGATCGGGGAAGCGGAGACGCTTTGCGCGATGTGGCCGTTGTGCGATCGTTCGTCACCGGTCCGGCGCTGATCGCGATCTTCGATACACCTTGGGTATTGATCTATCTGTGGGTGATGACAGCCCTGCACCCGATGCTTGGTGCGATTGCGGCGGTGGGAGCGCTGCTGCTGTTCGGCTTCGCCTTAGCCAGTGAACGGGCCACCCGGGCCCTGGTCGTGCAGTCGGGGAACGAGGCGCGCCGGGCCGCCGGCAAGCTCCAGATCGCCGTACGCAGCGCCGAAGTGGTCGACGCTCTGGGGATGCTGCCGGCGGTGACCGCACGCTGGGACGCCCGCAATGCCCGTGCTCTCGATGCCGGTACCCGGGCCGGCAATCGCGCCGCCCTGTTGATTGCCGGCTCGAAGTTTACCCGCATGTTCATTCAACTGGTGCTGCTCGGTGTCGGCGCCATGCTGGTTGTTCAGCAAGAATTGACCGCGGGGGTAATGATCGCCGGCTCGATCATCATGTCGCGTGCGCTGGCGCCGGTCGAACAGGTGATCGGTGGCTGGAAACAAGTGGTTGCGGCACGAACCGCCTTTGCCGGCCTGCGGGCGCTGTTCAAGGAGTCGCCACGTCGACCCCCGGCGATGCCTTTGCCGGACCCGAGCGGCCTGCTCGAGCTGGAGCGCGTGACGATGATTTTGCGCGGCCGGGATCAAGCGGTGGTCAAAGGGCTTAGCGTCACGATCCGGCCGGGTGAAGCGGTGGCGATCATCGGGCCGTCGGCGGCGGGTAAAACGACTCTGGCTCGCTTGATCTGCGGCATCTGGCAGCCTTCATCCGGCGTGGTTCGGCTTGACGGGGCCGATGTGTTTGCAATCAATCGAACGGAGATGGGCCGCCATGTCGGCTATCTGCCGCAGGATGTCGAACTCTTTCCCGGCTCGGTGCGTGACAACATCGCCCGCCTCGGTGAGGCCTCCGCCGAGACGGTCGTCGTAGCGGCGCGGGCGGCCGGCGCTCATGATATGATCCTGCGTTTGCCCAAGGGCTACGATACCGAGGTGGGGCAGGGCGGTGCTTATCTGTCGGGAGGACAGCGCCAACGGATCGGCCTTGCCCGCGCCTTGTTCGGGCAGCCCCGGCTGGTCGTGCTCGACGAGCCTAACGCCCATCTCGACCAAGCCGGCGAAGAAGCATTGCTCCAGGCCATCGAGGGTGCCAAGCAGCGCGGTGCGACCGTGGTCATGATTGCTCACCGGCCGGGCGCGCTTAAGGTGGTCGACCGGGTATTGCTGATGATTGACGGTTCGCTTCAGGCCGCCGGTCCGCGCGACGAGGTGCTGGCCCGGTTCACCCGGCCACCGGGGGCACCGATGAAATCCAACGCTCCCTTGGCCGCGCCCTTCGACCGTTCCCGCCCGGTTGCCGTCGCACGTTGAAATCAGGAGAATAGTGACATGACGATGATGGAACTAGCGCACCGCGCCGGATTTTCCAGAAATTCGATCCCGCGCCCCCGGATCGGTGGACTGGTCGTGACCGGCCTGCTGGTATTGGGCGGCTATGTCGGTGGGCTCGCAGCCTGGTCGGTGCTGGCGCCGTTGGCCAGCGGTGCCCATTCGTCCGGCACCGTGAAAATCGATAACAATCGTAAAATAGTCCAACATCTTGAAGGCGGCATCGTCCGGGACATTCTGGTCAAGGATGGCGACGAAGTCGCGGCCGGTCAGGTGCTGGTCCGTCTCGATGACACTCAGACCCGGTCGTCGTGGGATTTGCTGCACGGTCAGTATGAAGCGTTGCGCGCGCTTGCGGTGCGGCTTGCGGCCGAACGCGACGGAGCCGACAGCATCACCTTTCCCGAGGATATGTTAGCCAGCGGTCACGAGCCGGCCATTGCCGAGATCATGCGCAGCCAGGAAGCGATTTTTGCGGCACGGCGACGCACCCTGGAGGTAACCGAAGGCGTGCTCGGTCAGCGCATGGCTCAGTTGAGCGCACAGATCGGAGGCGCACGCGCCGAACTCAACGCAACCGAACTTCAGCGGAAGTTTCTCGCCGAGGAACAGGCCGCAGTGAAAGAAATGGTTGATAAAGGGCTGGAGCGCAAACCGCGGCTGCTGGCCCTGCAACGTCAAGCCGCCCAGTTCGAGGGTCAGATCGGTGATCTGCTGGCCCAAATCGCCAAAGCCGAGCAGACGATCGGCGAGACCCGGCTTCAGATACTCGGTGCCAGAACCCAACGCTACGATGAAACGGTCGGCCAGCTGCGCGATGCCCAAACCCAACTCGGCGACGTGCGTCAAAAGATGGCCGCCGCCGCCGATATCCTGACGCGCACGGAGATTCGAGCCCCGGTCGGCGGCGTGGTGATGAACAGCCACCTGTTTACCGTGGGCGGCGTAATCTCTCCTCGCGATCCGATTCTCGAAATCGTGCCGACGCACAGTGATTTGATCGTTGAAACCAAAATCAAGCCGACCGACATCGACGTGGTTAAGCTCGGCCTGCCGGCCAAGGTGAACCTCACCGCCTTTCAGCAACGGACGACACCGCCCCTCAATGCCCGTGTGACCTATGTCGCGGCCGATAATCAAACCGATCAAAAGAGCGGGCAAACCTACTACACCGTTCAGGTCACGATTCCGCCTTCGGAATTGGCCCGGGTCAAGGACGTTTTTCTGACTCCCGGCATGCCTGCCGACGTGACGCTCGTTCAGGGTCAACGCACGCTGTTCCAGTACCTGATCGACCCGATGCGTACGGTGTTGCGGCGCGCTTTTCTTGAAAAATGAACGAACGGGATCTGATACCGCCGAGCTTAAACAATGACAAATCGGCGGTATCGGGGGCCGGTATCGGGGGGGGGCGGTATCGGGCCGCGACTGCGGCGTGCGCGCGGACCGATGCCAAACAAAGAGTGGTGCCAAAAGCAGTGAGCCGTTAATCCCGGTAAAGGCGGCAACCGCCATCGTAAAGATTTTAGACAAAATCTTGGTTTATTTACAGTGAAGCCCGCTGGTGTCGGTCCAACCACTCCAACGTCACGGCCAGCCCCCGGTCGAGATGGGTTGCACAACATTTCCCGAAGGTATGGATGAGCCGGGCAGGGGAACCGATTGAGCGGCGGACATCGCCGGGCCGGGCAGGGCCATAGGAGACTTCGGGGAGCCGCCCGGTCAGCGCGGCGATAGTCGCGACCAGACGGTTGATCGTAATGCCGCAACCGGTACAAATATTATAAACCGATGAACGCTGCTCCGGCAAAGTCATTGCTGTAACAAGAACTTGAACGACATCATCGACATAAACAAAGTCCCGCATCTGGTCACCATCACCATTGATTACGATCGGCTCACCCCGTCTGATATGGTCGGCGAAAATGGAGATTACTCCGGAATACGGTGATTTAGGGTTCTGGCGCGGACCGTAAACATTAAAAAAACGAAAGCCGGTGGTCGGGACGCCATGAACGCACGTCGCTACCGCTGCATGCAGTTCGCTTCCCAGCTTGTCGGCGCCATAGGCCGATAAAGGATTGGGTAGTGCGGTTTCAGACAGCGGAACCGCGGGATTATCACCGTAAACAGCCGCAGACGAGGCGTAAACTACTGGAATCCGGCGTGTGCGCGCCGCTTCCAGCACGGTAATAGTGCCTACCAGATTGGTACGGTTGGATTCCAACCAGTGTTGATGCGACTGCTCGACCGACGCTACCGCAGCCAGATGAAAACGAATTAAGAGTTTGCGCGGCGCGTAGCCGCCGCGGAAGCTCGGTTGAACGG
>JBAWVF010000200.1:0-6757 GCA_037147415.1 Rhodospirillaceae bacterium | reverse complement strand
ACTGGAAGCACACAACATCTAGTGGGTGTGTGCGTTAACCCGATAGGCATGCAATGATGCTATAGCAATTTTTGATGGCGATACTCTACAAAGCATCGACGATCGGTTCGATTACGGCGAGGAACGGATCAGTGCTTCCGGCGTTATGAACGGAAAGGTGATCATGGTCGCCTACACGGTACGCGGAGACGTGATCCGCATCATCAATGCAAGAAAGGCGGAACGCCATGAGCGAATCGCATATTGTGAGGCGGTCCTCGACCGACCGCCGGACAGGTAAAACCGACTGGGACCGGCTCGACCGAATGGACGATGCCGAGATCGAGGCGGCGGTGGCGTCGGATCCCGACGCCGTACCGATTCTGGATCAGGCATGGTTCGAGAACGCCGAATTGGTACGCCCCGGCAAACGGCTGATTAGCCTGCGGCTTGACGCGGCGGTGATTGATTACTTCCGCGGTACCGGCAAGAACTACCAAACCCGGATCAACGCCGTGCTGTCGGCCTATGTCGCGCATCAAAAGAGCGGAGCGAAATAGCCTCCCGCGCTCTGCGGTTTCCTTGCCGTCGGGCGTCGTGCTATCACCCTGCCCATGCTGCACATAAACGAATTGATCTTCAGGTTCGGCGGCCGCTTGCTGTTCGATCAGGCAACGGCGGTAGTGCCCCGCGGGCACAAGGTCGCCTTGATCGGACGAAACGGCACCGGCAAGACCACCTTGCTCCGGTTGCTGACGGGGGAACTTGCGCCCGATGGCGGCTCGGTCTCGATGTCGCCCGGCTGCCGAGTCGGTCGTCTGTCGCAGGACGCGCCGAGCGGCCCGGAAAGCCTGCTCGATACCGTGCTCGCCTTCGACCGCGAGCGCGCCACTCTGCTTGCCGAGTCGGAAACCGCGAGTGATCCGCTCCGAATCGCAGAGATTCACACCAGACTGGCCGATATCCACGCGCATTCGGCTCCGGCCCGTGCCGCCGAAATTTTATCGGGGCTCGGCTTCGACTCGGAAACCCAAGCCCGCCCGGTCGGCTCGTTTTCGGGCGGCTGGAAAATGCGGGTGGCACTGGCCGGCGTTTTGTTCTCGGCGCCCGACCTGTTGTTACTGGACGAGCCGACCAACCATCTCGACCTGGAGGCGACGCTGTGGCTGGAAGGCTTTCTTAAATCCTATCCGCACACGATTCTGTTGATCAGCCATGATCGAGACTTATTGAACAGCGTGCCGACCCGGACCATCCATATCGACCAGACCAAGCTTATCTCTTATGCCGGTAATTATGATCAGTTCGAGCGCACCCGCCGCGCCAATATGGAACGGCTGTCGGCCATGCAAACCAAGCAGTTGGCTCAGCGCAAGCACCTGCAATCCTTCATCGATCGCTTCCGCGCCAAGGCGACCAAGGCCCGACAGGCGCAAAGCCGAATCAAGGCGTTGGAGCGGATGGAGCCGATTGTCGGCATCGTCGAGGAAAACACCCCGGAATTCACCTTCCCGAGTCCCGAACCCTTGTCCCCGCCGCTGATTACGCTTGAAGGGGTTACGGCCGGCTATAACGGACGGCCGGTGCTGAGCAATCTCGACTTGCGAATCGATCTGGATGACCGAATCGCTTTGCTCGGCGCCAACGGCAACGGCAAGTCCACGCTGATCAAACTGCTGGCCGAGCGCTTGAAACCGATGTCGGGGCAGATTCGACGCTCGGGCAAGATAAAGGTCGGTTATTTCGCCCAGGATCAGGCCGAGGAACTCGACCTGACCATTACCCCGATTCGCCAGATGCTGCGGGTGATGCCGCTGCTGCCCGAAGAAAAGATTCGCGCGCATCTCGCACGATTCGGGCTGACCCGTGATCGCGCCGAGATTCTAACCGGTAAGCTGTCGGGCGGTGAAAAAGCCCGGCTGCTGTTCGCCCTGATGACGCGCGAGGCGCCCCATATCCTGATGCTGGACGAGCCGACCAACCATTTGGACATCGATAGCCGCACCGCCTTGATCCAGGCGATCAACGGCTTTGAAGGCGCGGTGATCCTGATCAGCCACGATCCCCACCTGATTGAATTGACCGCCGACCGGCTGTGGCTGGTCGGTGACGGCACCTGTGCGGCTTATGACGGTGATTTGGATAGCTACCGCACCTTGCTGTTGGAACGGTCACGCGCCGCAAGCCGCAGCAACGGCGCCGGCGGTGGCAACTTGGCCCGCCGCGAACAACGCCGGGAAGCCGCCGATCGACGCGCCGCACTCGCCCCGCTGAAACGCCGGGCAACCGACGCCGAAAAACTGGTAAACCGTCTGACCGCCGAGTGCGACCGAATCGTGCGCCGCTTAGCCGATCCCGAAGTTTATAACGCCGGCTCGGGTGATGAAGCAACTCGCCTTCAGATTGAACTCGGCGATACCCGCAAACAACTGGCCGCAGCCGAAGATGATTGGCTGATAGCGCTGGAAGCATTGGAAGAAAACGTATCGGTATAGAGCGGCACCGCCCCCCTGGTCAGCCCCCAGGGAAGGTGTTATCTAACCCGCTACAGCCCGCTACAGCCCGCTACAGCCCGAAGACAGTCAGCCGCCGGCAAAAACGGGTATTGCCGCTCGTTATCCCTTCTCCAGACAGCAGGCTCCGCCCGTGCCCGAACATCACGGTTTCCTGGACGATCGCCGAATTTCCGACTTGCTGGCCGAATTCCGCGCGGTTCTCCCGGCCGGTCGAGTGACCCTGGCCGACGCCAGAGCCGCGCTCGGCGATCGCACCATCGGCGGCATTCTGCTGGTTTTGTCGATTCCGACCGTCATGCCGGTCCCGCTCGGGGTTTCGGTTCTTTTCAATCTGCCGGTGCTGTTGTTTACTTTTGAAATGATGCGGCAAGGCAGCAGTGAGGTGGATTTGCCGCGCTGGCTGGCGGCCCGCTCGCTGTCGACCGAAACTGCGGCCCGGATGATCGATGGTATATTACCCCGATTACGCAGTATCGAACGTAGAATGACTCCGCGCATGCCGCATTTGACGGCCGAAGGCGTTGAACGCTGGCTCGGGACTATCTGCTTTATCATGGCAGCCATTGCGATTACACCGATTCCTCTGATCGGTTGGGTTCCGGGGTTCGGCTTGATTGTGATTTCCCTTGGCTTGATCGAACATGACGGGCTGGCGGTCGCAATCGGCCTTGGCTTTGCTGTCATGTCGGTGCTGGTCGCCATCGGGTTGGTCACCGGCATCGCCACCGCCGGAACGCTCATGATGCACTTGCTGCCGTAGCTTTCCTGCCACCCTTTGTGCATTGCGAGCCCGACCCGTGCCTTTTCAGTTGTCGCGGTTACCCACAATTTGTTAAACCTTACTCCAATACGGAGATTCGCGGGCCGGAAGCCGTGAGTGCACGCTTGCCCCGGTGCCGATATCTGCAACACATAACGGCGAAAGGCCGCACATGTCTCAAACCGAAGTCGTCGCCGATAAAGGCAAAAGCCGCAAAGCTCCCCCCGCCGCCTGGGTTTTCTTCAAGAGCTGGTTAGCCAATCCGCTGACGATGGGTTCTATCATCCCGTCTTCGATCGGCTTGCGCAAGCTGGTCAGCCAGAACACGACGTGCGGTCCTGATGAAATCGTTGTCGAATTCGGTGGCGGTACCGGTGCGATCACCCGCGCCCTGCTCGAAGCCGGCGTGCCGGCGCAGCGCATCTGGTCGATTGAAATCGATTCGGAATTGGCATCGTTCCTTCACCAGACCTACCCTGACGTGAACGTCATTCATGGCGACTGCCGTGAAACCGAAAAGTTTATCGGCCCTGATCTGGTCGGCAAGGTCGGCACCCTGGTCGTCGGTATCCCGATGGTGATGCTGCCGATCGAAATGCAAAAAGAGGTTATCGCGGCAATCTTCCGCGTACTGCCGAAGGGCAAGCGCTTCCTGCTGTATACCTATTGCGCCACCTCCCCGCTCGACATGAAGAAGCTCGGACTGAAGGGCAAGCGGTTGGGTTGGACCCCCCGCAATTTCCCACCGGCTTCGGTTTGGGGCTATACCAAGGCCGAGTAAGCCAATTCGCTGTTTGATCGATAACAAGCCGGGGAGTTTTCCCCGGCTTGTTTGTTTTCAGCGCGGCCCGAGCCTCAACAACAGGTCGATCAGCCTTTGCGGCAATATGCTAAACAACTGAATAATATGGTACATTTGCCACGGGAACGCAATGCGGCCCTGATTGCGCGCCAAACCACGCTTGATCAGGACAGCGGCACGGGCGGGCTCCATCAAATACGGCATGGCAAAGCCATTCTTGGCGGTTAACGGAGTCCGGATAAAGCCGGGACAGATCACCGACACCTCAACTCCGAGCGGCGCCAACTCGCCGCGTAGCCCCTCACCAAGCACACGCTCGGCCGCTTTGCTGGCACAATAGCCGGCGGCACCGGGAAAGCCGCGAAAGCTGGCCAGTGAGCTGACAAGCGCGATTTGACCGCGGCCACGCTCCTTCATCACCTCCACCGCCGGCAGTACGGTATTCAGCACACCCTCGATATTGACGCCGAAAGTCTGCCTGATCTGTTGAACGCTTTCGCTGCCGCCCGCGGTTCCGGCCGAAATTCCGGCATTGGCGATCATCAGATCGATCGGGCGCCGCGCGTCGATTTCGCGAATCCAGCGCTCCATACGGTCCCGGTCACGCACATCAATCAGGGCGGTTTCGGTTTGCGCACCGGCATAACGACAGACCGCGGCAACCGCCTCGAGTCGCGGCGAATCGCGGCCGGTCAGCGCCAGAACCACCCCCGGTTCAGCATAAACCCGCGCCAAAGCGGCGCCGAGTCCGCTCGAAGCTCCGGTAATCAGGATTGTTTGCGGATGCCGCATTGGACGCTCCCCGTTTGTGGACCAAACACGAGACCCGCGCTATAACCGGGTCCGCCTCCGATAGAAAGGTCCAACTCCCGCGTGACCCGTTCCCCTTCCGTCGTCAGCATGACCGGCTTTGCCAGAACCGAGGGTCGCTGCGAGTCTGCGTCCTGGACCGTCGAGGTCAAGAGCGTTAACGGCCGCACTCTCGATATCCGCAGCCGCCTGCCCGCAGGCTTTGATTCGCTGGAGATCGCCGCACGGACCGAGGCGGCGCGCCGGTTCAAGCGCGGTTCGGTGACCGTTACCATCACTTTGGCTCAAGGCTCCACCGCCGGCCGACTCCGTATTAACCGTGCCCTGCTTGATGACGTGCTGGCTCTGGCCCGTGAATTGGAAGGGGCCGGTGCCGCACCGCCCCGACTCGACGCCCTGCTGTCGGTGCGCGGCGTGATCGAACCGGTGGAAGAAGGCGATATCCTTGACCGCACACGGCTGGACTCCGCCCTCACCGCCGGCATAGCGCATGCCTTCGAACGCCTTGCCGAAGCCAGGGCCGCCGAAGGGATGCAGCTTGGCACGATTCTCAGCGGACAGTTGGACGAAATCGTGACCCTGGTCGAGTCGGCCACCACCTGTGCCGCCACCCAACCCGCCATATTATACGCCCGCTTTCGCAATCAGGTGACCGCGCTGGTCGAGTCGATGCCGGCCTTGTCGGAAGAGCGCATGGCGCAGGAACTGGCGCTGCTGGTGGCGCGCGGCGATATTCGCGAGGAACTCGACCGCCTGCGGGCTCACATCAACGCCGCCCGCGCCTTGTTAACGGCTGGCGACGCAGTCGGGCGCCGACTGGACTTCCTGTGCCAGGAATTCAACCGCGAAGCCAATACCCTGTGTTCAAAATCGTCCGATATCGAGTTGACTCGACTCGGGCTCGCCCTCAAAGCCGCGATCGAGCAGATGCGCGAACAGGTTCAAAACATCGAATGAGTTCAAACCCCACCCGGCCCACCGCCGATATTCACCGCCGCGGCCTGTTGCTTGTGCTGTCGTCACCTTCGGGCGCCGGCAAAAGCACGATTTGCAAGAAACTGCTGGCGACCGACGACGCGCTGTCGATGTCGGTGTCGGTGACCACCCGATCGCCCCGCCCCGGTGAAATTGACGGCAAGGATTACCGATTCGTCGATCATCCGACCTTTGAGCGCATGGTCGCCGCCGAAGAATTTTTGGAACATGCCCTGGTTTTCGGCAATCACTATGGCACGCCGCGCGCACAAGTGACGGCCGAATTGCTGGCCGGGCGTGACGTCTTGTTCGATATCGACTGGCAGGGCACCCAGCAACTCGCCCAATCGGCCGAGCGCGATTTGGTGCGCGTGTTCATCTTACCGCCTTCGGCCGAAGAACTGGAACGGCGCCTGCGCGGCCGAGCACAGGATTCAGAAGAGGTTATTGCCCGGCGCATGGCAAAAGCCAGCGATGAAATGAGCCATTGGGCCGAATATGATTATGTCATTGTCAATGATAATCTGGACTTATGCTTCGATCGGGTGCAGATGATACTACAGACCGAGCGCCTGAAGCGGCGGCGCCAGGTCGGCTTGGCCGAACTGGTTAAACGGTTACAGCGGGCCGAATGAGTTTTTCTTAAGGGTGACCGTTGCTCGCCCGCTCGGCGAGCCATCGGGCATGCCAATGCGCCACCTCTGCCAGTGAACCGGCGAGCAAACCCGCAATCTCCGCAATCGCGCGACTCAGGGACTCGGCGGTGGCGGTATTGACGCTATTTTCGATGAAGCGGGCGCCGGAACTCAGCGCAATCAACCCGTAGCACCCCGCCCCGCCGGAAAGGGCGTGCGCGGTCTTAAGTAATACCAACCGCAAAAAGTCTTCATGCAACAGCCCAATTCCGAGAAGCAA
>JBAWVF010000199.1:0-6915 GCA_037147415.1 Rhodospirillaceae bacterium | reverse complement strand
AGACTCGTATGGGCTGCATAGATGCCCATGTATCTCTACCGAAGACCCTCCATCAGGATACCCTTGGCATGGTGTGCTGTTCCATGGTTTTCCTCATTTATGCCGACAGCAGCCACTGTCAGATATCTACATTGGTTTAGAGCTGCCGTCCCTGGCCCTTGAGCAAACCGAGATCGACCTTTTGGCCGACGAAGCCGAGCCCCATTGCGATCTGGTTCTTAGTTTGACCCGTGGCGGCAGTCCGGTGCCGATCAGCCGTATAGCTGTAAGTGCTTCGGATGTCCAGGTGCCGTGTCCAGAATTGGACCAGCCGGGGCAATCCCCACCGATTTTGTTGGATGACAAACCACTGGTCATTCCGCTGATGTTGACTGAGGCGATGCATCGCTATCTTGCGCTGCACCCACGTGGCGCAGAGTTGACGCTGTCGGTATTTCTTGTCGATCACGAGGCAGCGTTCCATCTGAAATTTCTGGTTCGCCGTCCTACACCCGGACGGCCTGAGCTGGCGGGACCGGGGCGCTTACAAGCGCTGGCCGGGCGGCAAGCAAGGCTCGAGGTAGAGATAATCAATCGCGGTGGACGGTCCTTTCAGGCCGGAACTGCCGTCATCGATATCCAGCTCGCTGACAATTGGCAAGCGTTCCCGATCCGTGCGAACGGGGGGGGCAACGTGACGATTGAGCCGGAGGAAAGCCGTCTTGTCACCTTTCGTGTCCCGCTCGCGCTACCCGATGGTACAACACTGAAGCCAGGAGAGTATTTAGGACGCCTACGCCTGGAATGTCTGTTGCCTGAACCGGTGGAGCTGATTGACCGTTTTTCCTTGAATATCGTTCCGGAGCAATCATTTCGCGGTTCGATCAGCATCGATTTTGGAACTTCCGCCACCGCCGTTTCCTATCTTCGGGACAGTCAGCATGAAAGAGAACCGGCGGTGCTTCGGCTAGGTGGCGAGCACAGCTATCTACCAACGGCGATCGCCTACCTGTCCGAGCCCAAGACCAAAAATATCCGCTACTTTATTGGAGAAGAGGCTCAAAGGTTGGCATATGGTACGGCCAAAGATAAGGTCCGTTATTTTGACAATTTGAAGTGGCGCCTTGATCTTTCTGACCAGATCGGTGTCGGTGCCGGTAACAACAAAAGCTGGATTGCAATCGCGGCGGATTATCTTCGGGCTTTAAAGACAGAGATTGAGGAGCATCCGGAGATAGTCGGAACCATCGATCAGGTCTATCCGACTTGTCCTGCCCGCTTCGGTGCCCCGGCGATGGCTGCTCTTATGCTTGCCTTCGAAAAGGCTGGATTTACCCCGTGCCGTGTACCGGAAAGGGAAGGGCGTGTTGCAATTCTGTCGGAAAGCTGGGCGCCGATTGTATTGGCGTTACCCTTGCCGGATATCGCGGACATTCAGGACAAAGCGATCGGCGAAACCAAACTACTTGGGGCACAGCCAATCGGCCGGCATACGATTTTAACCTTTGATGTTGGAGGTGGAAGTACCGACATCTCCCTGTTCCTGATCGAGGTCGCGAACAGACGTTCGTTTCTGGTGCGTGAGCTCGCGACCGAGGGCGACAATCGGTTCAGTGGCAACGGCATTTCAGCGTTGCTCTATCGCCATCTCCGTCCCTCACTTGAGAAATCGTTGGTGGCGCGCGGCGTGGCGCCGGCCGATGTGCCGATTCACCTGCCTTGGGATGCATTTCCCGAAGGTGGCCCGAGTCAGACGGCGCTTACCAATGGCCGCACTGTCTCCGAGATGCTGTTTGAATTGCAACGGAATATGGGCGGTTTGCTCGGACCGATCATGCATGTGGAAGGCGGCCTAGAAGAAAGCTCCTCCAAGGCAGGCACCCTCGATATCGACAATCCGGATGTAGAACGACTGTGGCTGGACAGTCAGAACAATATGACCGACACTTACAAGCCCCTGGGGGATGCGCCTTTGACGCTATTGACGGTGGGTAACAAGTCGATCGCCTTGCCCTGGGGACGAGATGGCATTTTCCTGTCGTTGGTCCCATTGATCCAAAACTTGGTAAAAACCTATCTCCGGCCGATGACCGCTCGACTGGCGGCCATGATCGAGCGCGCCGGCCAACCGATCGATAATGTGTTGTTGCTGCCAACCGGACGCGGAACCCTTTGTCCCCTGGTCCGGGAACTCTATCTCGCCGCGCTTAATGCTACACTAGGAAAAAACCGTTTCACAGAGATTCGCACGGCAGATCGGTACCGAAAAACCATTACCAGTCAAGGCGCCTGTTTTCTGGCCGAACTGCTGGTGAGCGATCCCGACATCCGCTTCATCTCGGATGCCATCCCGCGAATGGGTGTGATCGGGGCGCGTGATCCGACCACCGGACACCGTCAGTTCGTCCCCATGTCGGAAGGAGCGATCCTGCGTCCTGAAGATGGGCCGAGGGTCATACCGTGGCCAAGTTCGCCAGGACGATTCCGTCGGGTGGTCGACGTCATTCTCGGCGCCTGCGAGAATGAAGCCGTGACCGGCGACCACCGACGGATTGCCCGCGTCACGGCCGAGATTGAGCTATCAGCCGAGGAGGCGAAAAGCACCCACCTGCTGGTAGAAGCGATCGGCGAGGGTGAACTCGAAATCGCCTTGATCTGCCCGCCGCCCGCTCCTTCCGGCGAAGTGGATTTCGCTGGGCTGGAGCGCAAACTGATCGGTCGTCATACCCTCACCGTTCGCGAGTCGAACCTTGCCCCCTAAAGCGACGCACTCAGGTGAACCGATGATTCCTAACCATCCCGCTATTGCACGAAATCAAAGAATTCAGGCCGTCGCCCTCCTGTGCAGCCTAATCTTCCTATTAATCGGTGAGGCTCATGCGCAAACTTCTGGCGGAAAATTCTTCGCTTATACCGAATATCGAGCAAAGCGATCAGACACTAACGCTAAACCTTGTCCGCCTAACGTGGAGAAAGGCACTTATCAAACAACTATTTTTTTTCAAAAAGCACCTGATCCTCAACAAACTCAAAATGAGTGGGATTACAAAACATTTGAAATTGATACTACAGTACAACCTGTAAAATTAGATCAAAATAAGACAATTTATACGAATGATGAGTTAAGTCGTTTGCTTAATATCGGTACCACAGGACGGGAAACACCTACTTCAATAGATGGTTTTTTAAAAAAAGTGATTGACCATGTGTGCAATAACAATATAGCTATTGCTAGAATGGCTAATATTGCTGCAAGTACTATTGATAGCTCAAAGAAACTCACTAAAGATTTCATCGGAAATGATATAAATAATAAAAAGATCATACCTGAAAATGACATGAATATCATATATATACTGTATGCTCTTGTGGTGTCTTCAATTATTTTGTCGTTACTTGCGATCGGCGCAATGGCGTTCCTACATCAAAGGCTGGGTATTTTCGGCAAGTTTGATAAAAGAAACAAGGGGCTTGTGCCAGATGGAAACGTAACGGAAAATTCGAATGATCTGGTTACAAATACTGATGCTCAAAATAACCAGCCTTGGATGGAACGTCTGGAAAATTATCGTGACTGGATAGCTCAGGATATAGAAAATATACGGCATGAACTTACTGGAAATATTAATGAGTTAACTCAGTCTATTACTGACAAACTAAGGAGACATGACAAGCGACTTAAAGCACTTGAGACGGATTTGAAAAAATCCATGGCTTATTCACGAGAGCCAGCGTCGAGTCAAACCTCCAATGAACCCGGCAATGAGCCGATGGTGGCGGCATCTCACGGCGTTGTCCCAATGGCCGCTGTCAACTTACCATCTCAGCAACCCACTCCATATGCCTCGCCACCGCAAATCGGCACTCCGGAAATGCCACGGATACCGGAGCCAGTAAAGAAGCTGCTGAGCGCCAGGGACTGGGAGGAGCTACGTGCGCTTAACGTGCCATTGAGCGAAGACGCCCGAAAACAACTAGGGAGAGATCGGTCGGCCGCCGAGATTGGCCGCTCGCTAGTGGTCGACGTGCTGCCGGTCAACCAATCCGCAGCCTATTACCAGCGGATCAGCGACTGGCTTCGGGCCTTTTCCGGGGACTCTGTGGAACTACTGGTTCCGATGATCAACGGGCAATTTGATGAGACCCGCCACAGAATGGTAGACAAAGAGGCGGTGGACAAGGGACGGCTTAACCATATCACACGGATTGTCCGGCCTGGCCTGATCGAACAAACAAGGGTGTTGAGAAAGGCGGAAGTGGTGCTGTCGACATGATACGGACTAATCGGCACCATCAGTTCGGCTGCCGAAAGATAGCCGGATTGGTGGTGATTGGACTGGCTGTTATCGTCGCGCCGTGCAAGGGGTGGTCGAGTGAATACCAGCTCGCCACCGTTGAGTATCTGTCGTTCATTGAGTCATGGATACCGTCGAGGGCGGATTGGCAACCAGGGTGCCTAACCGTCTCGCCCGGTCGCCTCGCTGACGGTCGCTATCGAACCCAGATTGTGGTTTTCCCTAACCAAGACATGGTGCGGGCGGTTGGAAAAAGTGATCGTGAGTGGCTGGCCATTCGGCTCGGCTGGGAGATCGAAGGGGGGCGGCTTCGGGCCATCCACGACCTGGATAGTAACGGAGAGTCAGCAAGCTTTTCGGCCAAACCGGTTCACGATCATCCGGTCTGGGATGGCGGGAACAGGTCATGGCCGGAGTTTCCCTACATCCCGAAGCGCATATTTCAGCCATTAAGCGAAGCCTGGGACGGCCGCGCTCAGTCACCGGAATATGCAGTTGCTACCGCTCTCTGTGGTCAGGCAGCTAAGGAACGACATGGAGACGTCGTCATTCAAAGGGTGAACAAGGTGCTGGTTCTTCCACTGCTCGACAATGATGATGTGCTTATCTTGCACAGATTTCTTACTCCAGGCATAACGCTACACGATTTAAACTACTTGCAGGACGGCTTGAAAAAGTTTGTACAACTCCAGACGTCATTTGCGGGCGCTGAATTTATCGGAGCTGAAGCTGGACGGCTCCACCGTGAACTTTATCAAGGTTTTGTACGGGCCATGGACAGAGCACACTTCCGGACCTCAGTTCAAACCATCCAGCCATCTCCTCTTCCATCTTTGTCCGGTATCGTTCCCAACAATAAACTTTCAGGGAGTGCCCAGATTATGCCCGCTTCAAAACCTCTTCCCCCGCACAAGGATCAAGAGGAAACGCTTGCGTCCCTGGATGCGCCATCATTCGTCTGGAGGCTTACAGAGATTGTTGCAGAAGTCCTGGCTAGTATTCTATCGGTTGTAACGATATTGATTTTTCAGCTAAAGACATCACGCAATCTTAGGCAGGCTTGGACATGGCTTCACGACCGGTTTGCAACGCTAGTTACTAAACATCGGAATTTAACCGACTACTTACCACGCCTTAGTCCTACGGAAGTTTTGCCTCGGCCGACATCGCTTCCCTTGATTGTCCACCGACCTCTCTCCAGTGATATCATTGAAGTCGAAGCCCAGCCTGAAACGGACGACGCCCCCAGGATCGAGGTAAGATCGTTGCCAGTAGTTCCGCATATTACGTCCAGGACCCAGCTGGGAGCATCCTCTCCGGGCGTGCCGACTGGACAACCAAATCCTGTGTGTACTTCTTCAGGCCGGTGGCATAATATGTTGGACCGGTTGGAGTTGTCTAATCTGAGCGAACTATATAATAACGAATCTCTTAATGACTTTGAAACATTTGACAGCATACTCCTGAAAATTATAAAGATTTATCTTGGACAAGACACGCAATTGCCACTATTGATTACGCTTAAGCACCGGATTGAAAATGTAACTGAAGGCAAATTGTCACTTATATTACCGGATTTGCAGTCAAAGCCGAACAGTGAGCTCCACGATATTGTGGGCAGAATTCCTGTTAGCAAAGGGAGAATTGGAGCAATTGTAGGCATTAGGCGCCCAGGGCTTTTAGCACAAGAAAAAATATTGTGCAAAGCTGAAGTAATAATATCGACTTAGGGTCTGAACTCAATCACCATTTTGATTTTGATGCGATTTTGTAATTCTAAAGCGTTAATGAAGCCTTGGAGGGAGCGATGCGAGCGATATTCTATCTGGGAGATGACGCTTGGTTTGCAATTAAGCCACAACTTTCGAATAATTAACCGAGCTCCCGTAACTATCGCAACCGTTATGCGTATTTGGTATGATGTAAGTCTGGATATTATTAATAACCTATGAGTATGGTATTATGAATGGTCTTTGCTACAAGCATTAATGCGCTGTCAGATAGTGTATAGATACTTGCAAGAAAAATTCGATTCGACTTTCCCGGCCGTTCAGCAAACTCCGGCCAGAGATGCGGGCTTCTATCGTTCGCGGCGTCTTGAACAAGTGAATATCGAAACTCCGTGCCGGCGGCTGGCTTGTAGCAAAGCATTGCTCGCCGCCGCCGGCACTTCCTTTCAGCTTGCTATCACCCCTTTCATCTTCAAATCCAATATCAGCGCCCGCAGAACATCACGGGTTGATAACAGGCGATAGTTGATCGCGTTGACGACATCCCGACTATACTCCCAGCCGACGTTGGAGATTTCGTCGCTATTGTAGACGCCGCGATTAAAGCCGGAGCCGTCGGGCGAAGCCCAACCGGTGATCGGCGTATCGTAACTGCGCGACACGATGTGCCACGCCGCACCGTTCGACACCACGGCGCAAAAATCGCCGTCTTTGCCGAGCACGACCATCTCACCATCCGGCCCACCGCCGCCATCGACCACCACCAGCACCGGATTCGACGAGGAATCAACCTTCTTGATCGTGACCTGCCGGCCCCAACCATCGGGAGATTCGGGTGCGGGCAAAGTGGCGGTAGTCTGCCCGGTCCAGGCGCTGACCAGACAGAGCGGCCGGGCGGTATCGACCCAAAA
>JBAWVF010000198.1:0-6956 GCA_037147415.1 Rhodospirillaceae bacterium | reverse complement strand
CGACTGGAAGCACACAACATCTAGTGGGTGTGTGCGTTAACCCGATAGGCATGAGTTGTACTTAGCTCTGCAGTCAGCCGGCGCTGGTGAGCCGGATTGGCGTGAAACTCGTCGAACGAGCGGCCAAGCAGTTTGGTATGATCGAACGCCGGTAATACTTTTCGAATATCCGCCTCGGCGTTCTTGAACATTGCGGTGGCTGAAGGGTTAATGTAAGTAATATTTCCATGTGTGTCGGCCATCATTACATTAGCCGCAACCCGGTCGAGTCCGCATCCCGCGCGCACCGCCTCGACCGAAACCACCTTGAGCGCATCGACCGTGCGCGCCATGTCGCCCAGTTCGTCGGCGCTGTCGATGTAGGGCACCTTGACCTCAAGCTGACCCTCGGCCAGTTCGGCCATGACCTTGCGTACGCCCTCGACCGGACGGATGATGCTGCGGGCGATAAACCACGCGAAGAAAACCCCGATCAGGACGGCAAGTCCTGAAAAGATCAGCGCCAAGCTGATCGAGCGCGAAATCGACTCTCCGCTCTGTTTCTCAAGCTCTCCCTGATTTGTTGTCAGGTCTCCGCTATAGGCGGCGCCCAGATCGCCAAACTCCCTGGCCTTCCCGGCCATGGTCTTGAAAACGAGTTCATCGATTTCGGTAGTCAGGCCGGCAATTTCCTCGAACAGTGTCACATAAGCTTTGCTCTCCTCAATAATTTGCTTGGCCCGATCGATATTGGCCGGTATGGTCAATAGCGGCAGCAAATCATTCATCCGGTCGATGAATTTTCCGGCGCGCCCGCGCACTTCCTCAATGTATTTTGTATTCGGCGCGGCGAGGAAACGGTTAACGCTAATCCGGTTCAGCAACAATTGCTCTTGTGCCATGCCGGCACGGGCCGAGTTCTCGAATTTTCCGTCTTTGAAGGCGTTGGCGATTACGTCGCTCAGTACTTCGCGCATATGCGCGCCGGAAGGGAACAGCTTGTCATTAACAAGACCGTCACGCTTTACACGTAATTGGGCCAGTTTGTCAAAACCGGCGGTGTAACTGTCGAACAGAGCGATCATTTTCTCGGAATCTGTTCGCTGGGCGGCGGTGTTGGCGCCCTCTCGCATCTTCGCGAGCATTGGCTTCAGCGCTTTGATGCTGTCGCGGACCTTATCCTCACCTTCACCTCGTTCCGTGTAGATCACGACAGTGCGGCGAAGATTGGCGACGTTGCTTTGCACGGTTTGGGCAAACACCGCATCTCCGGCGGCGTCGGCATAAATTTTAAAACTGGAATCCGCCCCGGCCAAGCCCCGGTAGCCGATCGCCGCAACCGCCACCAGCAAGAACAGGACAATCACAAACCCGGTATAAATTCGGGTTCCAACTTTATAGCGTCCGGCAAAACCGCTCTGGTCCATGATTCTCTCCCTGAGAAACAACTGATTACAACGCTGCCCGGATCACTTTGTTTGCAATTTCTACAACTTTAGCCGGCTCGACGCCCTTAAACCCGGTTTGCGCGAAATCCGGGCGTCCGCCGCCGCCGGAGCCTAACTCGCCTGCAATCTTCTTTGCAAGCTCGCCCGCTTTGAGTCCGCGCTTGATCGCCTCGGTCCCGGCACCAATCAGAATGGTGCCGCGCCCCTCTGCTTCGGTGACCAGCACAAACACACCATGGGCATGTTGCGCCCGCAAATTGTCAAGTGCCTGCTTTAACAGGCTAGGGTCGGCGCCGCCCATTAATTTTACTTGGATCAGCACGTCACCGACGGTTTCTGCACCATCCATCAAGCTGTCGGCGCCTTTGCCGGTCAGAGCCTCACGCGAGAGTTGTTCTTTCTCTTTCTCAAGCTTCTTTACGGCTTCGGTCAGCTGAGTGATGCGTGCGGGCAGTTGCTCGGGCGTAATATTGAGCACGCCGGCGGCTCCGGCCAGCAAGTCAAGCGCTTCCCGCGCCCGGGCCACCGCGGCCATGTGAGTGACCGCCTCGATTCGGCGCACCCCGGCGCCGACGCTTTGTTCCGACAACACCAACAGGCTGCCGATTTCCGAGGTGCGGGTGACGTGGTTGCCGCCGCATAATTCCAGGCTGACTCCGGCGACTTCGACCGTACGCACTTTTTCGCCGTAGTTTTCCGAGAAAAAAGCCATTGCACCACGTGCGACCGCGTCGCCATAGGGCACGTCGAGCTGTTTGACCACCGGCCGGTCTTCGAAAATCCAGCGATTGACCCGGGCCTCGATTTGGCGCAGCTCGTCCGGCGTCAATCCGCGATTGCAGGCAAAGTCAAAGCGCAGGCGCTCCGGTGTAACCAGTGAGCCCATTTGACGGGCGCCCGGATCGACAATTTGGTGCAGTGCCGTGTGCAGCAGGTGAGTCGCGGTGTGATGCGCGGCCTTGGCCCGGCGTCGCCCCAGATCGGTTCGCGCGGTCAGCAGCGGCTCGTTCGCAAGGTCATCGAGGCTGCCGCGCACCAACCGACCGCCGTGAACCACGCCGACATCGATGCGGCGGACATCGTCGACCGCGATCTCGACGCTGCCGGCCAAGAGCGTGCCGAAATCCGCCTGCTCGCCGCCGCCCTCTATATAAAAAGGTGTGCGGTCGAGGATCAGGTCGACCCCGCCGTCGGCCCGGCCGCGATAGCGCAGCACCCGAACTTCGAGCGACTCCAGATCATAGCCGGCAAAGCCGCCGTCGCTGCCTTCGCCCGCAGCAATCCAACCGCCGGCGTCATAGAATTCTTGTGCTGCCTTGGAACGGGTGCGCTGTTGCTCCAGTTCAACTTCAAAGCCGGACATATCGACATCGACCTTCTGCTTTTCGGCAAGAATTCGGGTGAGGTCGACTGGAAAACCATAAGTATCATAAAGCTGAAATGCGACCGGACCGCTGATAATCGTTTCGGAACGGCCGCGCAAATCATCGACCACTCGGTTGAAATAGACCAAACCGCGGTCGAGTGTCCGAAAGAACTTGGCTTCTTCATCGCGGATTGTGGTTTGGATTGTAGCCATGCGCTCGGGCGGAATCTTATAAGCGCCGGTTGCTTCGACCACGGTCGGCACCAAAGTATAAAGCCACGGCTCTTTCATGCCGATCTGGTCGCCATGGAGCACCGCCCGGCGCAAAATTCGGCGTAGGACATAGCCGCGCCCGGCGCGGTCGAACTCGCCGCCATCATTCAGAACAAAGGTCAAGCCGCGGATATGGTCGGCAACCACGCACATGGCCGGCGCATCTTCGCCGGTAAAGTCTCGGCCGGTCTTTTCACAGATCGCGGCAATAAGCGGCATGAACAGATCGGTATGAAAGACATTGGTTTTGCCCTGGAGTATTGCGGTAATCCGCTCCAGCCCCATGCCGGTATCAACCGACTTCATCGGTAATGGCTGGAACGAGCCATCTTCCGCGCGGTCGAACTCCATGAACACCAGATTCCAGAACTCAAGATAGCGGTCGGTCGGTCCGCCGACCACGTCGTGACCGAACAGCGCCTCGCCCTGATCATAGTAAAGCTCGGTGCACGGGCCACACGGGCCGGTTGGCCCCATCGACCAGAAATTCTCTTCATCGCCCTTGTCGATATCGCCCAAGCGATGAATCCGACTATCGGGCAGGCCGGCAATCTTTTTCCACAGCGCGTGCGATTCGTCGTCGTCCTTATAGACCGCAGCGTGAATGCGGCTGGTATCGACGCAATATTTCTTAGTGACCAAGTCCCAGGCGTAAGCAATCGCCTCTTCTTTATAGTAATCGCCAAAGGACCAATTGCCCAGCATCTCGAACCAAGTATGATGCCGGCCGTCCTTGCCCACCGCGTCCAGGTCGTTATGCTTGCCGCCGACCCGCATGCACGGTTGGCTGTTGGCGGCGCGCGTGTAGGAACGCTTTTCCCGCCCGAGCAGGGCATCCTTGAACTGATTCATCCCGGCATTGGTGAACAGCAAGGTCGGATCATTGGCCGGAATGATGTTGCTCGGCTTGACCAGGGTGTGGCCGCGTTCCCGGAAGAAATCGAGGAACATCGTGCGGATTTCGGACGCTTTCATGGCCGGCGGGACTCCGAGGCAGGCTGCGGTTCAATTCAGCCACAGGGCACCCGCGCGCAAACGATTCCGTCGCGACGCGAGAGACACCCGTAGCGGTTCGGCACGATACCGTTCCGCAGGCGCGAAAGCCAGGAAATTTGGGCCGCGGGGTTAGCGCTTCGTCTCGGCCGTCCATGCGGCGAGGGCGGCGCGGACCTGGGTGGTGTTGGGGGCTTTCAGCTCTTCATAAATAACGAGCGCCTGCCGGGCCAGGGCGATCGCCTGCTCCCGGTCGCCGAGCAGATTCCATTCGTCGGCCATGTTCCACAGCGCGATGCCCTCGCCCCGACGGTCGCCGATATCCGGGGCGCGGGCGATAACGAGCCGTTGTTCATAACACTCGATCGCCCGGTCGCGCTGGCCCAAAGCGCTGTAGGCATTGCCCAGATTGCCGAGGGCGCGACCTTCGCCGGGTCGGTCGCCAATGTCCGGGGCGCGGGCGAGGTCAAGCTGCTGTTGATAATGCTCGATTGCCCGCTGGTACTCGCCGAGTTTGCCATAGGCAATCCCGAGATTGCCGAGGTCAGCGCTTTCGCCTTTGCGGTCGCCGATCGCGCGACTGATGACTAAGCTCTGTTCATGATTTGCGATCGCCCGTTTTGGTTCGCCATTGATATCATAGGCAATCCCGAGATTACCGAGGGCATTGCCTTCGGCCGGTCGATCCCCGATCTTGCGGGCGGCATTCACCGCCGGTTCCAACAGCGCGATCCATTGCGTCGGGCTCAGGCGCATGTTATAAATGTTGCCGCCATCACTCGGCATGCGGGCGGCGATGCGGGCGGCTTCCGTGTCGCTTTGCCAATGCTCGACCGCCCAAGCGGCGGCGGCTGCGATATTGGCGGCCTCGCGGTCATAAAGCCGCAACCCCTCCAGCACCTTGTCGTGCCTAGCCAAATACAAATCGTCGGCTGTTTTGAGGAGTTTATGAAAGTAGCGTGCATGACGCAGCCGGGCCATATCCAGCCAAGCGTCGGTGCCGGTCGCCGGGACGGCCAGCGCGCGCAGTAAATCATGCAGGCGGTAGCGCTGAAGCCCCTCGTCCCAAATCACCAGCGACCGGTCATACAGTTCCGTCAAATCAGCTTCAGCACTTTCGCTCTCAAGCTTCCACACCGCAGCGACGGCGTCGCGGTCGAAGTCGGACGGAAACACCGATAATTCTTGCCAGCGCTGCGCCAGCTCCGATTTTTCATTGCGCAGTTGCTGGATAGAAAGCGCAAGCACCGCCTCGACATTATGGGCGGCATTATCGGAATTGGTCAGGTTGGTCAGCCGTTGGCGCTCGTCTTGCAAAAGCTTGAGATAGTCCTTGACGCTCCGGTTCGGATGAAGCTTCAAAAAACTGCCGGCCACCCGTAACGCCAGCGGCAGATAACCGCACAGCTTGGCCAGTTCCGGCACCTCCTCCGGCTTCAGGTGCGGGGCGATGGCGCACAGCAACGCCGCCGCTTCGTCAGGGGGCAAAACATCAAGCCTGACCACGGTGCCGTGATCGAGGTTTATCAATTGCCGCGAGGTCACCAGCAAGCCATTCCCCGGCGGCGGCACCAGCGGCCGAACCTGCTTGGTATCGGCGGCGTTATCGAGGATGATCAAGACGCTTTTGTTGCTCAGTGTGTCCCGATAAAGCGTTTGCCTAGCGTGCGGGTCATCGGGGATTTTCGCTTCTGGGTGCACGCTGCCGATGATTTCTGCCATCGCCTCAACCGCCGGGCGCGGCGGACTCTGCAAACCGCGCATATCGACGATCACGGGCTTACCCGGATAATGCTCGGCCAATTGAGGCACGATATGAAGCGCCAGCGTGGTCTTGCCGACACCGCCTTGCCCCTTCAGCGCGGTGATCGCCGCCTGCCCACCGCCGCGCAGGGCAGCCAACAGGGTTCCAATCTCTTTCTGCCGCCCGGTAAAATCGACGACCGGGTCCGGAACGCGAGACAAGGGAGTATAAGAGCGGAATTTTCGTTTAACTTTATCTATAGCGGCATCGCACCACTCCGGTACGGCGCCTTCCATTTTTTTGGTCACGTATTTTGAGACGATCTCTACAAGCTTGCCGAAGACCCATTCCATCTCAAAACCCTCATCGGGGTAAATTCAATCGGTAAAGCCTATCGTGTTTCATCCCCCCGATCAATCGCGCACAAAAAAAGGGCGACCCGAGAGCCGCCCTCTTTCGTAATAACGGTGTGCGGACTGGATTAGAAATCCATGTCGCCCATGCCGCCCATGCCGCCGCCCGGAGGACCGCCGGCCGCAGACTTCTTCTCCGGCTTCTCACCGACCATCGCTTCGGTGGTGATCAGCAGGCCGGCAACCGACGCGGCGTCTTGCAACGCGGTGCGAACCACCTTCACCGGGTCGATGATGCCCGCCTTGAACATATCGACATAGGCGCCGGTCTGGGCGTCGAAGCCGTAAGCCGGATCGTTGGCGTCGTTCAGCTTACCGACCACGATCGAACCGTCGCCGCCGGCATTGCTGACGATCTGACGCACCGGCGACTGAAGCGCGCGGCGGACGATGTCGATGCCGTAACGCTGGTCGTCGTCGGCCGGCTTCAGAGCCGCCAGAGAACGAGCGGCAAACAGCAGGGCGACGCCGCCGCCGGCGACGATGCCTTCCTCAACCGCGGCGCGAGTGGCATGCATCGCGTCATCAACGCGATCCTTGCGCTCCTTCACCTCGACTTCGGTCGCGCCGCCGACGCGGATCACCGCAACGCCGCCCGCGAGCTTGGCCAGACGCTCCTGGAGCTTCTCACGGTCGTAATCGGAGGTGGTGTCCTCGATCTGCTGGCGGATCTGGGTGATGCGCGCCTCGATGTCCTTCTTGGCGCCGGCGCCATCGACGATCGTGGTGTTGTCCTTGGT
>JBAWVF010000197.1:0-6966 GCA_037147415.1 Rhodospirillaceae bacterium | reverse complement strand
TCGTCGTCAGGGTCATCAGCACAGCCGCCGAGCACCTCGGCCGTTGGCATGGCGATGCGGTCGGTAGGAAATTATTGACAGACGCCCCTCCTGTAACTACGTAATAGTAGATACAAGAGGGGGCGTGTTGCGCTGGATCTGGGACCCGGACAAGGACGCGATCAATCGCCGCAAACATGGTTTGCCGCTCAGCGTCGGCGAGGTCGCCCTGGCCGATCCGCTGGCGGCAAGACCCCCATCCAGATGGCGATCGCTGGGGTAACTTGATGACATTGAGTGTACATTCCCAGCGAATATCACGCTCAAAACGGCAAATCAACAGAAAAATATACTTTATGGCACTACAAACAGGCCCCGCGATTGGGACGGCGAATTTTTGCGGAAATTCGCGGCCAGAATCGACAAATTCGCCTGGGGGCCCCCAATCGGTGGCAAAGTTGGGTTAACATTTTGAGTCGATGCCAGAAACCTTCAAGGTCGAACGACCGACTTTTAAAACGGACTCTGAGCCTTGACAATAAAGGATTTCCTCAACTTGTATTCCCTGCCGCCGGCACCGGCGTGACCTTACGGATATTGACACGCGGTCTCAGTCACGGCATAAAAGGGCCGTGAAAAATAGGGTGATTGATCCACAATATGTGGTTTCGAAGGTTAATATGTGGTTCAAAAATTTCGTGTAAGTCGGAGCCGCCGCCAGCATGATTTCGACGCCGTTTTCGCCAAACATCGGCTTCGAGGATTTTCGAAGATTTGCCTCGGACCCGGCTCTCTCGAAACACGAGAAGGTCGGCTTTCCGGACTCCTACCGGCAAGGCTACGAGGATGCGATCTTTGCCGATATTCGATCCAAGCTGACGAATCTGGGCGTGGCGGGTGGCCGTGCCATGGATATCGGGGCCGGATGCAGCGACTTGCCTCGGCAACTCATGGAGTTCTGCGCGCAAGCCGGGCAGGATATTGTTTTGGTGGACAGCGCCGAGATGCTGTCGCTTCTGGCCGATGCGCCCAACCTGTCGAAAATCGCAGGGGCGTTTCCGGACATTGAGGGATTCGCGGATCGATACCGTTCGTCGGTGGACGCGATCCTCTGCTACAGTGTCATTCAGTATGTCTTTCTGGAATCCTCGGTCTTCCGGTTTGTGGACGAGGCGCTGTCGCTGTTGGTTCCGGGAGGGCAGATGCTGATCGGGGATGTGCCCAACGTCTCGAAAAGAAAGCGTTTCTTCGCCAGCGACACGGGCAAGCGATTCCACAAGGAATTCATGAAAACGGACCGCGATCCGGAGGTTCGCTTCAACCAGATCGAATTGAATTATATGGATGATTCGGTGGTGCTGGCCTTGGTGCAAAGGGCGCGGGCGCAGGGGTTCGAGGCCTACATCCTGCCGCAAGGCCCCGGATTGCCGATGGCCAACCGGCGGGAAGACATTCTAATCACGAGACCGTGACACGACGATGAAAACAGACAAGCTGATCATTATCGGAGACAGCGCGTTCGCTGAAGTCGCATACGAATACTTCACGCACGATTCGCAATACGAAGTTGTTGGCTTCGCGGTCGAACGCGCCTTCCTGACCAAGACGGAGCTGTTTGGCCTGCCGGTTCATAGCTTCGAGGCTCTGCCGCAGATTTTCGCGGACGAGCCGGTAAGCTTTTATGCGGCCCTGGTTTACACCCAGCTCAACCGCCTGCGGGCGCGGCTGTACCAGAGCGCGAAGGACATGGGCTTCAAACCGGCCAGCTATATCAGCAGCAAGGCCTTCGTCTGGCCCAACGCGCGGATCGGCGAGCATTGTTTCATCATGGAAGACAACACGGTACAGCCCTTCGTCTCCATCGGTGACAACGTGGTCTTGTGGAGCGGTAACCATATCGGTCACCACGGGCGCATTCATGACCATGTGTTCGTGTCGTCCCACGTCGTCGTGTCGGGATTTTGCGAGATCGGCGCCTATTCGTTCCTGGGCGTGAACGCCACGATCGGCAACAACGTGACGATCGCCCAGGACAACTGGCTTGGACCCAACGTGACCATCTTGTCCAATACCGAGGCGGCTCAGCTTTTCCGCGCGGAGCCGCCGCCACCGGCGAAAGTTTCCACGCTGCGGTTTTTCAAGGTCCCGAAATGAAATGGACCAAACGTGGTTTGGTGTGGGCGCCTGACGGGTCCAGGCCCTGGGCCCGGTCGCACGCCATGTGCCCGACGCCGGTTCGCCTGAGCGACGATGTTCTGAGGGTCTATATCACCTGCCTGGATGAATCCGGACGTGGCCATGGCGGCTATGTCGACGTGGCGGCAGACGATCCGACCCGGATTATGCATGTCGCGGCCCAACCTGTGTTGTCCCCGGGACAGCCTGGGTGCTTTGACGACAATGGTGTGATGCCGCTGAGTGTGGTGAAGGTAGGCCCTGCATACTATATGTACTATGCAGGGTTCGAAATGTGCCAACATATCCGGTATCGCATCTTCTCGGGGCTCGCGATCAGCACGGATGCCGGGCTCACCTTCCAGCGGTGCAATCGAACGCCGGTCCTGGACAGGAGTGATGCCGAGCTGTTTTTCCGCTGCGGCCCTCATGTGCTTCATGACCACGACCGGTTCCGTTTGTGGTACGTCGCCGGGGACTCGTGGACGACGGTCGACGAAAAAGCGATGCCAGTTTACGACCTGCGGTATGCGGAATCCGAGAACGGGCTGGACTGGCCCGATCAAGGCCGCGTGTCGCTCCCCATTACCGAAGCGGACGAGCATGGGTTCGGCCGCCCATGGGTCATCAAGGATGATGATGGCCGCTACCGGCTGTTCTACTCAATCCGGCGTCGATCTTTACGGGCGTATCGCCTGGGCTATGCCGAATCCGACAACGGCATCGACTGGGTGCGCAAGGACGCCGAGTTGGGCCTGGACGTGTCTCCGGGCAGTTTCGATTCCGATGCCATCATGTATTCCGCCGTGATCGCCGCCAAAGGACGAACCTATTGCTTTTATAACGGCAATGGGTTCGGCAAGGGTGGCTTTGCGGTGGCGGAGCTGGTGACGTGACGATCGAGGCTTTCCCGTTCACCGACGACCAGGACGACCGGTGGGACGCCTTGTGCCGGTCATCGGTGAACGGAACGTTCTTGCACACGCGTGCCTTTCTTAGCTATCACGAAACTCGCTTCGAGGATGCATCCGTTACTCTATTCTTGAATGGGTTGGTTGTCGGCGTGATGCCGGCGGCACGCCATCCCGCCGATCCCCGGATTGTCGTTAGTCACCCGGGCATCACCTATGGCGGAATCGTGCACGATGGTTCGGTGACCGGCAGCCGCATGATCGCGGCTCTGGAAGCCCTGGTGGTCTATTTCGGCGGACTCGGCTATGACCGGATGGTCTACAAGGCCATACCGTACATTTACGCGGAAGTGCCGGCCCAGGACGATCTGTATGCCCTGTTCCGGTTGGGCGCACGGCGCAGCCGCTGTGACTTGGCCGCCACGATCGACCTGACCCGCCGCCTGGAACCGAGCACCCGCCGCAAACGGTCGCTCAAGAAAGCCCGGAAAGCGGTGATCCTCACCGACGACATGGGCGTCTTTCCCGGGTTCTGGGAGGTCGTCGCCGACAATCTGGCGCGCAAGCACGACGCTCGGCCCGTGCATTCCCTGGCGGAGATCACGCTGCTCCACCGGCGATTTCCCGACAACATTCTCTTACGGGCCGCTGTTGTGGACGGCCGGGTGGTCGCCGGTGTCTTGCTGTTCGTGACCCCCCGCGTCTGGCATGCCCAGTACATCGGCTCCAGCGAGACCGGCTACCAGCATTCGGCGCTTGATGCCGTCTTTGAGGGAGTCATCGAAGAAGCGCGCGTTCGGGGCGCGCGGTACGTGGATTTCGGAACTAGCAACGAGGACGGCGGTCGAGTCTTGAACGACGGCCTGTATCGGTTCAAGATGGAATTCGGTGGCGGCGGTGTCGCCTACGAGTTCTTCGACCTGGACATCGGTGAATACCGCCCATGAGGATTTCGGACTGTGTTGCCTGTGAATTGCCGCGCAAGATGGACGTTCGGGGCAACCTAACCTTCGTCGAGGGCGGCCGGCACACTCCCTTCGAGATCAAGCGGGTCTTCTATCTGTACGACGTTCCGACCGGGGAGGGACGTGGCGCCCACGCCCACAAGCAGCTTCAGCAATTCCTGATCTGTCTGTCCGGTAGCTTCGATGTCGCGGTGGATGACGGCACTGAGAAGGGCTTGATTCACCTGAACCGCCCCTGGCGAGGGTTGCTGGTCCCCCCTATGATTTGGGCGTCCGAAATTAATTTCGATCCCGGCTCCGTGTGTCTGGTCCTGGCGTCCATGCTTTACGATGAAACCGACTACATCCGCGACTACGACCAGTTCCTGGCGCTCAAGGGTGTCCATCCGTGACGGTACCGTTTCTGGACATCAAGGCCGCCTATCTGGAGCGACAGGCGGATATTGACGCGGCCGTACAACGTGTGCTGGCGTCGGGGAGCTACGTGCTGGGGGAAGAGGTCGCCCGGTTCGAGGAGGACTTCGCCGCCTATTGCGGAACCCGGTACGCGGTGGGGGTCGCAAACGGCTTGGACGCCCTGCATTTGTCCCTGCGGGCGATGGGTATCGGGCCGGGGGACGAGGTGATCGTGCCCTCGAACACCTACATCGCGACTTGGCTGGCGGTTACCCAGGCCGGCGCCACCATCGTACCTGTGGAACCCGACGAGCGGACTCACGCCATCGACCCGGCACGCATCGACGCCGCCGTGACGCCGCGAACACGGGCCATCCTGGCCGTACACCTGTATGGCCAGCCGGCTGAGATGGATGCCATCATTGCGATCGCCGCACGGCATGGCCTGTGCGTGCTGGAGGACGCGGCCCAGGCGCACGGGGCGCTGTACAGGGGCCGGCGGATCGGTCGGCACGGGGATGCCATAGCCTGGAGTTTCTATCCCAGCAAGAATCTCGGCGCTGTCGGGGACGCCGGGGCGGTGACGACGAATGACACGGACTTGGCCGATCGGCTGCGGGCGCTCCGCAACTACGGCTCTTCCGTCCGCTACGTGAACGACGTTGCCGGGTACAACAGCCGGCTCGATCCCCTTCAGGCGGCGGTGTTGCGCGTCAAGTTGACGTCCCTGGACGCCTGGAACGCGCGGCGCCGGGAAACAGCCGCCCGTTATCGCCAAGCCTTGGGTGGGATCGCCGACTTATGCCTGCCCGATCATCCGGATCATGTGACCCCGGCGTGGCACCTGTTCGTGATCCGGCATCCACGCCGCGACGAACTGGCGCGGCGACTGGCGGATCGGGGCATCGCCACCCTGATCCACTACCCGATCCCGCCCCATATGCAAAAGGCTTATGCGGGAGAGGGGTGGTCCCCGGCCGCCTTTCCCATCGCCCGGCGCTTGGCGGACGAGGTATTGAGTTTGCCGATCGGCCCGCACATGACGGAAGCCGACATCAATACGGTCACGTGGGCCGTCCGGGAGGAGAGTTGAAGGCCATGATTATCGGGTTTCCATTCTTTTCGACACAGGATTTGAAGCACGTCGTAGAGGATCATGTGCGGGCGGGGCGCTATGGAGAGGCCTTGGTCACCCTTTGGTATGCCGTGGAGTTCATCCATAACCGGCCCCGATCCGTCGGGCGCGTCCTGGTGTCCCGCGACATGGATGACCTGTGCCGGCTGGTTGCACATGCCGTAGACGCGCCGCCGACCGCCGACGTGGTGCCGACCGGCACCGTATTCCTGCTAACTGAGTTGAGCCGGGCCGGCGGTCATATTGAGGTGTTGAAAGACTATGTGCGGCTAAATATGTTTCCGAAGCCGCTGTCTATCGTTCTGACGGACTGCTTTTCCCGCGCTGACGATGGGATCGCGCAGGAAATCGGGGCTTACCTTGGCGTGTCGGTGGAGGTGGTCCGGGCCGACAATACCCAGGACCGGTTTTTCGCCGTGGTGAACCGGCTTTCGACCCGCCCGCCGCAGACCCTGATTCTGCTGACGCATCATCAGGACTCCGTGGGGCTCGCTGCCGCTCTTCGTTGTCCAAGCCCGTCTGTTGTGTTCTGCCATCATGCCGACCATCACCTGTGCCTGGGAGCAACCTGCGAGGAATTTACCCACGTCGATCTGACCAATCTGGTGTTCAAGCAGTGCCGATACGATTTCGACATCCGAGGCAACCTGTACTGGCCGCTAACAATCTCGGTAGCCGATGTCGAGCCGCGCAGGGTGACCGCGATCCCGTCGGCCGGTCTGACAACCTGCGCGGCGGGACAGCCTGGGAAGTTCATCGCCGGCACATACCGGTATGAATACGTCGACATCATGCCCAGGGTGATGGCGGCGACCGGGGGACGCCACATCCACATCGGAGGGTTGTTGTCGGAGCAGGAACAGGCGTTTCGGGCCAACATGGCGAAACACGGGGTCGCCGCCGACCGGCTGATCCTCATTCCCTACGTTCCGTCCGTCGCCGCCGCTCTGATCGAGCATGCTGTGGACGTTTACCTTATTTCTTTCCCCATCGGCGGCGGGAAGTCGGCGGTAGAGGCGATGGCGGCCGGCATCCCGATCGCCGTTCATGCCTGTTACCGGTCGTTACTGTTGAGCGGTGCTCAAATCGCCTATGACGGCGCATTCGTCTGGCGCGACAGCGAGCATCTGATCGATCTGCTAACCGGGGCTGATGGGGGCATTCTTAGGGAGCATTCGGTCAAGAGCCGCGCGTGGTATGAGGCGCATTACTCGGAGGCGGCGGTTCGACAGGCCATGCAGGCTGGTCCAGATTGTGAAGACTTCATCCCAACATTCACAAACTACAATATCGATCACCTGCAAAAGTTCCTGGACGAGGAGAAGTCTATTTATGACATTCAAATTGAATCTCAAAACTCCTTAAAGGAATCTCAAAACTCCTTAAAGGAATCTCAAAACTCCTT
>JBAWVF010000196.1:0-7016 GCA_037147415.1 Rhodospirillaceae bacterium | reverse complement strand
CTTCATAGCATGACAAGCTTTTTCGCCTTCGCCACCATTTAAAATGTCTATTTCAGCAGCTTTAGCAGATGATTGACCATTTGTTAATACAGTTACTGCCGTAGCTCTCCGATTATCTGAGCCAGAAGGGAGAACACACCAAACTGTACAAACATACCTAGAGCCTGAGCCTGAAGATGATGATGGAGGTGGGTTTGTATTTTTCGGCACACAAAACTGACCAGTAGTGTTGTCACTTACATCACGTCTCGACCCGACTTCGACCCTCAGCTCAGTAACTGCGGGAGCAGTAGATACATCATAAACTGATTGTGATGTCCCCTTATTTGATTTAACCAGAAATTTTTGTTCAACATCAAAACCGTTTCCTGAAAAAAATTCAACAAGGTTTTTAAAAACCGCAAGAAGTCGACTTACATCACATGTATAATATTTGTATGTCGCTTCTTGTACCCCGTTTCCGCTATAAAAACACTTATCATTGCTATCAAAACCGAGCTTTGATACTGATACATTACCCTTAATGGTGCCTGAGTGGGTTTTACACATTGGTAAAACAGGATTAACGTGGTCATATCCGGTCCCTGTCAAAATAAGATAGACTGAATTAAACCCGACTCCATACGAGACTCTAAGGTCTAGCTTGTCCTCTTCCATACTTGCATAAATCGTAATCCTTTTTCCATTAGAAGACTTGAATGCATTCATACCTTTTTTTATAATACTTAGCAAGGATACTGCGCTGTTTGATGTGCGAAGATTCTCAACATACTTTTCAATATCATCTATTGTTGTTGTTTTTGCTCGCACGCCGTCATCATAAAACCGAGTTCCTCCCACATTTTTAACGCCAACCTCAGCGCCAATCTTATATGCGATTTTTTGAGCACATGACGATTCATTGTCGCCACCATTGCACTCTGACGGCCCAATTAAATTACCTAATGGAGAAAATAAATTATCAAGCGACTGCTGCCCCCCAGTCTTAATACAACCAGAAGTCATGACAATCGCAGCTACCATTACTGAGCGCATACCACTCGTAATCAAAGACATTGCAAGTCCTCCATAATAAAAAAATACAATTTAAACTATCGTTAGCACAAGAAACCGCCTTGGCCAAAACTTCACATGACACACATACTTACACAGCTTCAATATCTCAAAACTCTTCATCTGAGTCAAGTTAGAAAATTCGTGCATCCGTTCTCTCCCAGTGAGAAAGTGCCTTAACTCTATGCAAAAAGCGCTGGTGCTGAAGATACATCTCCAGCGCCGGACCGTTTTACCGGGTACCATCCCCTTCACTCGTCATCGGAACACCAAAAATTCAGGCCAGGGGGCTTCGCCCCCTGGACCCCGGTCGATCCGTGCTTGTCGAACTGTCGGATTAAAAAAGAGGTAAAGAAGTTAAGATTCAAGGGGTAATTGTCCTGGCCACGCGGAAGCCGACATGGTAGTTTCGGGAGTCCGGCGAGTCGCCGTTGCGGTACGCCGAGCGCAAGACCCCAGGGTAGTTGAGCCAGGAACCACCACGGAAGACGCGGAGTTTGCAATCTCCGGTTGTCCATGCCCGGCCATCCGAGGGAGCACCAGAGTAATTGTCATGCAAGCAGTCCGCCGTCCATTCCCAGACATTGCCGTGGACATCATGCAGGCCGAAACTGTTGGCCGGAAAACTGCCGACCTCGACCGTGCGTTTCCGGTCGCGACCCTTACTGCTGCCGTTGTACGTCGCATCGCCGTTAAAGTTAGCCTGATCCGTGGTGATGCGCTGACCGGTGTTGAACGGAGTGTTCGTCCCCGCACGCGCTACATATTCCCACTCCGACTCGGACAGCAGCCGATAACGCTGACCGGTCTTTTGGCTGAGCCATTTCACATAGGTCTTGGCATCATCCCAACTGACATTAATCACCGGGCGGCGGCCACGGCCCCAGCCCTCGTCCTTCGGACGGTAACCGTCGCAGCCACCGCCAGCAACACAAGCATCCCACTCGGCAAACGTCACCTCAAACTTACCCACCGCCAGGGCGTAACCAAGCGTCACCCGGTGGCGCGGCCCTTCGCTAGAACCACGTTCCGGTTCGCTCTCCGGTGAACCCATCATGAAGCTGCCCGACGGAACAACCACAAGCTCAGGACATTCCGGGCAATCGCGAAACACTTGGCCTGGAGAAGGAAGCGCAGGCGCCTTCGGAAGGGCAGAAACCAGTGTATTCAACACTGCCTCAGCAGAATCTCCTGCACCTTTATTTTGCTCACTATAAGACAAAATTTCAGCGATGCCACTTTCTGAACAGGTTATATAAAGAAAGTTAAACATCTTATCTTCCCCACTTTTCCATCCATAGGCACCGTTTTTACTGACGCCCAGAGAAATAGCGTGCCCCGCGTTACTGATCGAATCCTTCGCCTGCGACAAGCATTCCGCCCTGGTCTGGCCCAGGCGGACGTCGGACTTAGTTGCAATCCCGCTGGCCATGGCCTGAGAGAGCCACGGAAAAATCATCGCCATAATCAGAGCCAACAAACGGAAGCTCATATTGATACCTCCCCAACATGCGCGCAGCGAAGTTAAATTATACCTCACGGGCATTTCATCTGACACTCATTCGTACAGCGCCCATATTCGTAACGATCATTGTTGGCACACATGGCCTTGCAGGTTGCTTTGCAATCGGCACGCTCCATACCCTGCGAGCAGTAATAGGCCGCCTCATTGCACGATTCTCCGCACTCGAATTTGGCCGAGCCACTCAAAGAGAAAAATCGCGAATCACTGCTCTTGCCCTGGCACCGCTCCTGACACATCAGCTTCTGCTTATCACAGCCGCCAGCAATTCCAGGAGAGCCGGAAGCCATGGCAAACACCAAAATAATGGCAACGAGGATTGTCTTGAACATTCTGCTTTCTCCCTGTTAATCGCGACATACCGCCCGACCCGACAGCGGGATACGGTCGTGGTTGCTCTTTGCGCACGACCTTCACCGCAGTTTCCATGCCGGTGAACGTCGCCGGGTGCAACGCTTTTGGCGCTGCCCCCGACAACCAAGTTCGGCCATCTCAGTTATCTGCAATCCACACCGTTAACATTGTTATATCCAAGCTTTTTGTACTCGGCCTCAGCCTTTTGCCTTGCCTCATCCTTGTTGCTTGCCTCAACCTTGACAGACCCACCGGTAGGCTTGCCATTGACAAGGGCATAGCACGTCCAGGTATCCGCCTTTGCCGCGCTGCCAAAGCCCATGGAAATGCCAAGCACGCAAGCAACAGCCAAAATTACACGCATCATGATAAAATTCCTCTCGAACTCTGTTTCGCGATGATCAGGCTGATTGCCAGGGCAGGCGCTTCCGCCTCCCATTCATTCATAAACGAATTGCAAATGAGCAGCAACGGCGAAACCACGTATTCGGCTGACAGGCATGCAAAGCTTCGGGTATGATTTGCTTTCGAAGGAGCTTCCAATGACCGCGATCCATGCTTTTGCCACGCTGCTGCTTGCGGTCGCGGCTGCGCTGTGGGGTGGATTGACCTTGGCGCAACCTGTCAGGCCGGCAGCCACCCTGCCCTTGCTGACCGAAGAGGAGCGCAATACCGAGGAAAAGCTGCTGGAACTGGCCAGCGGCGGCGAGCGGTTGGCGTGGTTGCAGGCACGCGGTTTAAGGCCATTGGCAGCCGAAGACATGCTCCAAAAGACCTACCGTGAGGTCGGTCCGGACGGGACGGAGATTGTCACCTTCTTCGGACGTGATGACACGGCGTTCGTGCGGCCGGCGCCGGATGTCCCCCGTGCCGAAGATGCTCCGGGTTTTCACTGGGAAATTCGCGAGGGCGCGGTCCATAATCTGGCTACTGACGAATCCAAACGCTATCTGGCCAATGGTTCCAAAACGGCCGGGTGGGTGTTGTCAGCCGACGGCCGGCAGGTTCGCCGCTGGGAGCAAGTCGCCACCGGCGATTTTACCAAGGAGAAAAACCTCGCCCGCACGGTGGAAACGCGCCCCGGAGAAGCTCTGCCGGACCCGCCGGATTTGCCGGAGATGACGGAAGAGGAACTGGCACTTGATGCGCGGCTACTGAAGATGATCGGTGGTCCGATCGAGAAAACTTTGCGTGGGGCAGGCTATCACCGCATGAAGCCGGAGGAGGTTAGCGGCTTGACCGTCGAGGAACGGGGTCGGTCAACGCGGGCACGCACCTATTACGATCCAACGGGTATTCGGCGAACCCGGACCAATTATACCCCGGTCGGTGCCGTCTACGAACTGCCCTGGCGAATCTTCGTCGGAGCGATAGTCCGCTGGGACACGTTCGGACAGGATTTTTTCTACACCAAAGATGGCCGCACCGGGTTCATCGCCTCGAACAATCCCGTAACCGGCAGCCCGACGCTCGCCTCCTGGTTTGTCGTGGTTGGAAAGGGTAATTACGTTGATGGGTGGGCTGCAAATCGCTGAGACGCGACCTGCCACCTATCAGGACACGCGATAAATTCATTTTGGGCGAGGGAGAACGGTCAGCAGGGCTGCAAGAAGATTAGCCAATTCTTCAGGATGAGTTACCATGACATCATGGCCGGATTCAATCTGCAAATAGGTCCAGTTTTTGTCACACCGTATCCTGCTCTTAAGCTCATCAAAATCGGAATCCCACAACGCGGTTTGATTTCCAACGCAGTCAATGTAAACTTTCTCTATATTGCTAGGCGGGTCTTTCAGATTTATCGGTTGAACATAGGTCTTTAATGGGTGCAAACGCAGTCTGTCTTCAACTTTCTGGGCCATTGCGAGGTCCGGGATTCCCAGAGCATCACGCATGATTCTCCCCAGTGGCGGCTCAATAAATTTGACATCCGGTGAAGATGGGAAGCTGATTGCATTAGCGATGCGTCCAGATGCCCGTTCTGCAGAATGAAAATGCCTCCAAGCCATAAAATTATCCGGCACATAAGCATCAATATACACCAGCTTTGCGATTTTAGATTGACATCTATCAGCAACACCTGTGATGACCATTCCCGCATAGCTATGCCCAACAAGAACAACAGGCTCGCCTTTGTTTTCATCGCTATTTAGCCATGAGCACACTTCTTCAATGTGATCATCCAGCCCGACATCCAGTATTGGACCAGGTTTTCCTCGTTCCTGCAATCCCGAAAGATCAAGCGCCTTACTGATATGTCCGCGTGCATTGAGGTGCTGGATAGTCGCCTTCCAAACCCATGCCCCATGCCAAGCCCCATGAATAAGGACGCACCTCATAGCCGCTTCTCCCTCATCTGCCGACGCCAGCTATGCACGAAAACAAGAGCCTAGTCGACGCCCCTCGGAGACCACCCAGCCTCCGCATCCAGAATTACTTGCACCGCACACCGCCAAGAGTATAACCCAGCTTCTGATATTCAACAATGGCTTTCTGGCCGACTGAAGCCTCACTGTTGACATCGATTCTTGACGACCCGCCGGTAGAATGCCCACCGATCAACCGGTAGCAGGTTCAGACGTTCGCGTTGCTGAGGGCGGAGATGATGAAAGCAAGCGCGGCCGCCGCAACAACCGCAATCATATGCTTCTCAAATTGTCAGACGCTTATAGCGAACTATTCGTCTCGGACAGGCGACGCCCCAATCTCGAGCGGCTGTTTCGTCACCCTCTTTATGGGGGCCGTCAAACTCCCGACTCGCATTTCCCGGCCGTTCAGGTACACTCGGACCATGAGACGAGACATGGAGCGGTTTCAGTGCGAGCGCCCGGGGCGCCTGCGGCTTCTTGAACATCGTGAAACAGAAACTCCGTGCCGGCGGCTGGCTTGAAGCGAAGCATTGCTCGCCGCCGCCGGCACGTCTTTCAGCTCGCGATTATTCCTTTCATCTTCAGGTCCAATATCAGCGCTCGCAGCACGTCGCGGGTTGATAACAGGCGATAGTTGATGGCGTTGATTACGTCTCTATTATACTCCCAGCCGACGTTGGAGATTTCGTCACTGTTGTAGACGCCGCGATTGAAGCCTGAGCCGTCGGGCGAAGCCCAACCGGTGATCGGCGTGTCGTAGCTTCGAGAGACGATGTGCCACGCCGCGCCGTTCGAGACCACGGTGCAAAAATCGCCGTATTTGCCGAGCACGACCATGGCGCCATCCGGTCCGCCGCCGCCATCGGCGACCACCAGCACCGGGTTGTTCGAGGAATCGACCTTCTTGATCGTGACCTGCCGGCCCCAACCGTCGGGCGATTCAGGCGCGGGCAAAGTGGCGGTGGTCTGTCCGGTCCAGGCACTGACCAGACAGAGCGGCCTTGCGGTGTCAACCCAAAAGCCGGCGGTGCCTTCAACATAGGCTGAAGAAATTGTCGGGGTTGAAGCGCCTATTGAATGCCATCCCGCACCGTCGCTAATTACTGTGATAAAATCATTTTGCGCCGACAGGATAACCCGCCTTCCTTCCGGCCCGTTACCGACTTCAGCGGTGACCCAGACCGCGTTTTGGCTCTGGTCAGCCTTCTTGATCGTCATCGGCTTGCCGACCGCGGTGGGCAGGCTCGGGTGGGGCAAGCGGAACTCGGTGACGCCGGACCAAGCCGAGACCGTATACAAGGACCGCCCGGCTTTGCCGGTGATCGGCGATTCGCCCTCGATGTACTCGACATCGCCGTAATTGCTGACCATGGCCGAGATGTACCAAGCCGAGCCGTTCGAGACCAAGTCCAGCGAGTCATACTGGTAGCGCAGGATGGCGGCGCGGCCATCGACGCCCTTGCCGTCGATCGAGTTGACAATCACGGCATTGGCGCCGGCGTCCGACTTCTTGATGGTCAGGCGGCGGCCGGCGGCTCTCGGATCGCTCGCCTTCGGCAGCCGGGCCATCACATCGCCGATGGCTGCGGACAAGACATGAAACGTCACCTCGGGATCGATGTCGACCACCCCGGCTTCCTGGCTGAACCGCGCGTTGCCGGCCACCACATTGCCGCCGACGATCCACCAATTCGCACTGTTCGACACGATCTCGATAA
>JBAWVF010000195.1:0-7027 GCA_037147415.1 Rhodospirillaceae bacterium | reverse complement strand
GTTCTTGATGGAGCGCCTGTACGGACTGGGAAAATTGATAAGCCCGATCCATCGGACCGGCAAGGCGTTTTGCGACGATCGAAGCGGCTCCCTTTTCCGCTTCTGGACACTTCGAGCACGGTCCTAAATAACCGCCATAGGCGCAAACCGGTCGTCGATGGCGACCAATGCCGAAAGCGGACATGGACCGAGTTCCATTGCTACCTGATGGCGGACAGACCGGTAGCATGGTGCACGAGGCGTTTATAAAATACGGACAACCGCCTGCTTTGAGAACAGACTGAAGCCGAGATACTCGAAGCGCCATGAATAGCGGGCAACGGCTTCGGTAAAAGCGCGATATTCGTCGTCAAGCCAGCCGGGATGATTTAAGAATTCATCAAAAACAATAACCGTTCCGGCCACGATCCGCTCCGACAACCGGTCAAGCACGGTTACGGTCGAAGAATACAGGTCGCAATCAACATTCATGAAGCGGACCGGACCATCCTGGGCCGCGAGAAAGATCGGTAGCGAATCCTCGAACAGGCCGGGGTGAAGCTGAACCCCGGGCGGCATATCCGGCAATACACCTCCGGTTGAATAACTGCCCCGAGGCAACGCAACCCACGCTTCCGGCAGGCCGGTAAAACTGTCGAAACCGTGGACCGGGCCGTCAACCTGTCCGGCAATCCAACGCAACGAGGTGCCGAAACGCACCCCGAATTCCAAGACCAGACCATCAATGCATGCAGCTTCCAGCCCGAGCCCCAGCCCTTCGACAGTGGTACCGAACAGGCGCGGGCGCGTCGGTTCGCGCTCTGTAATCGATCGAATAAAGCGCCAGGACGCCAGACCGACTTCAGCACCGATGGTGCTCGGCAATGCGGCGAAATGTCGCGCCGCCGCCTCGGTCCGGCCCTGATCATCCCTCAATGCGCCCAACAGCAACCGGGCCGCGGCTTCGTCGGGGTCGCACGCCAGGGCTTGTTCCAGATAATCCGCCGCTTGCTCCGACTCGGCACCGTAGCACAGACTGTGCAAATTAATCAGCGCAGCCACAAGTTTTGGCTGCAATTCAAGCGCTTTTCGGTAATACAGGGCGGCGTCATCAAGCCGGCCGATCGCCTGCAAGGCCGCTCCCAAGTTATTCATAGTATCGGCGGAGTCAGGCTCCAGGCTCAGCGCTCGCTGATAACACGAAACAGCGGCATCCGGCCGACCGGATTTGTGAAAAGCCTGACCGTCGGCCGCATAAGCACACGCAATGCTTACTGCTAAGCGCCGAGCCTCAACGTGACCGGGTGCCGCTGCCAGCAGAGCGCCAAGAACCTCCTCGGCCACAGTGCAGTCCCCACTGCGATACAAGCCAAGCGCGCGCTGAAACAGGGCTTCACTGCGACTGCGCCGAACGACGGGAGGGGCCGCGGCCGGGGATCGCGAAATGGCGGGGTTATTGCGCTCCAAGCACGCCTATCCTTATGATAAGCCGGTGGGACGACTTGACGCAGTCCCACGCGGCAAAATATGGTCACTTTACCGCGTCGGGGCGGATCGGGAAAGGATTACACAGCACCATGACACAGGCTCGTACCGTTGCCATCGGTTCGGTCAATTTCGCCAATGATCGCCCGTTTGCCCTGATCGCCGGGCCGTGCGTGCTGGAAAGTCGGCAACATGCGCTTGAAATGAGTCACGCTCTGGTTGAAATCACGACCCGACTCGGCATCGGGCTTGTGTATAAATCCTCGTTCGACAAAGCCAACCGCACCTCGATCAGCAGCGCGCGCGGCGTAGGCATGGCAGCGGGGCTCGAGATTCTGGCCGAAGTCCGCGAGCGGCAAGGTTGCCCGGTGCTGACCGATGTTCATGAGACCACGCAATGCCGTCCGGTGGCAGAGGCGGTCGACGTGCTCCAGATTCCGGCGTTCCTGTGCCGGCAAACCGATCTGTTGATCGCAGCGGCGGAAACCGGCAAGCCGGTCAATGTCAAAAAGGGCCAGTTCCTGGCCCCGCGCGACATGACCAACGTTGCGGCCAAGCTCAGCGCCACCGGCAATGAAAACATTCTGCTGTGCGAACGCGGGGTCAGCTTCGGGTACAACACGCTGGTTTCGGATATGCGCTCGCTGCCGGTGCTGGCGGCGACCGGCTATCCGGTGGTGTTCGACGCCACCCATTCGGTGCAACAGCCGGGCGGGCTTGGCGGCGCCTCGGGCGGACAGCGCGAGTTTGTCCCGGTGCTGGCCCGGGCCGCGATCTCGATCGGAGTCGCCGGCCTGTTCCTGGAAACTCACGAAGACCCCGACCGCGCATTAAGCGACGGCCCCAACACGATTGCGCTCAAGGACTTATCCGGCCTGCTGGAAGACTTGATCGCGTTCGACCGTCTGGCCAAAGCCCGCCCGCTCGTCGCCCTACCCGGTTAAGGGGAGGTTATTCGCCGGGCGGCGCGACCGCATCGGCTGAGGTGATTTCCGCGGTGATCTCGACGGTGCCGCCGCGCTCGAAAGTCAGCGTCAACGGAATCGCCGAGCCCTCAACCAGCGGTTCACGCAAGCCGCCAAGCTGGATATGAACGCCGCCCGGTCCCAGCAAAACGGTTTCACCCGGCGAAATGACAACCGCCCGGCCCGGTTGAAGCCGGGCATTCCCGGCCATCGACGACGACGCCCGCAACAGACGATCAGCAATATCGCCGGTATTGGACAGTTTCATGAAAACGGCACCATCGCTCTGCCCCGGACCGGTCGCTCGCGCCCACGGGAAAATGACCTCGATATCATAAGCCCGAAAATCGTCGGCACGCGCAAAAGAAACCGCCGACAACAGCAACAAAGCGCTAAATAACAAACGCGACATGATGAATTCCCGTGTTGCGATTCTCGAAATCCTAAGCGGCACTTCTAATATCGTCTCCGACGTCGTCTGAATCGTTCATCAGAGAAATCTCGCGGTCAGTCTGGCTGGCGATATATTCCTTATAGACTCGCTTGCCGTTTTCTAAGCCTTTGGCTGTATATCGGGGCGCAACCAGAAAAGACGCCTCCGAAACTGCGGTCGGCTCCGGCAAAGGTTTGCCCTCCTGCATCAGGAATAACAAGGAATCGGCCAGACAATTGGCAGCCGCCTCTTCCGGGATTTCCTCGGCACCACCCCAGGTATAGCTGCCCGGAAAATCGGGGAATTCGATCCAAAACCCGTCATCGTCGTTATGCATGATGGCCGGATAGCGCAACATCGCTCAGCCCTCCAAATCCTCAAGCCGCAGTCCGAGATCATCGACCAGTTTGCATAATATCGGCAAACGAATCGGCTGAACCGAACCGTGATTAGGAACCGTCACGGCCCGGCCTCCGAGAACCACCCGGCGATGCCCTGTCATGCCCAACCGCCATTCGACGGTAGCGCCGAAGCGGGTGCGCAAGATGGTGACGAACTGATCGGGCGTCATGCTGCTTTATTGCACTCTCAACTATGCGCGCCGGAGATCGATTTTTCAAGAGCCCCCCGCGCCGACCCGAAGCCGGTGCGGGGGTGACGGGCAAAACTCAGTTCTTGCTCTTGTCAACCAAGCGACGCTCTTTGATCCAGGGCATCATATCGCGCAGACGGGCGCCGACCTGCTCGATCGGGTGCTCGGCGGCGCGGCGGCGGCTGGCCTTGAAGTTAGGCTGACCGACCTTGTTTTCCAGCATCCAGTTGCGGACGAAGCGGCCGGACTGGATATCGTCGAGCACCCGCTTCATCTCTTTCTTGGTTTCATCGGTGACGATGCGCGGACCGGTCTGGTAATCGCCATACTCCGCGGTATTCGAAATCGAATAACGCATATTGGCGATGCCGCCCTCGTAAATCAGGTCGACGATCAGCTTGACTTCGTGCAGGCACTCGAAATAGGCCATCTCGGGCGCATAACCCGCCTCGATCAGAGTCTCATAACCGGCCTGGATCAAGCTGGTCAGACCACCGCACAGCACCACCTGCTCGCCGAACAGATCGGTCTCGCATTCCTCGCGGAAGCTGGTCTCGATCACGCCGGCACGACCACCGCCGATTGCCGAAGCATAGCTCAGGGCAATCTGAAGCGCATTGCCGCTGGCGTCCTGATGGACCGCAACCAGGCAGGGCACGCCGCCGCCGCGCTGATATTCGCCGCGCACGGTGTGACCGGGGCCCTTGGGCGCGATCATGAACACGTCCAGGTCTTTGCGCGCTTCGATCAAGCCGAAATGGATGTTGAGACCATGGGCAAAGGCCAGCGCGGCGCCCTGCTTCATGTTCGGCGCCAGTTGTTCGCGATAGAGGTCGGCCTGCAACTCGTCGGGCACCAGGATCATCAACAAATCGCAAGTGCGCGCCGCCTCGGCCGGGTCGAGCACGGTGAAGCCGGCGCCCTCGGCCTTCTTGACGCTCGGGCTGCCGGTACGCAACGCGATCACGACTTCGGCAACGCCGCTGTCCCGCATATTCAAGGCATGGGCATGGCCCTGGCTGCCATAGCCGACAACGGCAACTTTCTTGCCCTTGATCAGGTTAACATCGGCATCCCGATCGTAATAGACGCGCATGGGTTCGGTCCTCGGTGTTTCAGGTGATTCGGTAAAAACAAGAACAACGAGGCCAAAGGGGGGCCGCCCCTTTGAACCCCGTCAAAGGCCACTGCCTTTGGAAGCCGATTAAGGGCCTCGAGTCAAGACTAGAAGCCGGTAGCACCGCGTGAAATCGCAACCACGCCGGTTCGACTGATTTCAACTAAGCCAAGTTGCGCCATCAGACCGATAAAGTCCGACAGTTCGCTTGCGGTTCCGGTCAATTCGAAAACAAAGGAGTTGAGCGTCGCATCAACCACTCGGGCCTTGAAGATGTCGGCAATCCGCATCGCCTCGATCCGTTTTTCCCCGATGCCGGCGACTTTGACCAGCGCCAACTCGCGCTCGACACTCGGCCCCTCGTCGGTCAAATCATGCACCCGATGTACCGGAACCAACCGGTCAAGCTGCGCCTTAATCTGCTCGATAATCATGCGGGTGCCGGAAGTCACGACCGTAATGCGTGACAGCGCCTGCTCCCTATCGACCTCGGCCACGGTCAAGCTTTCGATATTATAGCCGCGCCCGGAGAACAAGCCGATCACCCGCGCCAACACGCCGGGCTCGTTGTCCACCAATACCGCGATGGTGTGCTTTTCAATCTTGTTGGTCTGGTCATTGGACATGGGATACGTCTCGGGCTAGAAATTTGTCGATTTTTGCGGCGGCCTTTGCCGCAGCCATGCTGAATTCACTATCGTTACGTTCAACAAAATCAAAGAGATCTCCCAGGATCGGAATGCCATCACGTTCACTGAAGGAGTCTATCGGCTCGGAATTGGTTTCATCCTCGTCCCAAATTTCCATTACAAGCGTCGGCCACAAGACTTGCCCCTCGAGAGGTTTGTGCTGAAGCTCGAAACGCAACTTATCTACAATTGTCGTAAACTTGCCATGGATCAGCTTCGAATCTCGTCGTTGCCACGAGATTTTTTTAAGCTGAGTTAACGCAATAAGCTTAGCAACGAGACGAAGTCGCCTATCACTAGAGATCATCGACTACCCCCTTTCGCCGCTGTGCGACAACACTTTGATAGTCAATCAGACACTGTTTGACGGCACCGTGAACTTGCCACAATAAATCTAAATCTCCCTCGGGGCTCGCCACATTTTTTTTATTAGCCGTTGCCGTGACAAGTTTACCATAACGGCTAACAAGACTCTGCAACTCCGTCAAAGCAGCCAACCCGTCACGAGAAAGCTCCGCCTTATTTGTTCGGAGCAACGCAACGCATTCCCTTATAACCGACACGATCTCCAACCGCTTGTCAGGATAAGCCCGGATCAAGTCCGCAAGTACAGCGACTTGTAATCCGACCTTATCAAGAAACTCGTCTGCCAGAGCCGTAAAGGCAACCCGTCGGCTCACTTTACGCCGAACCGCCGTAATCTGCCAAGCAGCATACGACGAAACGAACAGGGAAACCAGAGACGCAACGCCACTCCACACGCCCAGCCATTCGGCGTAGGTTCCGGAAATCCCCAGCCATCCCGCAAAACCACCGGACGCCACCGACACGCCCCTTTACCCGGTCGTCACACCAGCACCATCCCGTCTTCCGGCGTCGCTTCGTCCGGCTTGTCACCCGGGCCAAGCAATATTTCGTTGTGGGCACGGCCACCCGGAATCATCGGGAAGCAATTCTCGGTCGGATCGACTGCGATATCAACAACTACCGGACGTTTGACCGCGATCATCTCGGCAATGACGCCATCAAGCTCTTCGACCTTGTCGGCACGCAAACCGACCGCACCGAACGCCTCGGCCAGTTTGACGAAATCGGGCAAGCTGGTCAGCTGGCTTTGCGAATAGCGCGAGCCGTGCAACAGCTCCTGCCATTGCCGCACCATACCCATATATTGGTTATTGAGAATGAACACCTTAATCGGCGCGCCGTATTGCACGGCGGTCGACAACTCTTGAATGTTCATCATGATCGAGGACTCACCGGCGATATCGATCACCAGCGACTCGGGATGCGCCAATTGAACACCGATCGCGGCCGGCAAACCATAGCCCATGGTGCCGAGCCCGCCCGACGTCATCCAGCGGTTAGGCTCGTTAAAGGGCAGAAACTGCGCGGCCCACATCTGATGCTGACCGACTTCGGTCGTGATGTAATGGTCGTGCCCCTTGATCGCCTCGCGCAGACGCTCCAAAGCATACTGCGGCTTAATGATTTTGTCGGTCTTGACATAGCGCAAGCAATCGCGCTTGCGCCAAGTATTGATCTGTCCCCACCAATCCTTAAGGGCAGCGGCATCCGGACGCTTCTTGCGCTCCGTCCAAATGCGGATCATCTCTTCAAGAACCAGGGTGGCGTCACCGACGACCGGAATATCGACCCGCACATTTTTGTTGATCGAGCTGGGATCGATATCAATATGAATCTTCTTGGAACCGGGCGCAAACTCGGAAATCTTGCCGGTCACCCGATCATCAAAACGAGCCCCGA
>JBAWVF010000194.1:0-7118 GCA_037147415.1 Rhodospirillaceae bacterium | reverse complement strand
CGCCGGGCAATTCAACGTCGGCGAACACGCCCTGTGCTGGGTTCATGCCGAGCGACTGGTCTACAAGCTCGAGGCCTTCACCGCCTCGGCCCGCGCCGCCAAGGAACAGGTCCGTTGCCTGATCTGGTGGCTCTACGCCGACCTCAAGGCCTATCGCGCCGAGCCAAGCACCCGCCGCAATGTTATCTATATTATTAAGACCATGCAATGATTGCACTTATACGAAAATCAACATACGTTTTTTATATGTAACTTATAAATTCATTCTTGTTATGTCACAAGCTGATATTTTGGTATACGAAAAATATCTTCCCCTCCAGCCCTGCGCAGCGCATTGTGACCACTGAGCGTTTTGCTGGCTGTTGTAGATCGGATTGACCACCTCAGAATCAGTAAAATACTTGCATAATTCGGGCATAGGGGATTGGCGTTATTGTGGGCTCAAAGTGTTACGAAATTACTAATGGTCGAATAAACGCAATTAACTCCTTATTATGGTGTCTAATATGAGCGCGGCTCCGCTACCAAATGATGAGGAAAACAGACTGGCCGCGCTTCAAGACTTTGGAATTCTTGATTCCGCAGCCGAGGAAGCGTTTGATCGCTATACTCGCCTAGCCGCGAAGATATTGCATGTCCCGATTTCCTTGGTTTCGCTGGTTGATAATGTGCGCCAGTGGTTCAAGTCTCACCATGGGCTTGAGGCACGCGAAACGACGCGCGACTGGGCATTTTGCGCTTATGCAATTCTTGGCTCCGACCCGCTTGTCGTTCCCGACGCTATGGAGAATCCCCGGTTTTGCGACAACCCGTTGGTGACGGGCGCGCCGGGCATCCGCTTCTATGCGGGGGCGCCGCTGGTAACGAGCGATCATTTTAAGATTGGCACCTTATGTATTATTGACAATATTCCACGAAAGCATTTTTCCGAGCAAGAAAAGGCTATTCTCGTGGATATTGCCGACGCCGTCATGAACGAAATTGATAACTATAAGAAAAGACATGACCTAGCACAGAGCCAGACACTGCTGTTATCGGCTGACGCAATCATTGCCTCTTCCAATGATGCGATTATCTCTAAGACTTTAGATCGTATCATCACGAGCTGGAATCCGGCCGCGGAAAGACTGTTCGGTTATGCTGCGGTGGAGGCGATCGGCCAGTCCGTCCACATGCTTTATCCGACGGAGACCCATCAGGAAGAAGAGGAAACCGAAAAGCGACTGCACGCTGGTGAACAGCCCCCAAGTCTCGACACGGTGCGGATGCGCAAAGACGGCACGCGGGTTGATGTTTCGGTGACATTTTCGCCGATCATCGACCAGAATAGCCGGATAATCGGCATGTCCCAAATCATCAGGGACAATACTGAGCTATTATTTGCTCGCAAATCCTTGGCATCTTATCAGTCAGACCTGGAGATAAAAGTCGCCAACGCTACTGAAGCCCTTCTATTAAAACAAAAAGATATTCAAAATATTCTCGACAATGTACCATCCATAATCGGATATTGGAGTGTGGACCTGTTGAACGTCGTTGCGAACCGTCCCTATGATGGCTGGTTTGGTGTAAATTATCAAAAAGTCAAGGGGAAGCATATGCGAGACGTCATTGGCGAAGACCTTTACAAAGATAATCTTCCCTATATCGAAGCCGCTTTGCGGGGGGATGCCCAGACCTTCGAGATTTCCATCCCGCGACCGGATGGCGAGGGGGTCCGGCATTCCCAAGCCCATTACCTTCCAGACATCGAGGATGGCAAGGTTCAAGGGTTTTATGCCCTGGTATTCGACGTCACCCCGCTTAAGGACGCCGAACTGCGGACGCGCGAACTCAACGAGTTGCTGATTTTTGAGCGCGACAAAGCCGAAGCCGCGACCAAGGCCAAGAGCCTCTTTCTCGCCAACATGAGCCATGAAATCCGCACCCCGATCAACGCCATCGTCGGGCTGACCCATCTGTTGATCCGGGGCACCAAGGAGACCGACAAGCTGAAGAAGCTTCAGATGATTTCAGACGCCTCCAGTCATCTGTTGACCGTGATCAGCGAGGTGCTCGACATCTCCAAGATCGAATCGGGAAAACTTGTGATCAACGAGACAAAATTTTATTTTGAATCTGTGTTAATCTCAAAAATCTATGCCCTTGTTTCGGAGCAGACAAAGGTCAAGGGTATCGAGATCGTTCTCGATATCGACAGTGATCTGCCCGATAGTGCCTATGGCGACCCCGATCGTCTGGCCCAGGCCCTGCTCAACTATCTTAGCAACGCGATCAAGTTCACCAGTCGGGGATCGATTGTTCTGCGCGTCCGCTTGCTCGAAAGCACCGACCGCGAAATCTGCGTGCGCTTCGAGGTCCAGGATACCGGCATCGGCATGACCGAGGAGCAGATGGCCCAGTTGTTCCAGCCCTTTGAACAGGGCGACCCGTCGATCACCCGCAAATATGGCGGCACCGGCTTGGGGCTCGCCATCACCCGCTATCTGGCAATGATGATGGGTGGTTCCGTCGGGGTCGCGAGCCAACCGGGCGTCGGCAGCACATTCTGGATGACGGCGAGGTTGCGCAAAAGCGAGTGCCTTTCAGCGGTGCATCTGGCGGCATCTTTACAAGGTAAACGCGCCCTGGTGGTGGATGATCTGCCCTCGGCCCGCAAGGTGCTGAAAGAGTTGTTCCACAGTTTTGGACTTCACGCCGAAACCGCTTCGTCGGGAGCGAAGGCGCTTAAGGTCATTGCCGCCGCTGACGGCACCGGTCGTACCTTCGATTTCGTGCTGATCGACTGGCAGATGCCGGAGATGGACGGCATCGAGACGGTCAGGCGACTGAAAGCCCAACCGCTGCTCCGGCCGCCGCTCGCTATGCTAATCACCGCTTACGATAGCCCCGAGGCCAAACTGACGGCGATGCACCTCGGGGTGGCGCTGCTGACCAAGCCCTTGACCGCTTCGACACTGTTCGACCGGTTTATCGAGCTGTCCAACGGTTGTCTCGCGGACGAAGTGACCATCGCGGCGCTTTCGGCGCACGAAGAATTGCTGGCGCGCAACTTCGGCCATGCGCGGTTGCTGGTCGCCGAGGACCATCCGGTCAATCGGGAAATCGTCGGCGAATTGCTGAGCGGAGCGGGCCTGAGCGCCGATATGGCGACCACCGGTGTCGAGGCCGTCGAGATGGCGCGGCGCACCGCCTACGATCTGATCCTGATGGACCTGCAAATGCCGGAGCTGGACGGGCTGGAGGCAACCCGGATCATCCGTCAATTGCCGGGCTATGATCGTATCCCCATCCTGGCGCTGACCGCCAACGTCTTCAGCGAGGACCAGGCCCGTTGTTTTGCCGCCGGCATGAACGGCCACATCCCCAAGCCGGTGATTCCTGAAAAACTCTTCTCCACTCTTTATAAATGGCTGATCAAGCGAGGGCATTGGGATAGGCCGCAGCCGACATCGGCCAGCCTGCTGCCATCGACCAAGACCGCCGCCACCGACGAGCTGCCAGCGGGACAGTTCGAGATGCTGACCAGCATCCACGTGCCGACCCTGCTCGCAAACGTCAACCGGAAGCTTCCGGTCTTCAACCGGGTATTGCGTGATGTCGTCGAGCATCATCGCGACGACGGCGCGCGCCTCGCCGAAATAGCGAGCCAACAAAACTGGCCAGCGGCGTTCACGATTATTCACAGCATCAAGGGTATGGCCGGTCAGATCGGCGCCCGGACTCTGCATCAAACCGCGCGGATCGTCGAAGCCTCGCTGCGCGACGGCGCCCCGCCCGTGCCCGAAGCCATGACCCGGCTGACCGATGAACTCGCCGCGGTCTTGAACGAGGCGGATGCTTATCTGGCGAGCCTGTCAGCCGCGCTTCCTCTCGCCACGGTGGGCGCGGAGACTCTGAAGCTCGCTCGGACCCTGCTCGATCTTCTTGAAAATTCGGATGGCCGGGCCGCCGCCGTCGCCGAACAACTTTCCACCTGTTTACCATCAAACCACGCCTATCGGGTTAACGCAGACACCCACAATGGGTAGATTGCAGAATGGTAGGGTTTGGCGGAAACACAGGCGATTTTCTGAGAGCTGCCCCCACATCTGGTATGTGTCTGCGTCAACCCGATAGGCATGCATCAAACCTTCCAGGAGACCTTCGTCAGCGTGTTGGGATGGTAATTGATCGTACCATTTCCTACGATTTTGACGATGCTGCTGACATTTTGTCAGACTCTATTGCCGATTTAGAGGAGTCGCTGCGATGAATTCGTGGGTAAGCGAGCAAACAGCTCATATTCTTGTTGCGGATGATGAACCGCAGAATTTACGAATTCTGACAGAACTTTTATCTGATACCTATGCTGTTCATCCATTTTCGGATGGCGCAAGTTTACTCCGCTATCTAGATAAAGGAAAGCCGGCTGATTTAATTATGCTTGATGTCATAATGCCCGGTGCGAGTGGCTTTGAGGTGTGCGAAAAAATTCGAAGTCGGTCAGCGTACCAGGATGTTCCGGTGGTTTTTCTGACTTCGCTTGACTCGGTAAAGGACGAGGCCCGCGGCCTATCATTGGGGGGCGTGGACTTCATCATCAAGCCATTTTCACCTTTGGTGGTGCTGGCACGGCTGCGCAATCACGTCCGGCTTGGACTGGCCACCCGCTACATACAAACACAGAACGAACTTCTGGAAAACACGGTTCAGGACCGAACCCGGACGCTCGCCACCATTCTTGAAGCATCCCCAATTGGCCTTATCACCATCGACGGGGTCGGCACCGTTAAGACCTGCAATCCCGCAGCTGGAAGTATTCTAGGTAGTCAAAGCACCGACATTGTCGGCTCGCCGCTCCGGGGCGGACTTGCCGATCATATTGCCGGTGATGAACTCCAGTCGCTTGCGGCCGGAAAGCGCATCCCTGGGTTTGAGCGAAACTTGAAGCGACCGGATGGTTCTTCTGTCACCGTCCGTTGCTCGGCGTCCTCGCTCCAGGACGACAAAGAAGGTTACAAGGGAGCCGTGATCGCGATCGAGGATGTGAGTGAGCAAAAATTAATCGAGTACCAACTCCATCATGCCCAAAAAATGGAGGCGATCGGTCGCCTGACGAGTGGTCTTGCACATGATTTTAACAACCTGCTGACGGTCGTAATCGGCAATCTTGATCTCATGGACAAAGTGCTGCCCGAAAGCTCACCAGTCCGGGAATTTATGAGTAACGCTCTAAATGGTAGCCTGCGCAGCGCTGAACTGACCCGCCAACTTCTCGCATTCAGTCGCAAGCAAGTTCTTCAGCAAAGACTCGTTGATGTTAATAGATTGGTGCGCAGCATGATCACATTGCTGAGCCGGACATTGGGCGATACGGTTGAAGTCAAATTAGCTGAGCAAAATGATCTGTGGCCGGTTCTGGTTGATCCATCACAGCTTGACACTGCGGTGCTAAATCTTGCGTCCAATGCGCGTGACGCCATGCCGAAGGGGGGCACGTTAACAATTTCGACCAGCCGCCGGACCCTCACCAAAGATCAAACAAATGGAAAATGTGAAATACCCGCAGGCGACTATGTTGTGATTGAGGTTCAGGATACCGGTATCGGCATGCCTTCAGAAGTCGCGGATCGGATATTCGAACCATTCTTTACAACAAAGGCTTTAGACAAGGGCACAGGTATCGGACTTGCGATGGTCTATGGTTTTGTCAAACAGTCGGGAGGCGCGATTACAGTTACCAGCGAGGTTGGAAGTGGCACCACCATTTGTCTTTATCTGCCACGCGCAACTGAAATTCAAGCTCAGGATGACGTATTGCCCGCGACGTTAACTAAAACGGCCGAAAGCGGAGGCAAAACTATTTTAATTGTTGAAGACTGTATCCCAATTCAAATGCTAGCTCGGCACCAGCTTACAAATCTTGGCTACAAAGTTATTGTCGCTGATAGCGCATTACACGGGTTGGCCGTGCTAGAAAATGGGGTTACAGTTCATGTCCTGTTCTCAGATGTTCTCACCCCCGGAGGCATGAATGGCATTGACCTTGCTCGTACAGCCAAGTCGCGATGGCCGGATCTAAGAATATTACTAACTACTGGGTCTCTTGATGAGGCACTACGTCATGAAGTTAACGAAATCGGATTAAGCATTCTTATCAAACCTTACCGGCAATCAGACCTCGAACAGAAACTTAACGAAACGATTGGTTGAGGAGAATGTTATGAATGCAAACCGCCTTCTGGTTATTGATGATGATCAGGAAATCGCAGATTTTGTGTCAAGTGTAGGCCAGATGTCTGGATTTGAAGCGCAGACTGCCTGTAATGGTGCTGATTTTGAAAAAACATATAATGCGTGGATTCCGACTGCAATTGTGCTTGATCTCCAGATGCCGGGAGTTAATGGAATCGATATAATTCGCAGCCTTGCCAATAAGAGCTCAAAGTCTCAGATCATCGTCATGAGTGGAGTTGATCTAAAAATAATCGAGAGCGTTCGCCTTCTTGGTTTGAGCTATGGATTAAACATTGCTTCGGTTATCCAGAAGCCGGTACGCGCGGCAGATTTACAAGAAATCTTTTCGGAGATTATTGGGGCTAATGATATTATTGACTTTTCTGAGATTCAGACAGCAATTGATGATAAACAATTCCGGCTGGTGTTTCAACCCAAAGTGGAACTTACCATAAAGCCTAACGGTTCTGGCCGCCGAAAAACAGCAGGGTTCGAGGCATTGCTGCGCTGGCATCATCCTCGCCGGGGTATTCTGGCGCCAGGAAAATTTATTCCCCTTGCCGAAATTTCGTCCTTTATGGATGATCTCACACTGCTTGTCATTACAAAGGCTGTGAATTACCTGAAACAATGGCGTCAGGAGGGGCTTACAACCTCTATTTCCCTAAATATTTCCAGCAAAAATCTTGGTTCTGATCGGTTTGCGGATCATCTGGTTGCAACCTGCAAGGATACTGGCGTTCCGCCTGGAGCGGTCATTATCGAACTTACTGAGAGTGCGGCAATGTCCGACCCTATTCGGGCCATGGATATTTTGACGAGGCTTCGACTAAAAGGCTTTCGCCTTTCCATGCCTATCGGGTTAACGCACACACCCACTAGATGTTGTGTGCTTCCAG
>JBAWVF010000193.1:0-7139 GCA_037147415.1 Rhodospirillaceae bacterium | reverse complement strand
ATGGCTGGTTCATACTGCCCGAGTCTCTGCCGCCGTCGAGCCGCGAGGCGTTTTCGTTGAGGCGCGCCAATCCGCTGGGCTCGCTGGCCTTGCTGCGCTCCCGGCCTCAATTATTCGGGCTGTCGGTGGTCATTCTGCTGTCGTTTCTGGCTCATGAGGTGCTGCCGAGCACCTTCGTGCTGTATGCCGGCTATCGGTTCGGCTGGGATACGGCGATGGTCGGCATGACGCTGGCCGGAGTCGGCTTGTGCGGCGCGATCGTTCAGGGCGGGCTGGTGCGGCCGGTGGTGGCGCGGGCGGGCGAGCGGCGGACCTTGCTGACCGGATTGCTGTTCGGTGCGCTCGGCATGGCGATTTACGGGCTGGCGCCGGAGCCGGAATTGTTTTGGGTCGGCGCTCCGGTGATGGCCTTGTGGGGCTTCTTCACCCCTTCGGCGCAAAGCTTGATGACCGGCCGGGTGTCGACGGCCGAACAGGGCAGGCTTCAGGGCGCATTGCAAAGCCTGCGCGGCATCACCGGTTTGATCGGTCCCGTGTTGTTCACCGCAACCTTTGCGCTGGCGATTGCGCCGGAACAGGGGCGGGCGTTGTCGGGGGCACCGTTTTTGCTGGCGTCCGGATTGCTGACGCTTGCCTTGATCTTGGCCTGGCGTGTTACCGGGGGCGCCGGGGTTAAGCCGGAGGAAGCCTCGTGACGTCCGGCCTGGTCGGACTGCTGGTCGGCTCGCTGTTGCTGTTTGCGAGTATAATCGTCGGTCAGCTCTCGAGTCGGGTCGGGGCGCCGTTGCTGCTCACCTTTCTCGGGCTCGGCATGTTGGCCGGAGAGGACGGGCCGGGCGGTATCCGGTTCGACAATATCGAATTTTCCTTTCTGATCGGCAATTGCGCGCTGGCGATCATTCTGTTCGATGGCGGGTTGCGGACGCCCTATTCCACCTTGCGTGCGGCCCGGGCGCCGGCTTTCACTCTGGCGACGCTGGGCGTGCTGGTGACCGCCGGGGTGACGGCGGCGGGGGTGCACTGGCTGTTTCGGATCGATCTTCCGCACGCATTCCTGATGGGGGCGATCGTTGCCGGAACCGATGCGCCCGCCGTGTTCATGGCGCTGGGGCGCAGCGGAATTACGTTGCGTGACCGGTTGCGCGCCACGCTTGAGGTCGAGTCGGTCGGCAATGATCCGACCGGCATCTTTTTGACCATGGCCTGCGTCGGTTTGCTGCAAGCCGGTGGACATGGCTTTTGGCCGAGCGTGCTGCTCGACTTCATCGCGCAAATGGGGCTTGGTTTGATCCTGGGCTGGGCGGGCGGCTCGGCTTTGGCCCAACTGACCAATCGTTTGGAACTGGCCGGCGGCCTCTATCCGATTCTGGCCCTGGCGGTCTGCCTGCTGACCTTCAGTGGAACCGCGCTGGTCGGCGGCAGCGGCTATCTTGCCATGTATGTCGCGGGTATCGTGTTCGGTAACACCCGGGTTCGGGCCCGGACCCTGACCGTCCGCTTTTTCGACGGGTTGATGTGGCTGGCTCAGATCGTGATGTTCCTGATGCTCGGTTTGATGGTCAGTCCGCTTCACATGGCCGGGCAGGGCTGGCTGGCGCTGGGCGTCGCCATGGTGCTGATCTTCGCGGCCCGCCCGATTGCGGTACTGCTCTCGCTGGCGCCGTTTCATTTCAGTTGGAGAGAGCAACTGTTCGTCTCGTGGGTGGGCCTGCGGGGCGCGGTGCCGATTTTTCTGGCCCTGGTTCCCGCCTTGGCCGGAATCGACGAACAGCACATCTATTTCGAGGTCGCCTTCGTGGTGGTGCTGGTGTCGTTGGTGCTTCAGGGCTGGACCGCACCAACGGTGGCGCGCTGGCTCGGGTTGGCGCTGGCGCCCAATCCGGAAGCGGCCGAAAAGCTTGAATTCGATATGCTGCACCGGATCGACCGTGATCTGGTTGCCTATACGGTCCGGCCGCACAGCCGGGCCACCGACTTTGCCTTCAGCGAGCTGACGCTGCCCGAGCGTGTGGGGGTGGTCGCCGTGATTCGGAGTGGCTTGGTGCTGGCGACCGGGGTGCTGGATCGTCTCCATGCCGGCGATGTCGTGCTGGTGATGACGCCGCCGGAGCTGTCGCTGGTGGTTGACCGCTTCTTCTCGCGCCGCTTCAAATCGACGGCGGTCTGGCTGCGTCGCGAGCATGGTGACTTTTTCGTCGATGGCGCGACGTTGGTCGAGGTGTTGGCTCGGACCTACGATATTCCGATGCCCTCGGTTTCGGCCGGCATGACGGTGTCACAATTGTTGAGGAAGCGGATCGGCTCCACCATCGGTCGCGGCGATCACTTACGCATGGGGCCGGTCGATTTGATCGTGATCGACATGCTCGGCACTGAAATCAAGGAAGTCGGGGTCCGTATTCGGGGCGAAGACGAGCGGCACTGGTTGAAGCGAATTAAGAAGAAGTGGATGTAATTGGTATTATAACCCATCACGTTCGGGCTTGCGCCGGGCCAGCACCGAGTCAACCAGTTCCCGAAGGTTGCGGGCACTGAACGGCTTGGTAATGTAGTCGTCCATTCCGGCGGCCAAGGCGCATTCACGGCTGCCGGTGACCGCATCTGCGGTGACCGCGATAATCGGCACGGTAGAAAACGGGGGCGGCAAGGCGCGAATCGCCGCGGTTGCGCTATAGCCGTCCATATCCGGCATGCGTACATCCATCAGGATCAGATCGAACCAGTTATCGAGCGCTTTGGCGATGGCTTCCCGGCCGCTTGATGCCAGATCGGTGGTGTAGCCGGCATCACGCAGAATCGTCGACATGACGTGTTGATTAACCGGACTATCGTCAACCACGAGAACATTGGGCGTCGCCGGGGCGACCGCATGTGAAGCAACCGCATAGCGATCCGCCACCGGATTCCAGCCGGCAACCCGTCCTATCGCGCTGCAAGGAACATAAAATCTAAAATCGCTGCCGGCCCCGAGCGTACTGGAGACCTCGATTTTACCGCCCATCAACTCGCATAACTCTTTGCTGATGGCAAGACCGAGACCGACACCGCCATATTTGCGGGCCAAGCTGCTGTCGGCTTGCATGAAGCGGGTAAACAGATTTTGCATCGCCTCGGGCGGAATGCCGATTCCGGTGTCGCTGATCACGATGCTGAACCGGCCGCGCTGGTAGGGACCGGGACCGGGGGCGGGGACTTCCTCGTCCGGTTGCCAGGACACGGTGACCGTAACGCCTCCGGCCTCGGTGAATTTGACGGCATTGGCGATCAGGTTGAACAGAATTTGGCGTACCCGGGAGGCATCCATTGAAACATAGGCGGGCACGGTGTCATCGATGACGATGGCCATACCGATTTTCTTCTTGTCGACTTCCGGCCGCATGGCGCGCACGACGTCGTTGACGATACGCGAAGGCTCACAGTCGATGCACTCTATTTTGAGACCGCCAGCCTCCAGGCGGGTCATGTCAAGAATATCGTTCAGGATGTTCAGCAGTCCCTCGCTGGATTCATAAGCGATTTTGCCAAAATCCATTTGGTTTTCGTCAAGCTCGGTGGTCAGCAGCAAATCGAGCATGCCGATGACCCCGGTCAACGGAGTGCGAATTTCATGGCTGATCATGGCAAGGAAAGCCGATTTGGCGCGCGATGCGGATTCGGCCTGTTCCTTGGCTTCACGCAAAGCATTTTCCGCGGCCTTGCGGTCGGTAATGTCCGAGATCGCGCCGCGGTAGCCGCTCCAGTCCCCCGCTTCGTTGAACACGGGCACGCCGCTGACCAGAATAACGCGCACCTCGCCGTTTTCGCCGCCGGTGCGGACCTCCAGATCCCGAAATGACCAACGGTTCGATAGCGCATAGTGCAGCTTGTCGAAATTATCGCGGCTGACCGGGTCCGAGGTGATCAAATCACCGGGGATGCGCCCGAAGACCGCGGCAATATCCAAGCCGGGCAATGCCCGGGAATCATAACGAAAACAGTAATCCTCGTCGAATTCCCAAAAGCCGTCGGTCGACAGTTCGACGATGTCTTGAAGCCGGCTTTCCCGTTCGCGCGCTTTTGTTTCGGCCTGCTCGGCCATTGAGCGGGCATCGTGGGCTTCGGACAAAGCGTGTTCCAGTTCGGCGTTGCGCTGGCGCAGCTGGTCGCCGGTTGCAACAAATCGGGTAATCAAACGGTCAAGAACCCGTGATGGACGAACAACAAAACTGTAAATGGTTGTGCCGCCGGCCAGCAGGCAAGCGACAGTCACGAGCATAGCCACAAGCGGCGTATAGCCGGCATAATAAAGGAAAGAGGGAACCAGGATGACTAGCGCTGCAACCGGCGCAACGGCGACCAGTGCAATCCGTTTCGGAAGCCGTCGATGCGCGGCGATCGCGTCGAGGGATGCGTAAAGCTCTCCAACCATAACTACAAGGTACCCTTAGAAAGGGCCATGGCGGTAAGGTGCACCGGACTTAAGGTCGATGCGATCGGGCATCATGCGTTCCGCCGGACGGCCGTAAGTTACATGGTCGAACCAAGTCGCCCCGTCTGTCAACTATGGATTATGTTTCTTCGGCAACCGGCAGCGGCTTTTTCCGTTCGAGCAGGATGCCGAGCCGGTCGGCCGGCATCGGCCGGGCATAGTAATACCCTTGGCCGTATTTGCAGCCGAGGCTGCGCAGGAATTGCCGCTCTTGTTCGGTTTCGATGCCTTCTGCAACCACATCCATGCGCAGCAGGCCGGCAAGGCGGACGATGAGTTCGACAATCGCGGCCTTTTCCCGCCCCTCGCTGATCGCTTGAACGAAGCTTTTGTCGATCTTGAGCGTGTCGGCGGGCATTCGGTGCAAGTAACTGAGCGAAGAATAACCGGTGCCGAAATCATCGATCGAGAACCGAACCCCTAAAGCCTGAATCGCCTGCATCGTCGGCTCGGCTTCATTTTGCTCGGTCATCAACTCGCTTTCGGTAATTTCAAGCTTCAGCGAAGCGGGCGAAATACCGGTTGCGGTTAAGACTTCTTTCACTCGTGTCAGCATGTTGTCGTCGCGCAGCTGACGGGTCGCGACATTGACGCAGGTGAACAGCTTATCATAGCCCGGATACGTCGCCTGCCAAGCCACCAATTGAGCGGCGGCCTGCTCCAGCGCCCAGCGTCCGATCATGACGATCAGCCCGGTTTCTTCGGCCAACGGAATAAAATCGATGGGAGGAACCAACCCGCGTTCCGGATGCTGCCAGCGGATCAGGGCCTCGACGCCGGCAATTCGCTCGCCGCCAAGCTCAACGATCGGCTGATAGTAAAGTTCGAATTGGTTTTCCTCCAGCGCCCGCCGCAGTTCGGCCTCGGTACGTGCCCGGCTCAGGGCATGGTCGCGCAAGCGAACGTCGAACAATTCAATGCGTGCCCGCCCGGCGGTCTTGGCCCGAACCATGGCCAGGCTGGCATCGCGCAGCATGTCTTCCGCCCGGTCGTATCCGGAAACGCTAAGCGCCACGCCGGCCGAAGCGGTAAAGACGATATTATGATTTTCAAGAATATAAGGACGCTTGACCGCTTCGGTGGCGCGCAGGGCTTCGGCCATGACCAGGCCCGGTTCAATATCCTCGAACAATATGGCGAATTCGTCGGCGCTTAGGCGGGCCAGGGTATCGCTGGGGCGGCGTTCCCGCAGCAAGCGAACGGCGGTGGTGGTCAGCACCAGATCGCCGGTCTTGGTGCCCAGGCTGTCATTGACGGACTTGAAACGGTCAAGGTCGAGCAAGATAACCGCAAAATGCTTACCACCGCTCTGCAAGCGGGCGATGGCCCGCCCGATGCGGTCGAGCATGAGCGAACGGTTGGGCAACCCGGTCAAACCATCGTGAAAGGCATTATATTGCAGGCGCAGTTCCGCCTTTTTGCGCTCGGTGATGTCGGTGACCGAGCCGGCGATCCGGACCGGGCGGTCGTTGCCGTCGCGCACGGCCATGCCCCGGGTCAGGCACCAGGCAATGGTATAGTCGGCCCGGCGCATCCGGAACTCATGGGCCAGATGGCCGGTGTCGCCGCTCAGATGGCTGTGCAGGGCTTGCAGCAGGCCGGGGCGATCCTCGGCCATGACGCAGCGCAGCCAGCGGCGCGGACTATCGATGAGGGCGACTTCGGGTTGGCCCAGCATCGACATGCAGCGCGGCGAAAAATAAGTCTCGCCGGTATCGAGGCGCCAGTCCCACAATCCGTCATTGGCACCGCGTGCGGCCAGAGCATAGCGCTCTTCGCTTTGGCGCAATTGCTGTTCGGCCAGCTTGCGGTCGGTGATATCCGATTGGGAACCGATCACGCGCACGGCATTGCCGCAATCGTCACGCACGGCCATGCCCCGGCAAACCATCCAGCGCACGGCGTTCCCGGCATCACGAATCCGGTATTCGATGGTAAAGGACGGCAGCGGCACCCCGCTCGGTCTGACTTGTTCCTCCAGGGTTGCCTGTAACCAGATCAGGTCATCGCTGAGCACGCGGCCGAGCCACTCCGACGGTGAATCGGTAATGTCCTCGGCCGCAAAGCCGAGAATCGACTTCCAGCGCGGTGAATACTCGATCTTGCCGGTCAGGATGTCCCAGTCATAAAGTCCGTCGCTGGCGGCCGCCGCGGCCAGAGCATAGCGTTCTTCGCTTTGCTTAAAACGTTGCTCGGCCGCTTTGGCGTCACTGCTATCGGAAACAATACCGGCAATGCGCTCGGGCAAACCGTCCTCGCCCAATTTTGCGACGCCGCGACAAGCCAGCCAGCGCCAACCGCAATTGCCGTCGGAAACCCGGTGCTCGATATAAAAAGGCTCGGTTTTGCCTTCCTGTCCTTCAAAGCAGGCGAACAGCCACGGTAAATCATCGGGATGGACCCGGGAAAACCAGTCATCGATCTGATAAAGCGGGGATGCGGGAAGTCCGACCAGCACAAGGAAACGCTGCGACGCGGTGAGGGTTCCCACCGGCAAATCCCATTCCCACACACCTTCAAAGCTGGCTTTGGCCGCCAGTGGGACTCGCTCTTCCAGTCTTTCGCCCCCGCACATCACGACTCTAATCATCCTAACCGATATTAACCCCGACTTCGAACTCAGAGCCTGAAAATCATTCCCACCTGGCGGGGCGAAATTTCTCGAGCACTT
>JBAWVF010000192.1:0-7158 GCA_037147415.1 Rhodospirillaceae bacterium | reverse complement strand
GGCATGATCGGGATGGCGATTCAGGGCGGCGACCGTGGTGGCCAAAAACATCGGCTCCCACCGGTCGTCGTCGTCGTGAATGACGATAAACTCGGATGACACCCGGGCGATGGCGGCGTTGGAAGCGGCCTCGATCCCCCGGGAATATTCGTGATTGATAACGGTCACCGCCACGCCCTTGGCCCGCGCGGTTTCAGCCGCGGCCGCGGCCGGAGCACCGGCCCCGCCATCGTTGACGATCACCCAATGAAAATCGCGGAAGCTTTGGCCGCAGATACTCTCGGCGGCGCGGGCCAAGAGCAGCGGCCGGTCACGAGTGCGGGTGATCACCGCGACTTTAGCTTCGGACGCGCGGAAGGTCGGCGTCATGGCGTGGGACCGGCCGCCCACGGCGGCGGTTGAACGGCGGTATCATACCACGTGAATTCGACCTCGAAACGGCCGCCCCGTCGTCCCCACAGCAGCTTTTCCCGAGCGAACCGCGGCTTATCGCCGGCATAATCCTCGGGATGAACCGTTATGGTCTGAGAACGCCGACACAACTCGACGGGTTTGCCGTCCTTGGTCAGACTGTCGAAGAATTCGGGCAGATTATAGGTGAAACCGTGTTCACCGGGTCCGGCCGCGGCCGGGCTCGGGATGCGCAAGCTTTGGTAGGTGATGACCTCGGCCAGCTCCGCCGGGTCCGGAGTCAAGCCGGCTTCCGTCAGGAAATCACGGGTCATGTCCAAAAGCTCGTCGTAGAAAGCGGCGGCGTGATCGGTCAGACGCAGGAAGCTCGCCTCCTCGACCGCCCAATAGATCTCGCCGAACTCCGGCAACACGACGCCCCGGCCGTGCCCGGCCAAAATCTGTTCCATGAAGGCGTCGTAGCAGGCCAGTTCGGCGCGCCACAGCGGGGCCGCGACCCCGGTTCGCCCCTCGCACAGAAAGCGGAGGAAATCGGCGACCCGAATGCCGTAGCGGTGCCGCAAGTAACGGATCAGATCATAACCGAGCCGCAACCCGATCAGAGTCATCGTCGTCCAGGCCAGACAGCCGCTACGCTTCCAGTCTGCGACCGGCATGGTTTCGGTGCCGACGACATAGTCGATATATTCGGGAACCCAATCCCGGTCATAGATGCGGCTGTGAACGCCGTGGCTGATGTTGCGACGGCCGATGATGCCATGCTGCCGCTGATAGCCGGGCTCGGCCATCTCCGTGTTGGGATAAAGCTCACACAGCACGATGATCAGCTGGCCGTAAAGCGAGGCGGTCAACACCGTCTCGATGCCCTCGGCAAAGCTTTCATAAGTCTCGCCGGGCAAAGCCAGGATCAGCTCGCAGAATACGGGAATCCCTTCGGCTTCGAACCGGTGCTGAAGGCTCTCGTAGATGGCCAGGTTAATGTTGGCGCGCTTGATATTCTCCAATACCGCGGGCGATAGAGATTGGCGCGACAGACCGACGCCCTTGTGCAGACCGTTCTCGTACAGCAACTTGGCAATTCGGAAGATTCGCTCGTCGGTATTCTTGCCGTAGAGATTGACGATCTTCTCGGGAAAACCGTGCGTGCGTTTGATCGCGACCAGCCGCTCGGCGATCTCTTCGTCGCGGCGATGCATGCCGAAGTTCGAATCGGCATTATAGACGAAGGCGATCCGGTTGCGCGCCAGCCATTCCAGCTCGCCCACCACCCGTTCGAAGCTGAAGAAGCGGTATTTACGGCTGAGCCCGCCCCTACCCCAATAGCAAAAGGTGCAATGGAACGGGCAACCCCGGTTGGTTTCGATGATCGCCTGAAACCGGATGTCGGGGTGGGCGACGATCAGCCCGTCATACAGGCCGTCGAGATAAGGCGACGGGTAGATGTCGATATCGCGGTCGAAGGTGGCGCCGCTGTCGGCGTTGCCGGTAATGGTGCCGTCGGGACGGCGCCACGTGACCCGCTCGATTTCGGAAAAGTCGCGGCTGTCGATGAAACGGCGCAGCACCGCCCGGAACGGTTCCTCGCCTTCGGCCCGGATGGTAACGTCGATGAACGGATGGTTCCGAAGGAAGCCGGTGGGATCATGCGGCACCTGACTGCCGCCGAACACGATCAGGCACGCGGGCCAGCGCCGTTTGACCTCGGCCGCGACATGCAGACACAGCTGCTCGTTCCAAATCGCGGCCGAGAACGCCGCCAAGGCCGGCGCGTCATAGCTGTCGAGGATCGAAGCCGGTCGGTCGATGCGGAACAGATACGGCATCCAGCGGTAATGAGCCGCCACCGCCTCATCCCGCAGCGCGTAGGCATGCAGCTTACCGGCCACCAACGGCAAATAGGCCGAGTTGCCGATGAACGGGTTGTATTCGTTGAAATAAACCCGCGGGCGTCGGTCCTGATCGGTCATCGCCCCCCCTTTCTGCCCGCCAGCCAGTCGAGCAGGGTCGCGGCTACCGATGCGGCATCGAGACCCCGAGCGGCATGCAGGCGCGCGCGTTCACCATAGGCATAAAGTTGGTCGTCCGGTATGCCGAAGCGCTTGAGCGGCAAACCGAGTTCGGCATCGGCAATCGTCTCGGCAATCAGACCGCCCAGACCGCCGCACAAACCGTGCTCCTCCAGCGTGGCCACCGCCGTCACCCCGTCAAGCAGACCGGTCAGCGCCTCGACCGGGACCGGTTTAAGCCGGAACAGGTCGATCACGCGCGCTGAAATCCCCTGCCCGGCCAACAAAGCGGCCACCTCGAGCGCGCGGTGAACCATGATCCCGGTCGCCACCAAGGCAAGCTCGCCTTCGGCCCGGACCGACCGCACCCCGAGCCCGGGATCGGACTCGCCCAGGATCGGCCAACGGCCGCGATCGAGGCGCACATAATGCGGTCCGCGCAGATCCGTGATCAAAGGCGCCAGCGCCGCCGCCTGTGCCGGCTCCGAAGGCGAAAACAGGGTGAGGTTGGCCAGGGAACGCATCACCGCGATGTCTTCGGTGGCGTGATGGGTCGGACCGTCGACGCTATAGGCGTAGCCGCTGCCGACCCCGAGCAACAGCACCGGAGTCTTCATCACGCACAGATCGATCTTGACCTGCTCCAATGCGCGCAGGGTCAGAAAACCGGCGATGCTGTAAACCACCACTTTGCGCCCGGCCATGGCCATTCCGGCCGCGGTCGAGATCATGTTCTGCTCGGAAATGGCGGCATTGATAAATTGTTCCGGCATTTCCGCGCGGAAACGATCGAGCCCGGGCGCTCCGAAATCGTTGGACAGCATGACCACCGAGCGGTCGGCGCGGGCGATGTCGTAAAGCACATTGATGAAAGCGTCGCGCATGTCGGTGCGCGAGAGCGGTGCGGCTGCGGTAATCGGGTGCATCAGCGTGCTCCCTCTTCAAGTTCAGACTGGGCTTCAAGTTCAGACTGGGCTTCAAGTTCAGCCTGGGCTTCAAGTTCAGCCTGGGCTTCAAGTTCAGCCTGGGCTTCAAGTTCAGCCCGGGCCCGGTCGATCAAATCGGCGGTGACCGGGCGAACGTGCCACACCGGATCGTTCTCGAACAGCGAGACGCCTTTGCCTTTGATCGTGCGGGCGATGATCATCAACGGCCGGTCGCCCGAACGGGGGGCGGAGTCGGCCAGAGCCGGCAACAATTGGCCGAAATCGTGTCCGTCCTCGACCACGACGACGTCCCACCCGAAGGCCCGCCATTTGTCGGCCAGCGGTTCCAGCGCGATGTAATTCTCGGTAAAGTCCAACGAGCCGATACCGTTGCGATCGATGATCGCAATCAGGTTGCCCAGCCGCCATTGCGTGGCAAACAGTGCGGCCTCCCACACGGAGCCTTCCGAACACTCGGCATCGCCCAGCAGCACGTAATGGCGGCGGGCCGCGCCATCGAGCCGTGCCGCCAGTGCCAACCCGCAGGCCAGTCCCAAACCGTGGCCGAGCGCGCCGGTGGTGACCTCGATGCCCGGAATGCGGTGATCGATGTGGCCGCCCAGCCGGCAATCGCCGGCCCGGTAGCCGGTTTCCAGCCACTCGGCCGGAAAGAAGCCGAGATCGGCGAGCGCCGCATACAGCAAGGTCTCGCCATGACCCTTGCTGAGAATAAAGCGGTCACGCTCCGGCCAGTCCGGCCGGGCGGGGTCGATCCGCAGCACGCCGCCGTAATAAAGCGCAACCAGCAGCTCCACGTAAGAATAGCAGGTCGAAATATGGCCGCCCCGGGCAAAGCACATTTCCAGCACCTGACGGCGCAGCATGTTGGCCTTGCGGACAAGACCGGGGATATCGGGAACCGGGGTCATCATGGCACGCTTCCGATCTCGGGCACGTCGAAACCTTCAGGCTCACGGCCGCATTGATAAATGTCCCGAACCCGGATCATCGCCGCTTCGATTTGGCGCATCAGGGGCTCGGGCCGCATGGCCTTGGACGTCAGGCCGGCATCGGTCATGCGCTGCTTAATCGCCCGCAGGCGGTCGCGGTTTTCGTAAAGGTCCACGGCGAGCGCGATGTACTCGGCTTCGGTCCGGCACACCAGTTCGCCTAATCCAAGAGCATTTTGCAAAATCTTGCCGAACCGGGAATAAAGATTGCTGCTCGAAAGCGTAATCCGGGGCACATTCATGGCAATGGCGTCATAACCGGTAAGCCCGGCCGAGTTAAAGGGCAAAGTATCCAAATAGACATCCGCCGCACCGATGCGGGTAATATTTTCCAGTTCACTGCGCACCCAGGGAAACATCACGACCCGATCAAGGCCGACACCGGCCTCGGCCGCCAGTTCCGCAAGGACGCAAGGGTCAAGCCTGGGCAGCACCAACAGACTGCCCGGCGTCCGCTGTATGATCTTGAACCACAGCTTCAATGATCGGCGTGTGATCTTCATCAATTGATGGTAGCCGAGATAGATGAAGGCGTCCTCGGGCAATCCGAGCAGACGGCGCGGCATCGCCGGCAGCGTCAAAGACACCGGTTTCGGCGGGATATAACTGCCGGCCAGCCGAATGAAGCGCTCGGGATAGCGGGCGTCGAAATTGCGCGGAAACAGGTCTTCGTTGCCGATGATGTAATCCATTATCCCGGCCTTGCCCGGTCGGCCGAGACCGAGCCAAGAGACCTGGACCGGCGCCGGGCGCTGCACGAACAGCCGGGGTATTTCCGACGCCCACCAGCCCACGCTGTCGACCAGCACCTCGATGCCATCCCCGGCGATGAGCCGGGCGCACCGGTCGGCATCCATGTCGTTGATATTGCGCAGGGTGCCGCTCCAGCCGGTCAGAGTCGGCGGTGCCGCCCGGTCGGGACGGACATGGGCGGCCGAAGCCGGCGTGAAGTAATAAACACTGACCGCGAAACGGCGGCTGTCGTGAAAGGTTAGCGCGTATTGTTCGGGCGGCATGTCCTGGTGGTTGAAATCGGACATCACATAGCCGAGACGAAGACGCCCGTCCCTTGGCGCCGCCGGCACCGTCGCCACCAGCGGCTCGGAAGCCGGCCGCCGGTAATGGTCGAGCGCCAGGGCGCAGACCGCGTCGTATTCGGCGTCCTCTCCCGACAGAAAGGCCGCCGCCAGCACCGCTTTTTCCCAGATCCGGTCGACACCGGTATCGTCGGCCTGCAACTCGGGCAGGCGAGGCCCCTGGGCGAACACCGCCGCCAATAACGGCTCGGCCAAGGCAATCTGGCCGTCCGCCAGAGAAAACAACGACAGGATGACCGTGCGCAGAACTGCCGGCGCGTCCAGAAAACGGTCGCACAAGGCGCGCGCCTCGTTCGGTCGCCCATGCCGCTCCAGCATCGCCACCAGTGCCCATAATTGGTCGAAGGCCAACCGGAACGCCGCCGGATCGGCTTCAATCGCAGGCAGCGCCGCCTCCATCCAGCACAGACCGGCGCGGCGGCCTTCGGCAGCGTCCCCGGCCAAATAGGCGAGAAAGCTACCGACCCACCAGCCGGCCGGGTTGGCGGCGGCGGACTGCTCGACCCGATGGCGCAAACCGTGCATCCCGGCCATGGCCGGCGCCTTCAGCAGCAGGGCAAGCAGCCGGCGCCGGGCGGCAAAGTCGAGACCGAGATCGGGCTGGGGCGCCCGCCGGGTCTGGATCAAGAGCGGAACCAAAGCCTTGTTAATCAGCGCCGGGTCCAGCGGCGGTAATCCGGCTGCGCAATCGGCGGCGGGATCACACGCCAAAGCGGTCAGGGTCAGGTCTAAGCCTACAGCACCGTCACCGGGAAACTCGACCAGCAGCGCCGACAACACCGCGAGCGCGCCGTCCAGGTTACCCTGTAGCACCAACCCGTGCGCCAGCGCTTGCCGTAATCGCGAGGCCCCCGGAGCGGCGGCGAGCAGTTCACGCAGGCGCCCGACCAAACGGCCAAGCACTTCGGGCTTGCTCAGAGCCCCGTCATCGCGGCCGGGCACCGGACAGGGCAATACGCTGCGTGGTGGCAACTTGCCGACTTCGGCCGCTCGCGCCAGCCAGTTCAATGCCTGTTCGGCTTGACCGCGCAGGAACATGACATCGGCTATGCCCCGATGGGGCTCGGTTTGGTCGGGCGCCAGAGCCAGAGCCCGCCGAAAGCAGGATTCAGCTTCGTCATTGCGCAGCGCATGCAGAGCATAGGTGCCATGGGCCGCCCATGCCTGCCAATCACCGGGAAACCGGGCCGTCATCGCCCGCGCCCGCTCCAAGGTCTCGGCGGAGGGGGACACCCTCCGGCCTAAGCTGAGCAGCTGACGCCGCCATCGGGGCTCGTCCGGTTCAAGCCCGATCGCCCGCTCCAGTTCCGCCTTCGCCTCATCAAGTCTGCCCAGGCGCTCCAAGGCTTCGGCGGTCAGCGCCAGCAGATCGACCCGTTCAGGCGATTGTCGGGCGGCTTGTTGCAGATGACCAAGGGCCGTGCGCGGAAAACCGGCGCGCAGCTCGCACTTCCCGAGCCCGGATAGCGCCGCCACCGAAGTCGGTTCGTAATCGAGGGCAAGTTGGAAACAGATCGCGGCTTCAACGATAGAGTTGGCATCGGTATATGCCCGACCATCGCCGGTTAATAGTGACACGAAATCCGCTTCGGTCGGACCGCCGTTATCCATGCTGCGTTCTGCCTTGCATGTTTAAGCCGTTCGAGAGGAACAGCCCATGCCTATCGGGTTAACGCACACACCCACTAGATGTTGTGTGCTTCCAGTC
>JBAWVF010000191.1:0-7193 GCA_037147415.1 Rhodospirillaceae bacterium | reverse complement strand
CGTTCAACCGAGCTTCCGCGGCGGCTACGCGCCGCGCAAACTCTTAATTCGTTTGAATCGGGAGTGGAAGTGGGGGGGAAGTTGCTCCGAGGGCGACCGATTCGGCGGGTGCCAACAACGTAACACTTTGAAATCATTGGTGCGGGCGGGGGGACTTGAACCCCCACAGCCATAAGCCAACGGATTTTAAGTCCGGTGCGTCTACCATTTCGCCACGCCCGCCCAGGGCGACTATAAAGCGGTGGCTCGTCGGAACCAAGGGGGTTTGTGATCTTAAGTTCCGGCAGTGCCTTAAAACGGCCGATTTGATCCGGCCGATTTTCTTTTGATAACAATTGTGTTGGCCGACTACAGCGTTTATAAGTCGAAACAGCCGGGCGCTGACGTTGTCCTGACATGGTTGACGAGCGGTCGGAACCGAATTCATAAGGCACCGGGGACGCCATGCTTAACTTTGATGCAGCTCGGGTCAACATGGTCGAAGGCCAGATCAGGCCGAATCGCGTCACTGATACCGCTTTGATCGCCGCTCTCCGCGACATTCCCCGCGAAATGTTCGTGCCCGATTCGGCGCGGGGAATCGCTTATGTCGACGAGGAAATTGAGGTGGCCGCCGGTCGTCGGTTGTTGGAACCGATGATTCTGGCGCGCCTGCTTCAGGAAGCCGACATCACTCCGCGTGATGTCGTCCTGGAGATCGGATGTGGAACCGGCTATTCAACCGCAATCCTTTCACGCCTTGCCAGCACGGTGGTGGCGCTCGAATCGGATCCGGAGCTTTTCGCCCGGGCCTCCAAAACCTTGGCCGCCATGGCGATGGATTCCGTGATTTCGGTTAACGGGCCGCTTGTGGCCGGGTGTCCCGCTCAGGCGCCGTACGACGTCATTATCATAAACGGCGCTGTTTCCGAGGTGCCGGCGGCTATCTTGGAACAGTTGGCCGACGGTGGTCGCTTGGTTGCCGTGGTTGCTTACAACCATGATATTGCCCGGTTGGGGCAGGCATGGCTTTATAAACGGATCGGGAATTCAATTTCCGGCGTTTCGTTATTTGAGGCCTCAGCGCCGTTATTGCCGGGGTTTGAGTTCAAGCCACGATTCGTATTTTAAGGATCGGCAATATGCGCGGAGAGATCGGAAACCGCTACGTTGGCCTGCCCGGGCGCTTTCTCGGACGGTTCGCGATGCTGGTTATGGCCGGTATGGTTACGGTTGCTCCGGCACGAAGCCAGACTCTGCAAGAGTCGTTGTCCGGAGCCTATGTAACCAATCCACAGCTTGATGCGGCCCGCGCCAATCTGCGGGCGGTAGACGAAACTGTGCCCCAGGCGCGCGCGTTGGCGCGGCCGTCGGCGGGGGCGAGCATCAGCAACGGCCCGGCTTGGACGCGCAGCAACCTGCTGCCGCCGCCGCGGGTCATTCGAACCAACCCGACCAATATCGGGGTGTCGGTTACCCAACCGATCTATCAGGGCGGCCGCATTGATGCGAGCATCGATCAAGCGGAAAGCCGGGTTCAAGCAGAACGCGCGACTTTGCACGATACGGAACAAACCATACTGCTTCAGGCTGCCGTTTCTTATTTCGACGTTGCGCGCGACTATTCGGCGCTGGACCTTCAGGTTAATTTCGAAAGCTTTCAGAAGCGTGATTTAGAGGCTTTTCGCGACCGCTTTCGGGTCGGCGAAGTCACGCAGACCGATGTCAGTCTTCAGGAAGCTCAATTCGCGAATGCGACGGCCCAACGTGTGGCCGCAGAAGGCAGTCTGGCCAGCTCGCGCGCCACCTTTACCCGATTGATGGGGGCGCCTCCCGGCCGATTGAGCTTGCCGCGGCTAAACTACCCGCTGCCTGCAACACTGGAAGAAACGGTTGCTTTGGCGCAGGCTCACAATCCTCGGGTAGTGAATGCGCAGTTTTCGGAAACCGTAGCCAATAAGGCGGTTGATATTTCCGATGCGGCCTTGTTGCCGACCTTGGGCGTAACGGCTACGGTTGCGCGCAACCTTGAACGTAGCTTTCCTGATGACTATACAAATAGTGCAAGTGTTATTGCCACACTGACCATTCCGCTTGATAACGGAGCGGTCGCGGCGCGTTCCAGGGGCGCTCGCCAATCTGCCAATGCCGCGCGGATCAACATCGAACAGGCGAAGCGGGCTGCACGAGAGGCCGCAATATCCGGCTGGCAGACACTGACAACGGTGCGTGCCAGCATCGCTTCGTTTCAGGCCGCGGTCAAAGCAAACGAAATGGCTGCCGAGGGCATGAGGCAGCAGGTTCAGGTCGGGGCCAGCACGGTTATCGATCTCTTGAATACGGAACAGCAATTGTTGAATGCCAGAGTGAATCTGCTTCGTGCGCAACATGACGAAGATGCGGCTATTTTTACTGTGCTGGCGGCCGTTGGTAATCTGACTGCCCGCACGTTGTCCCTTCCGGTCGAATATTATGATTATGAGGCTCATTATAACGCCGTGCGAAATAAATGGTTTGGCATAGGCACCGATGAATGACCCCGAGGCCGGAGCGAGGCTTGCTTAAAGGTAGCCTTTTTTGTGCACACGAATTAAGGTGACGGAAGCGGTAGGGCTTCGGAACAGTTAGCAATGAGCGAAAGCAAATCTCAGCAAGAACCGTCGATGGAGGAGATTCTAGCCTCCATTCGGCGCATTATTTCCGAGGACGGCGAAACGCCACCGCGGCCGGTAGAGGTTGTGGAACCGCCGCCGCCGCCTCCACCTCCTCCGCCACCTCCACCTCCGCCGCCGCCGCCGCCTCCACCTCCTCCGCCGCCTCCACCTCCGCCGCCAAAGGCGCCACCGCCGCCACCACCGCCTCCCCCGATTGAAGAGGAGGAAGAAGAGGAGGAGGAGGAAGAGGAAGAGGACGTTCTCGAGCTGACAAATGTCGCGGATGATCCGTTTGCGGCTGATGAAGATGACAATCCGTGGGGCGCGGTTCTTCACGATCCGGAGCCTCCACCTCCACCGCCGCCGCCGCGGCGCCCGGTTTATGATGATGACGATCGGCTGATTTCTGACCGGCCGGCGGCTAAGGCTACGGCAGCTTTTTCGTCGCTGGCTAATAGCTTAAGCGGAGAGCGGTTTATCGGCTCGATGCCCATCAGCCCTGGTGCCCGTACGGTCGAGGACGTCATACGCGAGCTGTTGAGACCGCTTTTGCGGGAATGGCTCGATGAACACCTTCCGAATCTGGTCGAACGCTTGGTTCAGAAGGAAATCGATAAGATGATTCGCCGGTCACGCGACTAAATATTCACGATAAAAGGGTTCGGCGATGCTGGACAAGACTTATCGGCCCGCCGAGGTCGAAGCCCGTCTCTATCAGATGTGGGAAGATTCCGGAGCCTTCACGGCGGATACCGGATCGAGTGCGCAGCCTTATACCATTATGATGCCGCCGCCGAATGTAACCGGCAGTCTGCATATGGGCCATGCACTTAACCATACATTGCAGGATATCCTGATTCGCTGGCAACGTATGCGCGGGCGGGATGCTTTATGGCAGCCGGGAACGGATCATGCCGGGATTGCCACGCAGATGGTGGTTGAACGGCAGATGGCGGCCGAGAAGCTGACACGGCATTCACTTGGGCGTGATAAGTTCATTGAGCGGGTTTGGTCATGGAAGGCCGAGTCGGGCGGTACCATCACGCGACAGTTGCGGCGGCTTGGCGCCTCGCCTGACTGGGCCAAGGAACGTTTCACCATGGATGAGGGCCTGAATCGGGCCGTTCGCCGGGTATTCGTTGATTTATATAAGCAAGGGTTGATTTATCGCGATAAAAGGTTGGTTAATTGGGATCCGAAGTTGCACACCGCGATTTCGGACCTGGAAGTTGAACAGCGTGAAATTAAAAGCCACCTTTGGCACTTCAAATACCCGCTAGCCGACCGGTCAGGCCGCTTTATTGTTGTTGCTACGACGCGGCCGGAAACCATGCTGGGGGATACTGCGGTTGCGGTGCATCCGGAAGATGAACGTTACGCCTCTTTGGTCGGCTGCAAGGTGCTCTTACCACTGGTCGGACGCGAGATTCCGATTGTCGCCGACAGTTATGCTGATCCGGAGACCGGTAGTGGCGCCGTAAAAATAACGCCAGCTCATGATTTTAACGATTTTGAGGTTGCCCGGCGTACCGGGGTTGGAATGATCAATGTTCTTGATCGCGATGCCCGCCTGAATGATGCCGTACCCGAAGCCTATCGTGGTCTTGATCGCTATGAGGCGCGCAAGAAGGTGGTTGCCGACCTTGAAGCACTTGGATTAGTTGAAAAAATTGAGCCACACACTCATAAGGTCCCTCATGGCGACCGTTCCGGTGTGGCGATCGAGCCATGGCTGACCGACCAATGGTATGTTGATGCGGCGGCCCTGGCCAAACCGGCTATCGCAGCGGTTGAGGATGGACGCACCGCTTTTGTGCCGAAGCATTGGGAAAATACATATTTTGAGTGGATGCGCAATATTCAGCCCTGGTGTATTAGCCGGCAGATCTGGTGGGGACACCAAATCCCGGCTTGGTATGGACCCGATGGCGCGGTATTTGTCGAGGAAACCGAAGAAGCGGCTAATGCGGTGGCCTTGGCTCACTATGGTGCGCCATCGGAACTGAAGCGGGATGCCGATGTACTTGATACATGGTTTTCTTCGGCTTTGTGGCCCTTTTCTACAATAGGCTGGCCTGATTCGACAGCGGAATTGGCGCGTTACTATCCGTCTGATGTGCTGGTTACCGGCTTTGACATTATTTTCTTCTGGGTTGCCCGGATGATGATGATGGGCCTGCATTTTATGCAGGATGTGCCGTTCCGGACCGTCTATATCCATGCATTGGTCCGCGATGAACGTGGACAAAAGATGTCAAAGTCGAAGGGTAATATTATCGATCCTTTAGACTTGGTCGATGAATATGGCACGGATGCTTTGCGGCTTACTTTAACAGCGTTAGCGGCGCAGGGTCGCGATATTAAACTATCAAAAAACCGGGTTGAGGGTTATCGCAACTTTGCAACCAAATTATGGAATGCTTCTCGTTACTGTGAAATAAATGGCTGTATTCCGGTTGCCGAGTTTAAGCCGATCGGGCTTGATCTGACAGTAAATCGTTGGATAGTGACTGAATTGGTTCGGACCGCAGAGCGTGTGACCACAGCATTGGAGTCTTTTAAGTTTAACGAAGCGGCAAATGCGCTTTACCAGTTTACTTGGGGGACTTTTTGTGACTGGTATTTGGAGTTCACTAAGCCAATCCTGAATGGGGGTGATGAGAAATCAAAGTCTGAGACCCGCGCGGTTACCGGGTGGGTGCTCGACGAGCTTTTGATTCTCCTTCATCCTGTTATGCCCTATATTACAGAAGAATTGTGGGAGAAGCTTTGTCCGGGCGGTATTGCGGCGCGCCCCAGGCGTTTGATCACCATGCCTTGGCCTGTCTTCGAGTCCGGTCTGACCGATGAAGCCGCCGGTGCGGAAATGGATTGGGTTGTACGCCTGATTTCAGCGGTCCGTGTCGTCCGTGCCGAAATGAATGTGCCGCCTGGGTCACACATTGCGCTTTTGTTGCGCGATGCAGGTTCCGTTGCGGTGGCCCGTCTGAATGTGCACCGTGATCTGATTTTACGCTTGGCGCGGCTGTCATCGGCAGAGGTATGTAGCGGCGCGGCACCGCATGGCTCGGTCCAAGTCGTGCTTGACGAGGCGACACTAATTCTGCCCTTAGCAGAGGTCATCGATCTTAAGCAGGAACAAGCGCGCCTGCAAAAGGAAGTCGATAGGCTCGAAGGTGAAATCGTTAAAATTGATAAGAAGCTTGGGAATGCGGAGTTTATCGCTAAAGCCCGAGAGGAAGTTGTTGAAGAAAATCGGGATCGGCGAGCCGATGCTGTGGCAGCCGTGGAAAAACTGCGGTTAGCGCTGGGCATGCTGTCCGGATAGGGGAGGGGGCATGAAAAGCCACATGGCGCGTGAGGATATCAACCGGATTATGGTTGAGCATGGTGAGATTAGCATTCTGATTGAACAGTTGCGCCTGGCGATTAAGGGTGGAACTCGTGAAGCCGTCGAAAGAGAGCGTACGGCTTTTTTTTCCTTTCTTGAAGAGCACTTTAATTATGAAAAAGGGTTGATGGAGTTTATTAATTATCCCCATGTTTCCGTTCATATTAGTGAACATACTAAATTAATAGAAATATGTCAGTCGGTTATTGATGGCAGCTGTAGCAATGCGGCCCTGGCTTCCAGTATTTGCAAACAGATAACCGGATATCTTAATACTCATACGGACAGTTTTGACTTTCCGTTGATGCACTATATTCGTCAAAAGTTTTTTATATAGAGGTGGGCTAAAATGTCGAGTCTATTCGCCGCCTTTCTACAGAAAACTCGAATTCTTGGGTTAGAAGCTTTAGAGTCGGTTCATTTCGTGCGTTCTATTGTGGATACCGCCCGCAAAAAATCTGCTCGTAAAGCGATTTGGAATAATAAAAAGAAAAGAAAAGTGACGATCGATTTTGATAATAGTTTTCTTACTCAACTGTCAATGCTTGATCTTGGAAATGATTATGTTGTTCATATTGGTTCTATAGATCGGCATCATAAGTTTATTGTGTTGATGTATAATGGACTGGTTAAAGAGGTTGGGGCTACCTATCGAAGCCAACGTGATATGGATAGCATATTTCATCGGTTATCTGTCCTCTTATCAGCGATGGGCGAACATTTTATTGAAGAAGAGCGAGCGATGGCAGAGTATAATTATCCAAACCGGTTTCTCCATAAGAAGCAGCATGATTTGTTCTTAATGGCTGTTGTTGGTCTGATGGATAGCGTTAAGGCTGAAGATGCAAAAATTGAGGAATTAGTTTTTTATATCGGCTCCTGGTTATCCGGCCATATATTAATTTCAGACAAGTATTTTGGTGAATTTTTTCAGCCGGGTGGGGGATGAATTCGCTGCTGATCAGTCGAGACAGCCGAAATTATTTTGCCACGGCGGATATAATTAACCTGACACGGGGCGGAGCCACCAGCCATAAAATGCGTTTCGTTTCATATGGTTGATGCGATCGGTGGAGGGGCCGCAATCGATGAGAAGAGATGCGGATTGCGGCCCCTAGTGCATGCCGGCTGAAATTGTGACCCATCAGACGGTAAGCGGCTTGCCGGTT
>JBAWVF010000190.1:0-7210 GCA_037147415.1 Rhodospirillaceae bacterium | reverse complement strand
GTTGGACACAGCGTCTTCAGATACCCGGACAGCCGCGGGTCCGTGAAATCTTGCATCCATATGACATTCTGCGGGCGTTCCGAACCCTACCCCAATTGCCGAAAACAATGGCTAAAGAATCAAAATTTCTTGAATTGATTCTGGCTTTGGTACTTCGTCAATATGTTCTTCAACAATGTGAAGTTATTGGAAAGCGCTTTTCTTTTGACTCGACGGCCCGAGAATATTTTCTACAGGCGAATTTATATGAACGCCAAGTTAGGAATATTGCTGACAAAGAGGCACGATTCGAAGCTGTTCAAAAGTTACATGATTGCCTTTATCATGGAATGAACTATTATATATTCTCAATTATTGCTAAGGAAAAGTCACCAAATGACGGGAAGATGTTTGCCCTTTACTGTCACGCTGCCTATAGTTTAGCAAGAATTGACCGGGACGGCTCGATACACGAACGGCCAATTGCGCGTCGACTCACGACGAAATCCGAGGTACTCTTTCTGTTCCGGCAAGATCGCGGCCTTCAGGCAAGATGCCGGGCGGATTCCGGATTCCGCGCTCAAATCAAGTCACTACTTGGTCTATTCCGTGATTAAGTGGTCCGCTCCCTGAATCGGACCACTCGATATCTAAGCCTTGTGCGATTCAGACCGGATCGCTTGGGAACCATGCGTTACAGTCGTCCCACTGGCATCATCCGGGTCGGTATTCCGCACGACAATTCGGAGTTTCTCGTACCACGATTGCTTTCAGCACGGCAAGACCGCCGCTCCGTTCAATAATACGGGGAGCTAGTCGCTCAAACCAATGGCGAGCCAGAAACTCGGCGGTCGGTTGCCCGTTGATTAAATAAAGTTTTGTGCCAAATCGGCAGTTATCGGTCTCGGCAAAGCCTGTTTGACGCGAAAGGGCACAAAGCTCAAAAATCCAAGCGGCTGTATCCTTGTCAGCCGGTGCAAACAGAGACAAAAGTTCTTTATCATCACAACTGGCAATAAAGCCATGATCGCAAGGCCCATCAATCTCAGCTAGCATTTCTTCTTTCAGAAAACTGAAATCGAGAACCATATCTGTCTGCTCGCCACTCGAATGCAATCCGGCGGATTCCGCGGTAGCTTCGATCTGATAGCGATGGCCATGCAGATGACGGCACTTTGATCCATGAGTCATAATGCGGTGGCCGGCATCGATTTCAATCAGGCGCGTAACGGTAAAGGTCATGGAATCCCTATGATTTTGTGCGTCTGAAGACTAAGGCGCCAGGGCGGATTGTCCATACACCAAGCAACTGCCGCGGCAGTATTAGCGTCTCTTGCTGGACCGTCCAGCGGTTGAAGCCAGAATTCCGAGAAGGGCAGGGCGCTCAGGTCAGCAGGCTCCAACCCGGGCTGCGGATAAACCAGCTTAAGTTCATTACCGGATCGCTGAAGGAACGGTGCGCCGGCCTTGGGACTGACTGTCAACCAGTCGATACCGGAAGGGGCAACGACCGTACCATTGGTTTCGACCGCAATTTCAAATCCGGCCGCATGGCAAGCATCAATTAAAGCCTGATCAAGTTGCAATAACGGTTCACCGCCGGTAAAGACAACGAATTGATGATTCCGAGCTGTACCCCAGTGGGCCGACAGTGCTGCAACAACAGACTCAGCGTTATTGAAACGATCTCCACCAATAAAGTCGGTATCGCAGAATTGACAAACCGCCCAGGCTCGATCCGACTCGCGACCTGACCATAAGTTGCAGCCGGAAAATCGGCAAAATACCGCGGCCCGGCCGGAATACCGGCCTTCTCCTTGCAAGGTTCTAAAGATTTCTTTGATGATATAGCCCATGTTTCAAAGGCTTCTAATGTCCTGGCCGGCAATTGGAAGCGCGCGCAGCCTCCGTCCGGTGGCGGTGAAGATCGCATTGGTCAGCGCTGGAGCAATCGGGGGAACGCCGGCCTCGCTAACGCCGCCGGGAGGACCGTCGCTAGCCATGACATGGACGACAAGGCGTGGCGCCTCGGCCAAGGTCAAAAGTGGGTAATCGTTAAAGTTGCCTTGTACAACCCGCCCGTTATCGACCGTAATCCTGCCGGTCAAGGCGGCCGACAAACCGAACAGGATGGCGCCTTCCAATTGAGCGGCGACAATGTCGGGATTAACGGTCGTGCCGCAATCGATAACTCCGACAACCCGATCCAGCTTAAGCCGACCATCAGCAAAAACTGTGACTTCAACCACCTCGGCAACCGCGCTGCCAAACGCCTCATGAAAAGCGATGCCACGACCGCGACGCGCTTCCAGCACTTCGGCGAGCGGTTCATCCCAACCGGCCAATTCGGCTGCCTTGTTCAGAACCGCTAAAGCACGCGGCGACTTTGTCAACAACGCGCGCCGGAAACGGCAAGGGTCACGACTTAGTGCGAACGCGGCCTCGTCAATCAGACTTTCCATCGCAAATGCATTCGGCGCATGACCGTTAGAGCGCCAGAAACCGACAGGAATTCCCGTCTGAGACCGAACATATTCGACGCGCACAGCAGAAAAACCATAAGGCTGATCCGAAATGCCGGCAACAGCCCCGGCGTCCAGACCACCTCTCACCGAATCGGGACTAACCCGTGCCAGTACAGAGGGTGCCGCAATTCGATAGATCCAGCCAACAGGATACCCGCTGGAATCAAGACCAACCATTGCCCGGGTAAGGCTAGCCGGTCGATAGAAATCATGTCGCATGTCTTCTTCACGCGACCAGATTAACTGCACCGGTCGGCCGACAGCCTTTGATAAGAGTGCGGCCTCAACCCCGAAGTCGCTTTCAAGGCGCCGACCGAAGCTTCCGCCAACAAAGCTGGTGTTGATTTTTATTTGATCAGGACCAAGCCCGAGCAAGTCGGGAAGAATTTTGCAATAAGCCGATTGATCTTGCGTCGGCACCCACAACTCACAGCTGTTAGGAGTGACATTGGCCGTGCAATTCATCGGCTCCAAAGTGGCATGAGCCAGAAAAGGCTGACGGTAAACCGATTCGACGATTTTATAGGCTCCTTTCAAAGCCAGATCGACATCACCACGGTTAACGGCAATCGCCTTTGGATCCTTGCTATCAAGGTCGCGCCCAAGCACCGAATCAAAACTGTTACTCGTAATGTTCGCGTTGACGCCTTCTTTCCAAGTAATAACCAGCTTACCCAATGCTGAGCGAGCCTGCCACCAACTGTCAGCCACTACCGCAACAGCGTCCTTTAGAGACACAACTGCGATAATACCTGTCGGATACGCGCCCCCTCGTGGCTTAAGCGCCGATTCATCCAACTTGCTAAGGCTACCACCAAACACCGGGCAGTGACGAATTGCCGCGTAAGTCTGACCCGGCAATCGAATATCAATACCAAAGACGGCGTCCCCCTTCACCTTGGCCGGAATATCGAGTCGCGGCAGCGATTTCCCAATCACGGTCCAACGGTTGCGCTCGCGTAGCGGCGGATCAGCCGGAACTTTTTGACGGGACGCCAACTGAGCCAGCGCACCATAGCTGGCTCGGCGATCAGAGGCGGCGTGAGTGACGATCCCGTCTTCAGCCACCAGCTGTTCGATAGGAACTCTCCAAATGCGAGAAGCACCTACCAACATCATCAAACGTGCAGCCGCCCCGGCCCGACGTAATGGAAGAAAAAAAGCACGGACAGATGTGCTGCCACCGGTACGCATCGCTCCCAACAGCGGATTAGCGTAAACCGGGTCATAAGGCGCCATCTCTACCCGAATATTTTTCCAATCCACTCCTAACTCTTCAGCAACCAGCATAGGCAACGCGGTAAAAACGCCCTGACCCAACTCTGAACTCGCAACGAGAACTGTCGTCGTGTCGGTAGAAATTTTGAGCCAAGCATTAATGACGATCGAGTTCCCGCCGGCTGCGGCCGAATGCGCGACCACTCCGGGGAGATGGACCCCTAACATCAGGACGCCGGCCCCTTTGAGAACACCACGCCGGCTCAGATTAATCGGCGACATATCAGATGGCCTTCAGGACGAAACCGCGGCACGGGAAATTGCCTTGCGGACACGGTCATAGGTACCGCACCGGCAAAGATTGGTCATTGCTTCGGCAATGGCCGGCTCAGCGGGGTGCGGCATCTTGCGGAGCAAGGCAACAGCGGAAACAACCATACCCGGTGTACAATACCCGCACTGCGGAACCTGCTCGGCAATCCAGGCCTCGGTAACACCGGTCACAACAGAATCGGGAGCCGCAATAAGTCCCTCAATGGTTGTAACCTTGGCGCCGTCAAGGGTAGAGCAGGGTACGGAACAGGCGCGGGCTACCGCACCGTTTATCAGCACTGAACAAGCGCCACACAGTCCGGAACCGCATCCGAATTTGGTGCCTGTTAACCCGAGATGGTCACGTAATAGCCAAAGCAACGGCGTATCAGGCGCTACATCAACTTTTACTGTCCGATCATTAACGGACAACTCTACCATCTTCGTCAATTCCTCGCTAAGTCTATGCCGACACATCCTTACGGATAGGCGGACCCCAATGGCTCCAGGCTAATTCATGGAAGAAATAGATTGTGCTGTCAATTGCGGCATTGCCCAAGGCCAGCCCGCTGGAAAGCCAGAAATTGCCGGTGAAGAACAACCCGGTCGTCAAAACGTTGGCAATGCTAACCACGCGGTAACTAATCGTTTTCTCGATCGCGATCCCGGTCGGATCAGTAGCCGGGTCAGGGCCGTAATTGTTCCAGGCAATCTCGTGCATATCGTAAAGTGCGCTCGAAATCACGGCATTCAGCAAGGCAATACCACCGCCGCCCAGCAAGGTTCCCGTGTAAAGATAGCCGACAACAAGCGCATCTATTGAGGCGGCAACACGATAGGTCACGGTCTTGCCCTGGCTAACAACCCATGCCGCCACACCTTCAGAAGAATCAGAGGTTGCGCTCGCTTGTTGCTCTGGAATCGAGCCCGGTTGCTGGGCGAGAGCAGGGAAACTGAGCCCGTACCACACCAACAATACACAAACTGTCAAATTTCGCACGCAAGCCCCCCTGAAGTAAAAGCATGTTCACCGCGAAACCGGAAGTATTTTCACGGTTGCCCGTGGGCGTGACACATCGGGCTTAGTCGATGGCAATTCAATATTGACTTCGAGTGTTGAAAAATCATTGCCGCGGTCCAGCTTGACCTCGACCTTGTTTTGATCGACATCAACATATTTGGCGATAACAGCAAGAAGTTCTTGTTGAAGCAACGGCAAGAAATCCGGCCCGTCACGACCGGCCCGCTCATGGGCCATAACAATCTGTAACCGTTCCTTTGCCTGATGAGCGGACGTTTCCGGCTTGGGAGCGGACGGGCGAAAGAAATTAAATATTCTCATGCCGACCTCCCGAAGAGCCGGTTGAATAAGCCCCGCTTTTGTGGCTTAGTGAAACGATGTTCGATTTGTTCGCCGAGAAAACGGCCAACAGCATCCATATAAGCCTGCCCGGCATTACTGCCGTCATCCAATATGACCGGAACGCCGACATTAGAGGCCCGCAATACCGCCTGACTTTCTGGAATTATTCCCAGCAGGGGAATCGCAAGTATCTCCAAAACATCTTCAACATTTAGCATTTCGCCCCGTTCAACCCGGGCCGGATCATAACGTGTCAGCAAAAGATGCTCTGAAACGGGTTCAAGCCCCAATTCCGCACGACGAGAGCGTGCCGCCAACATCCCTAGCACCCGATCGCTATCACGTACGGATGATACTTCAGGATTGGTTACGATAACCGCTTGATCGGCAAAATAAAGAGCCATCAAGGCTCCCTTTTCGATACCTGCCGGCGAATCACAGACAATAAACTCGAACTCCTTGCGAAGTTCTTCCATTACTATCTGAACGCCCTCTTTAGTCAAGGCATCCTTGTCCCGAGTCTGCGACGTTGGCAGGATGTACAGGTTTTCAACCCGCTTATCCTTTATGAGAGCTTGATTGAGCTTAGCTTCGCCATTAATGACGTTAATAAAGTCAAATACGACGCGCCGTTCACAACCCATAATCAAATCCAGGTTGCGCAAGCCGACGTCAAAGTCAATGACCACAGTCTTGTGGCCCCGCAAAGCAAAACCGGTTGCAAAGGCGGCACTCGATGTGGTCTTGCCCACGCCGCCTTTACCCGATGTCATTACAATAATTTGGCCCAAGGAGCCTCTCCTGCGAATGTAGTTAATCGTCAACCAAGCGAACTTGCCTTCAGAACGGATCCAGGCAAAGATAACCGTCTTTCAGGTAAACCTGCGACGGTTTCTTATAGATCGACGGGTCGATATCTTCGTTAACACGGTAGAGACCACCGATCGATACCATTTCGGCCTCCAAGCTGAGACAGAAGATACGCGCAGCGGTGTCTCCGGACAGGCCGGCAAGCGCACGACCGCGGAGCGCACCATAAACATGGATGTTGCCATCTGCCAGCAATTCAGCTCCGGCACTTACCGTAGACGTAACGACAAGATCTCCACCCGGAGCGTATATCTGCCGACCGGAACGCACCGGGTCGCTTATAATCAGCGTGCTTCTTGGCAAAGCTTCGACAACAGGCGGAGGCGGGGAGGGTGGCTCAATGCGTCCGGAGCGAGCAGGCGGTGCCGATGTACTCGGATCATGTTTTATTGAGCGCCCGCTTGGAACCGGGGGCAGACCAGCCCGCAATCCGGCTTCCTGAAAACGGGAACCACCGCCCTGAATACCGACTGCTATCAGCCCATATTCGCGCAGGCGTTGTTTTAAGTCGACAAAATCAAGCAGAACATTTCCCGCAAGCCCGTCAAGGTCCAGGATGACCGGAGCGTTGCGAAAAAAATTAGGTGCCTGCCGAACCTTATCAGCCAAGCGCGGAAAAAAACTTTCAGAATCAGGGTCGATCAATTTCAGCGCCATCATTGTGAATGACGCCCCACGTAGCTGAAACGGAGCATCCCGCTCAGAAACGATTTCGCTGTCAGTCACCCCCGCTCCCCCTCGAGATTCGAACCGGCGGAGCCGGCCCGGCGCGCGGCTACAACCATTAATCCATCTGTCAACACGACCATTTGCGTTACCCGAGTTTCTACAATACAAACTATAGCAAGGGAAGTGCTTTCCACTCCGGATTTCGGCACTCGTGATTTTAATGCATGCCTATCGGGTTAACGCACACACCCACTAGATGTTGTGTGCTTCCAGT
>JBAWVF010000189.1:0-7246 GCA_037147415.1 Rhodospirillaceae bacterium | reverse complement strand
TGGAAAATACTATATCTAGTGGGTGTGTGCGTCAAGCCGATAGGCATGCGGCATTTTATCGACTGTAACGGCCGTGCCGTAGCCATGTTCGGTTATACTGAGAAAGCAAAGTTCCTTCGCCTCGGACATGGGGATCTCGTCCCGCCCGCTTCCGGTAATGGCCACCAATCGGTTTCCATCCTTCAGGCCCGCATGGACGAGGCCCTGCGCGACGGCTCGATCGGGTTCGAATGGCAACTCAGACGGCGAGACGGCAAGATTTTTCCGGTCGATATTCTCCTGACCCGCTTAGAGATGAACGAGACCAAGGTTATCCTGGCGTCCGTGCGTGACATTTCGGCGCGCAAACGAACTGAAACAGCGTTTCGCGATTCTGAACGACGCATGGCGGACATTATTAACTTGCTGCCGGAACCGGTGCTTGTGATCGACCAAGACGGCTGTGTCCAGTTCTGGAACCGGGCGATGGAGGACCTTACCGGCGTGCCCGCCACGGACATGCTGGGCAAAGGCGATTACGAATACACGATTCCTCTTTACGGCGAACCTCGCCCGATGCTGATCGACCTTGTGCGTTTGCCGGTCGAAATATTGCCCGAACGCTATGGCCACGTCCTGCGCCACGACAACATGCTGACAGCGGAAACTTATGTTCCCATTCCCGGCTTACGGCAAGGCGCGGGAGCTTACGTCCTGGCCGCAGCGGCAGCGCTGCATGACTCACGCGGCATCTATGCCGGCGCGGTAGAGGTTATTCGCGATCATACCGAACGTAAAAAATCTGAAACAGCACTGCTTGAGTCTGAGCGGCGCTTGGCCCACATCGTTGATTTTCTGCCCGATGCCACCATGGTGATTGATCGTGACGGCACGATCATCACCTGGAACAAGGCAATGGCAGACATGACCGGTGTGCAGGCATTCGACATGCTGGGCAAGGGCGGCTTCGATACGGCCCTGCCCTTTTTCGGCATGCGACGGCCGATGCTGGTTGACCTGGTTTTGCGCCCTTCCCCAGAATGGGAGCAAACTTATACGGTTTTCGAACGCCGCGGCGATACCCTCTATGGTGAAATTTTCGTGACCGCGTTAAAGGGCCAGCAAGTCTACGTCATGGGCACCGCTGCGGTGCTGCGTAATTCTCAAGGACAGGCCGTCGGTGCTATTGAAATTGTCCGCGACCTCACCGACCGCAAACGCATGGAAGAAGCCATGTATGCCGCCAAAGAAGCGGCGGAATCGTCGACCCGGGCCAAAAGTGAATTCCTGGCCAATATGAGCCATGAAATTCGCACCCCGATGAACGCCATTATCGGCATGACCAGCCTGTTGCTCAACACCGAACTTACGGCGGAGCAACGTGAATTAACAGAAACCACACAGATGAGCAGCGACAACTTACTTGCTCTCATCAATGATATTCTGGATTTCTCTAAAATCGAAGCCGGCCGAATGGACCTTGAAAGCCAACCCTTCGACCTGCGCCACTGCATGGAATCGGCGGTCGATCTGGTGGCGATGAAGGCCGCCGAAAAGGGGCTGGAGCTTGGCTGTTTGATCGAAGATGAAATGCCGCCGACCCTGATCGGCGACGTCACCCGGTTGCGCCAGATTTTAGTTAATCTACTCAATAACGCCATCAAATTCACCGAAAGCGGTGAAGTCATGGTCCGGGTTGCAATCTCCGAGCCTCTGAACAACGCCGAGTCGGACAAGGTTAAGCCTGAAGAAAGCAAGTATGCAACCATTCATTTTTCGGTGCATGATACCGGCATCGGAATACCGGCCAACCGCATGGATCGGCTTTTCAAATCATTCAGCCAGGTTGATGCCTCAACCACCCGTCGTTATGGCGGCACCGGTCTCGGCCTCGCCATCTCAGCCCGCCTGACCGAAATCATGGGCGGACGCATGTGGGCGGAAAGCGAAGGCATTCCCGGAAACGGCTCCATTTTCCATTTTCTCATTCGCCAACCGGTCTCGATGGAGCCTCTGGAAGAACGGGAATTATCGGACGATCTGCCGGAACTGGCCGGCAAGCAAATCATGATCGTTGATGACAATCCCACCAACGGCCTGATCCTGACCCGCCAAACCCAAGGTTGGGGCATGATCCCGGAAACCTTTGATTCCCCATTCGAGGCACTTGCCACGATTCGCCGCGGCGTGACCTTTGATCTCGCCATCCTGGACATGCAAATGCCGGACATGGACGGCATGCAGTTAGCACGCAGTATTCGTGAACTGAGAGATGCCGAAGCATTACCGCTGATCATGCTGACCTCACTCGGCCGACGGGATGTCGGCGCCGACGAGGTCGGTTTCGCTGCTTTCCTGACGAAGCCGGTCAAATCGGCCGCTTTGCACGATGCCTTGCGACGCGCGCTCGGGGATTCACACGGACCCGTCCCGGCTCACCACCGTCAAAACACCTCAACAATCGATTCCAAACTTGGTGAATACCATCCTCTGCGGATTTTAATTGCGGAAGACTATGTCATCAATCAAAAGGTTGCTGTTTACACTCTCAGCAAAATGGGGTACCGCGCCGATGTTGCCTCCAACGGACTGGAAGCATTGGAAGCGTTGCGCCGGCAATCTTACGATGTCGTGCTGATGGACATGCAAATGCCTGAAATGGATGGCCTGGAGGCAACACGCCGGATTGTCGCCGGCTGGCCGCCTGGGGTGCGGCCGCGCATTATCGCCATGACCGCGAACGCCATGCAAGGCGACCGCGACCTTTGTCTGGCCGCCGGCATGGATGATTACATCGCCAAACCGATGCAAATCACTGAACTTCAAGCTGCTCTGCTGCGTAGTCCGTGCGGACCTTCGGCCTTGCCGTTACCGTCGGCGCCAGGGCATGAGCCGGGGCCGGCAATCGACCGCGCAACCTTGTTACAATTTTTCCCTGATCTTGCCAGCGGGGATACCGAAATTTTTGATTCGATGGTAGAATTACTGCTTGAAGACTTTCCGCTTCGACTGACGGCGCTCGACAGTGCCGTGGCTGAAGGCCGAGCTGGCGAGGTGCATGAAATTGTGCACACACTGAAGGGGGCCAGCCGAAGCTTTGGCGCCCTGCACTTCTCCCGGCTTTGCCAGAAGTTGGAAATTGCGACGAAAAACGGCAATTTCGGAGAAGGGCTCGATCCCTCACGGGCTATCGCCGAGTTACGTGATGAATTTAATCGTTTGGCCGGAGAAATTCGGGATGGCCGGCATGGATAACGCCACTCGCAAAAACAGAAACGGCCGATTGATCTGTTTGATTGATCCTTTCGGGGCGCCGGATGCAGCGCTTGCCGAGCAACTTGACCATTTCGGCTACACGGTACGCAGCTTAGGGACGCTGGCAGAGGCACAGGTTTGGTTAGAGGAACACCCGGCAACCGCCGTCTTGATGAATATCGGGCTGTTAAATACCGAACAATCACCCGGGGTAGGCCTGAGCAGGACTCTATCTTGTCCTGTTGTTTTTCTTTCCGACACCGATAACTTGGCTGCGCGCTTGAAAGCCGTACGCGCCGGTGGAATTGGTTTTTTTGTTGAACCGGTAGACGTCGCCGGCATCATAGATTTATTCGACCACCTGACTACCGAGCAGACGCGGGTCCCGGAGCGGATTTTGGTAGTCGATGACGACCGTCTCCAGGGCGCTTTAAATGCTTTGGTCATGCGGCGGGCCGGCATGGAAGTCAAACACATAACAAATCCACTTCAGACCATTGAGGTTTTACAGGAGTTCGAGCCGGAGCTGGTCTTGCTCGATATGTATATGCCTAACTGTACCGGGATGGAACTGGCTGCGGTTATTCGGCAAATGGAAGCCTTTGTCGGTTTACCTATCGTGTTTCTATCAGCCGAGACTGATCGCGACAAGCAGCTGGAAGCTGTTGGATTGGGAGGCGATGACTTTCTGGAAAAGCCGATTCGGCCGGAGCACTTAATTTCTGCGGTTATTTCACGCACGGAGCGCTACCGCAAGCTTAGATCGGTAATGATGCGGGACAGTCTTACCGGTCTATTCAATCATAGCAGTATTACTGACCGCTTGATGCATGAAATAACCCGCGCTCGTCGACAAGACTCAACATTATCAGCAGTAATGCTCGATATCGACCATTTTAAGCGGGTTAATGATACTCATGGGCACCCGGTCGGCGACCGAGTCATTAAAAGTTTGGCGCGCTTGCTCACACGCAGGTTGCGTACAACCGATATTATCGGCCGATATGGTGGTGAAGAATTTTTACTCATTCTTCCAGATACGTCGACAGAAAATGCAGCCACGTTAGTCGAACAGCTTCGCCGCGCTTTCTCAAAACTGGTACAAAGAGCCGGTTCACAGGAATTTTCATGCACATTCAGTGCCGGTATAGCCGCATTTCCAGACTATGATGACGGAAGCACCCTTAACGAAGCGGCAGACGAAGCCCTGTATCATGCAAAAAAAATGGGGCGAAATCGGGTTATGGTCGCACCCTCCCCTTTGATTGCAGACATTAACCGGTAACGGATATGTCGGACGATCAAGATGAATCATCAAAAACGGAAGACCCTTCCGGACGAAAACTAGACAAAGCCCATGAAGAAGGCCAATTTGCAATCAGCCGTGAAGTTAATCACTTCATGGCAATGCTTGGTATATTAATTATCATTGCTTGGCTTTCGCCTTATCTAATTTCAGGTTTGAACATACGCCTAAAGCACTTTCTAAGCGATTTTGATCATATTCCAGTTGATAACGAAAGCATCCGACTTGTCGTTTCCGAATCAGCAATCGATGTGATTACATTTGCCGGAGTACCGCTGGGACTACTCATGATTCTCGGTATACTGTCGACCACACTTCAAATCGGTTTCCATATCACATGGGCCTCCGTACGTTTTGATTTCGCAAAACTCAGTCCCATCGCCGGCTTCAAGCGCCTGTTCCAGCTTGATCGTCAAGCTGTTGAAATGGGCAAAAACCTGGTCAAGTTAATTGCCGTCGGTATTGTCATCTATGTAATGCTCAGTCCGGTTGTTGCCCGCTTTGAACATTTTATCGGGCTCGATTTCATTGCTCTACTTAATGAAATACACCATATTGCCTTCAAACTTGTATTTGCCATTCTCCTTGTTATCTTTGTCATAACTGCAATCGACTTTGCATATCAGCGCCATACATTTCATAAGAAAATGATGATGACCAAACAGGAGGTCAAAGACGAATACAAGCAGACGGAAGGCGACCCGCTGGTCAAAGGCAAGCTGAAAGGGCTGCGCTATCAGAAAGCTCGACAACGTATGATGGCGGCAGTACCACACGCCGACGTTATCGTAACTAATCCAACCCACTTTGCAGTTGCAATGCAATATGACCCCACCGGCGGTAAAGCTCCGGTCGTCGTGGCCAAGGGAGCTGATTTTATCGCTGCCAACATTCGCAAACTTGCGGAGGAACATGACATTCCGATCGTGCGCAACCCACCACTTGCGCGGGCTCTATATGATACGGTTGAAATTGATCAGGAAATTCCGGCCGAACATTATCGGGCAGTCGCCGAGGTTATCACCTTCGTATTCAAACTCAAAGGCCGCTCACTGAAGTAATTACAAGAAAATCTGTGCACGATTAATTACCTAAAAACAGTCTTTCAGCCAGCCTTCTGGCCTTATCCAGAAGAGTTTCAACTTCCCCGGCATCATCTCGATCTTCATGATTCGGCACATCGGCTGAGGCTTCGTCCTCATGCATCAAGGCATCAATCGCCGCTGGCGGTACATATGAAAAACAGCGAAGCGCGCCATGATCTTCTTCAAAAAAAGGCAATCTTTCTACCGGCAGCATTCTTGCATCGATCCGAAAGACAACAATCGGCAAAAGCGATAAGTTACCGGCAACCCATCGCTCGCTACCATAACTAATATCATACATAGATTCTGCAACAGAGCGAATATATTCAATATCATAATTCAAAAGGAAAACATCGTATTCGCAATAATAAATACCGTCTTCCGGATTCAACCGACTACTTGCCAACAGCCCGTCCCGCAACACGGCCTCCTTATTCCAAAGAGCTGTCATATAATACAGGTAGCGCGGCACGTATTTTCTAACCTTTCCTAAAAACCCCTTAAATGTAATCTTCGCATTATTTTCATAAATGGAATAACTGCTGACATACCAACCAATCTTATTACAAAACGCATTAGACTCATTAATAAAATAGTCGCTATCAAAAAAAAGAGACTGCCCGATCAAAGCCTCCCAATATAAAACTGACATATCTAGTGTTAGCTCATCGTCGTCTCTCTGAAAACGACAACCGGCATCAACCTGGCGGCTTTGCCATTTAGAGAACTCCATAGCAGCAACAATATCATTTGCAGCATAGGCATCAACAGTGAGAACCTTTCTTTTCAGTCCATCAATAATAAATGATTGGAAGTGTTTCGAAGAAATCCGGGTTCCCTCAAGTTCGACCCAATTTTGTTGGATCGGCTTCGTCCCAAAAAAGGGAGTCTTAATATTCAGCGTCATGAGTCGCTCCTTACGTCGCATTCGGACTGTGCTCTGGTTATAATTATTCTGCACTGGTTATAATTAAGCTGCCACGGTGGCGGGATTGTCCGCGACATCCCGCGACTTTCTGAGACGGAACCCGCTAACCGAGGCCGGTTCGGCCGCACAAAACGCGGTACGATCATACCGCACCCGTCGCTCGTGGCGATCTGTCGGCGCGTCGTGACCGCCGAGGGGGGACGCCACCTTCCCCGTAAGAGTCGACCTTTCGGCCCACCCAACCGGACGTGCGGATTTCCCGGTTGTCACGGCGGTCACGACGACTCAGTTTAACACCACGTTCGCCGCCGTGGTCATAGAAATTCGCGCCCCATCCGTCATGACCCGGACAGGGCGCGTCATTCACATCACAGCCAAGGCGTCATGATCATTTCGGCCGTACCGGCCCATTCGTTGGAAATCGGCACCGACTGTGGCACCGGCGGGTTGCCGGTCTCGACGGTAAGAATGCGGGTTTCATTCTTGACCACTTGCCGGGCTTTGGCTTCGAGTTCGGCCGGAACCACGAGGTGGGTCGGGATGACGCCCATCTTGTCGCCGTTTTCCTTGCGGATACAAATCATCTGCGCCCGCAGGGCCGCATAATTGTCATGGGACAACTCGGCGTCGCTACAGGCGGCAGAGCAACCTGTTTTCTGTAAATTTTCACAAGAGGGCCTGCTTCGGAGGCGG
>JBAWVF010000188.1:0-7344 GCA_037147415.1 Rhodospirillaceae bacterium | reverse complement strand
CCTTCGAGCACCGGACCTTCGAGCACCGGACCTTCGAGCACCGGACCTTCGAGCACCGGACCTTCGAGCAATTGAGCCGCGACAGAGCATACCTCCGCGCTTCGCCGAACCTCGCGCTTTCGAACCCCGTACCTACCCGCAAGCCACCGACAGCGAGTCGCCGACCGGCGGCCGTCTGGCCAATGGTCGCCGGCCCGAACCGCCGCCGCGTCCGGACCCCGAATCACTGCGCCGTCGCCGGCGTTATGACGAGGATGACGGCCCCTCCGTGGTCGGCTTCGGTGATCACATGCCGGCATTCCTGATGCGGCCGGTACGCATACTCCGCGAATCGGAGCCCGTCGGCGCAGAGGATTGAGCCCATGCAGACGATCTTCGTCATGGTCAAATGCGAACTCGGCAAGGCCTATCAAGTTGCCGACGAGGCGGTCCAGCAGATCGAACCGGTATCGGAGGTTCATTCGATCTCGGGACAATATGATTTACTGATGAAGTGCTGCTTGTCCGACGACACCGATATCGGTCGGTTCGTGACCGACCATATCCAAACGCTGGCCGGCGTGCGTGACACCTTTACGATAATCGCGTTTAAGGCGTTTTCCTGATAACGGCGTACTTTGCATGGTTTTTGCGTCACAGGTCGGAACGGCTTTAACCCCCGGGGGTCGGCTCGAATGCCCGACGCCCTTCCGGGGGAGTTGACAGACGGAGCGGTATGACCGAAGGTCCAATACGCCTTTGTTTTATTGCCGCCATCCCCCGCCGCCATTGCGGCTATCAGGAACCGACTGCCCATGCGCCGCTGCCGGGTCGCCACCTGTTTTTTTGCCGGTCTGCTGGCAGTCGGTCTAATGACGGCCACCATGCCGGCCTTAGCCGCTGCGCCGGCCAATCCGACCACCGAAACCCCGAAGGGCGGAGTCCCGACCACCGGAGCTAAACCGGATATCGCCCAAAACAAGCCCGACGGCAAGAAAGGCGCCGACGAACCGGCATTACTGACGGCCGACGAACTGGTTTCCGACGAATCGCTCGGGCTGGTCATCGCGCGCGGCCATGTCGAACTGTCAAGGGGGGGCCATACCGTTCATGCCTCCACCGTCACTTTTAACCAAAAGACCAAAGTGGTTATTGCAACCGGTGACGTCAAATTGTTCGAGCCGAACGGCGAAGTCATGTTTTCGGACTACGCCGAGTTGACCGATGATCTGCGAGAGGGCTTCATCCACAATGTCCGCATGATCATGAACGACAATTCTCGGGCAGCCGGAACCGAGGCGGAACGAACCGGCGGCCGCTACACGCGCATGAACCATGTCACCTATTCGCCATGCTATTTGTGTAAAGGCCATCCGGAAGAGCCGCCGGTTTGGCAAATCCGCGCAAATAAAGCCGTGCACGACAATGTCGATAAGGACGTGCGCTATACCGATGCCTATATCGACGTACTGGGAACGCCGGTTTTCTATACGCCCTATTTTTCCCATGCCGATCCAACGGTGAAACGGCGTAGCGGTTTCATGTATCCGATGTACGGTTCAACCACCGGTCTCGGTTTTTTTATTCGGGACAGTTATTATTTCGACATAAAGCCCGATCTTGATGCGACCATGGAAACAACCATGTATTCCCGGCATTTGCCGATGCTGGGCGGCGAGGTTCGCAAGCGCTTTGAGCAGGGTTATGCGCAGTTGGCCGGCAGCATCATTTATGCTGACGATAATTTTCAACAGACCAGCAGCAATAGAGCTATTCCGCAGTCCTGGCGCGGCTACATGACCGGTACGGCCCGGTTCGACATTACCGACTCGTGGCGGGTCGGCGGTGACCTGAATGCGGCCAGCGACGTTAATTTCATGCGCCAATTCTATGGCTATAAAAGCAGTATCTTGACCAGCCGTGCCTTCGGTGAAGGATTTTTCAGCCGAAACTATGCCGGGATTCAGGCGCTCCGGTTTCAGGATTTACGAGTCGGCAACCCGCAAAAAGCGCCGGTGGCCGCTCCGCTTGCCCGCTATTCGATGCTGGGCGAACCCGATTCCTTATGGGGCGGACGTTGGTCGATGGAGTCGGGCCTGGTCGGGCTGACCCGACTGACCGGTGCAAACTCGACTCGGGCATCTTTTGAACCGGGATGGTCCCGCACATTGGAGTCCGAAACCGGCCTGGTCACTACTTTGACCGGACGTTTGCGCGGCGATGCCTGGAGCTTTAGCGAATACCAGCGTAATCCCGCAATGAGCGCCCTCGACAGAGGCGGGGAATACCGGGCACTGCCCCAAGGCCAGGCCAAGTTCAGCTATCCGTTGATGCGTAACGGCGAGTCTTCTCAGCAGATTATCGAGCCGATGGCAGCCCTTACCGTGGCGCCCCGGGTCAGCAATAAGAATCGCTTTCCGAATGAAGACAGCCTCGATGTCGCTTTTGACGACAGCTCCCTGTTTGCATTTAACCGGTTTGTCGGCTCCGATAAGCAAGAAGGCGGCCAGCGCGCTAGCTATGGTATACGGACAGGAGTATTCGGCTTTAATGAAGGCGCCGCCAGTGCTTTTTTCGGCCAGGAGTACCGGCTTAGTTCCGATCGGCCTTACGATGCGGGAACCGGGCTTGAGACCCGGCATTCCGACTATGTCGGCCGCTTCGACCTTTCTCCGGCGCCTTGGCTCTACACCAACTATCGTTTCAGCAATCGCTCGAATGACCTTACCTCGCGCCGGTCGAGCGTGACCGCGGCGGTTGGCAAGCCGCAATTGTCGTTCAGCACCGGCTACAGCTATGACCACGATCTGCCGGATGCCAACAATCTGGCCCTTTTACGTCCGAACGAAACTATCGGTTTCGGCGTCAGTTCGCAGATGACCCGCTATTGGGCCGCGACCTTTAACATAACCGATGCGTTAACCCCCAATCCCGGTTTGCGCAATTCATCGTTCATCCTGTCCTATGGCGATGAATGCGTGTTGGCGCAAGCCATCGTCAACATGGACTTCACGGATGCTAATGGCACCGGCCCCTCTCAAGGAATTTACTTCCGGGCGGTTTTGAAAAACCTCGGTGAATTTACATCTCCCGGAATAAATCCCGGTGTCTTTGGCGGCAGTAGCAATACTTCCAACCGATAGGGGCTCTGCCGATGCAAGAAGTTCTAATGCTGTTGGCCGCAGCGGTGCTGAGTATGTCGGTGTTCAAAACCGCGACCCTTGAACCGGTGACCTCTGCTCATTTCGAGTCGGCGCTATCGGCTCAGAGCGTAGGTTCGGAGGCGCAGGCAACCGCCAAGGCCCTGTTAATCGACGCCTATGGTCCTGCCGGCAGCCAGGGCGGGCGCAGTTATAAATGCATGAGCTTCGATGTCGATGTGGCGCCCCCGGATAAAGCCGCATGCCGAAGCTTTCGCATGGCGGTCGGCGGCATCCGTGAGGCGCTGATTGAGGGTACGCTCTGCCCGCGCTCCGATGGGGCCTGGGGAGAGGCCCCCGGTCCGGGCATGGTGACCAGCACACCGCTTAATCGGGGATGGCACGATGCCATTCTGAAAAAGGGCGCCTCGCTTTATGCGGAACCGTCACTGACGCGCCTGCGCAGTAAGTTCGAATGGCCGGACGCCAAGGTTCAGACCGGCGGATTCAGCTTCCGGGAGGCCCAGACCTTTGCCTTGGTCCGGATGCCAAGCGGCGAATCCCATTATGTCCTTAAGAATGACTTGATAACCGACGTTAAATGACCCGGTTATGCCTTTGCATAGCGCAGCCCGAAATGCTTTTTTCGAACCTTTTGTTCGACATTCATCATAAGCGTTAATTCGCCTTCGTTCAACCACTCTATCCACTTGTTCCCTGTATTCGGAATCGGAATGCGGCGGTTGACACAATAATCAACCAAAGCCGCAACGATTTCTTCTAACCGGACATGAATTGTTTCCAGGGTGCCATAATCGTCAACAATGCGAACACTGGAAACCAAGCCTTCCGATGCGGACTCGGTAAAGCTGATATCCTTGGCCGTACCAACCGGCAGTGAAGCCTTACGTCGGCGCCTCCGGTCGATAATGGCGGTGATAACTTCACGATCATTGAATACTATGCAGCGAAACTCTCTCATAATCCGTTCCGCTCACGCGCCTTATTGATTTGCAACGCAAAAGGTTACCGCATTCGGCCCGATAATGTCAGCCCGGATTCGTTCCCGGATGCAAGCCGGCGAAGATTGACAAGTTCCGGAGCGAACGCCACGCTACACCGCTTTCTTTTACCGAGGGTCGCCGGCCATGACCACTGACGTCGTTTCCGTTCCGCGCGTGACACCCTGTCTGCCCGAAGCCGCCGCTTGCTTTCCGCCCGACCCCGATGTCGATCTCGACGGATTGATTGTCGAGTTAACGGCCGAGTTACAGCGGCTGACCGCCGCCAGCCGGGACGATCCACAGGGCAGCCCGGTGCTGTTGCTTGGTCTGGCATTGGCGCGGCGACTGGCCGAGGGCCGAATCGGGCCGTCGGCGCTGGAACAATTGGTGCAGCGCTTGACGGTGGATGGCTTTGATGATCGCGCCACCGGTCTGGCACGCCTGTTGGGGGAAACCAAGCCCGCCGACAATGCCGGGCGGCTGGCGGCGCTGTTCGAAGGATTGGCCCGGGGTGAACCCGGCGCGACTCCGGTTCCGTTTGAAGCCTTCCACGCCCGGGTTGAGCGCGAGGCCTTTGGCATCGTGATCACTGCGCATCCGACCTTCAGCCTGTCTTCGCCGCTGATGCGCGATTTGGGAGCAATGGCGACCGGCCATGGCGCCGATGGCGCCCCGCTTTCGGCCGAACAGCGCGCGGCCCTGATCGCACACGCCACGCGCGCCGAGCATCGCCCCGATGCCGACCTGTCGTTAGCGCGCGAGCATGCGTTGTCAGTCGAAGCGATCGCCAATATCGAAGAGGCGCTGCGCCGGGCCTATGAAATTTTGTTCGAAGTTGCCCACCGGCTCTATCCCGATCGTTGGACCGAATTGCGGCCGCGCTTGCTGACGGTGGCAACCTGGGTCGGCTATGACCTTGACGGCCGCTCCGATATTCGCTGGAGCGACATGCTGCATAAGCGCTTCAAGGTGCAGGCGGCACAGCTGGAGCGCTATTTGGCGGCGGTACGCCATCTGCGCCGCCGAGTCGGCACCGGCGGGCCGCTGGCACACGCTTTGCGCGATACTCTGGAGTTGATGGAGAGCCGAATCGCGATGTCGGCCCACCAGATCGGCGACGAAATTCCGGTCTTCGGCTCGATGGTTTCCGATACCGCATGGCGAGACCGCTTGCGCGATATCTCCCGGCGCATGTATGGAAACAACGGCAACAGCACGCTAAGGCTGACGGAAGCGGAGCCTCTAATTTCAATGGTTGATCGCTCCTTGGCCCGGCTCGCCGAGACCCCGGAAATCGATCCCGCCTGTTCGTTTGAAATTGCCCGCGATCTTGTCGTGCTGCGCACCGAACTGGCCAATCACGGACTTGGCCTCGCGCATACCCATGTTCGCATCAATGCGACACAGGTTCACAACGCGATCCGCAAGGCGGTGGGGGTGACCGCCGATCCCAACGACCCGCGCCACCGTCAGTCCTATTTGAACCGGATCAGCGAATTACTGGATTCATGCGAGCCGGTTAACATCAATTTCGCGTCGCTGCTGGTCGAACGGACCTCGGTTAAGCAACTGTTCATGGTCGTTGCGCAAATGCTGAAATACAGCGATAGCAGTGCGCCGATCCGGTTTCTTATTGCCGAATGCGAGAGTGCTTTCACAGTGCTGACGGCACTATACTTTGCTAAGATGTTCGGAGTTGAGCAGAATGTTGATATTTCACCTTTGTTCGAGACTGAAAAGGCGCTGAAAGGCGGCAGCCGGGTCATCGATCAATTGCTCGAAAACCGCCATTACCGTGCCTATATTGAAAAGCGCGGGCGAATCTGCGTGCAGACCGGTTATTCCGACGCCGGGCGTTATCTGGGACAGACCGCGGCGGTGGCCTCCATCGAACGCTTGCGGCTGCGCCTGATCCGAGTGATGTCGCGCCATCGCCTGAAGAATGTCGAGTTGGTGATTTTCGACACCCATGGCGAGTCGATCGGGCGCGGCGCGCATCCGGCCGGGTTGGTGCAACGCCTCAATTATGTGAATCCGCCCTTTACCCGCGCCAAATTAGCCGAAGCCGGCATTGCGTTTAAGCAGGAGGTCAGCTTCCAGGGCGGCGATGGTTTCCTGCCCTTCATCAATCCGACCGGCGCCTTTGCCGTGGTGACCCGGCTACTGGAGCATGCACTGACCCCGGCCCCGACCCGGGTCGATGATCCGTATTACGAAGAAAGCACCTATATTCGGGAATTCTTTACAACGGTAAAGGATTTCCAGGTCGAGTTGATGAACGACCCCAATTATGGCGTGTTGCTCAGTGCGTTTGGCGCCAATCTCTTGTTTAAGTCGGGCAGTCGGGACTCGCGGCGCCAGCATGAGGATTCCAGCGAAATCGACCACGCTAAAGCCGGGCAAATCCGCGCGATTCCCCACAATGCCACGTTGATGCAGTTGGGCTTGCTGGCCAACAGTATCGGCGGTTTGGGTGCCGCCATCAGCAAAGACCCCGAGCATTTCCGCAATTTATACCGTCGGTCCGAACGGTTTCGCCTGATTTTGGGGATTGCCGAGTATGGCGCCGCGGTCAGTGATGCCCGGATCATGCACGGCTATATCACCATGCATGATCCGGGGTTTTGGATTGCGCGCGCCGGTGCCCGTGGGGATCCCGAAGCGACTTCGCGTCGGTTGCGGCCTGTTATGCGTCTGGCCGATCATTTGGAGCCGATCGGCCTGCATGAGCGTCAAAACAAGGTGCTGCGCAAGCTTCAGCGCGACCTGACCGTGTTGCGCGATGCGCTTGATACTCTGCGCGCCGAGGGAGGAATTCCGCCCGGCTGCGACCTGCTGGTGTCAGACCGAACCTGGGCCGCGCTCAATTTATTGCATGCGATTCGGCTGGCTTTAATTCAGGAGTTGTTCCTGTTGGCGATGCGGGTACCGGACTTCTCCTCCCGTCACGATGTCACGTTGAAAATGCTGGTCAACCGCATGCTTCATCTTGATATCGCGCCGGTCTTGACCGCGCTGGAGGAAATCTTCCCGCGCACCGAGCCCCCGGCCAGTCTGGAGGATTTCGGCGAACCGGCCGATTACCGCTCCGATGACAGCCAGAGCTATCAATTTGAAAATGAGCGGATTTTTCAGCCGATGGGGGGTATCTACACTCTGATCCGCCGCATTTCCACCGCCATCGCCCACCGGGTCGGCTTCTTCGGATAGGCGCCGGGATG